>CANGXM010000300.1 GCA_947457845.1 Rhodospirillales bacterium | reverse complement strand
GCGTCTTCGTCTTCATTGAGGGATGGTACAACCCGTCTCGCCGTCACTCGGCCCTCGGCTACAAGTCCCCAATCGAGTACGAAAGGGCCAACGCAAAGCCGACCGACGACGAAAGCGCCTAAACTGTCCACCAAACCGGGGCAACTCCAGTTGCCCAGGAACGCCTCGGCTACCCGACCCAGAAGCCCGTCGCCCTCCTCGAACGCATCGTCGCCGCCTCGTCGATGCCCGGCGACGTGGTGCTCGACCCGTTCTGCGGCTGCGGCACGGCGATCCACGCGGCGGAGAGGCTGGGGCGGCGCTGGATCGGGATCGACGTCACCCACCTGTCCATCGCCCTGATCGAACGGCGGCTGCGCGACGCCTTTCCCGGCATCGGGGCGCGCTACACGGTGGAGGGGACGCCCAAGGACCTGGCGGGTGCCCTCGACCTCGCGGCGCGCGACAAGTACCAGTTCCAGTGGTGGGCGGTGGGGCAGGTGGGCGCCCGGCCCTACAAGGGCAAGAAGAAGGGGGCCGACGGCGGCATCGACGGCATCCTCTACTTCAAGCCCGACCGCCGGACCGACCGGGCCGCCGTCGTGTCGGTCAAGGGCGGGGAGACGGTTGGCGTGGGCGCGGTGCGCGACCTCGTCGGCGTGCTCGACCGCGAGCGCGGCCACGCCGAACTCGCCATCCTGCTCTGCGCCGCCCTGCCGACGCGGGCGATGGAGAAGGAGGCGGCGGCCGCCGGCTTCTACACCTGCGAGGCCGGCACCTTTCCGCGCGTCCAGATCGTCACCCTCGCGGAGATCTTTCAGGGACGGCTGCCCAAGCTGCCCTTCGGCTGGTCGGGTGGCACGTTCAAGGCGGCGGCGCGCGAGGACCTGTCCGAGGCGCGCCAGCACGAGTTGCTCTGACGGATCGCTCCGCAAGCCGGACGCGGCATGGACCGACGCGAGCCCGTCGCCTGCCCCGTCCGTGCGCCTCGGGTGGCCGGCGGACCTGTGGATGGCCACGACGGTGCCCGGCGGTCCCCATGCGCTGTTCCGGCGGATGCGGACCGGTTGCGGCCGACGTGCCCTTGCTATGAGAACGAAGCAGGAACATCATGGTCGGCATGTCGCCCGCCACGCCGTCCCCGCCCCCCGCCGCCTCGGCCGCCACCCCCGCCGCCAGCCCGGCCGACGAGCCGGACGTCTGCCGCCTCGCCGACCTGATCAAGAGCACCGTGGCGGTGGAGCTGTGGTGCCATGCGCCCGGCTGCGGCCACCATGCGGTGGTCGACACGGCGCAGCTGATCCGCTGGTTCGGCGCCGCCATGCCGGTGCCGGAGATCGCGCGGCGCTTCCGCTGCTCGGCCTGCGGCGGGCGCAAGGTGCACAGCCGGCCGGCCTGGGGGGCCGAGGGGCCCGGGGTGGTCGCGCGCCACACGAAGTGAGCGGGCGGGGGAGTTTTCATAACCGCCGGGCCTTTTCAAACCGCGGCGGATCATCCATGTTCCCTGCCTCTCCCGTCCCCGCCGGTCAAGACGGAACCCGATGCCCATGCGTGTGGCCATTCCCAAGGAACGACGCGCCGATGAGAAGCGCGTCGCCGCCTCGCCCGAAACCGTGAGGAAGATGAAGGGCCTCGGCCTCGACGTCGTGGTCGAGACCGGTGCCGGCGTCGCCTCCGCCGTGCCCGACGCGGCCTATGAGGCCGCGGGCGCGACCATCGCGCCGGACGCCGCTGCGGCGCTGGGCGACGCCGACATCGTGCTGAAGGTCCAGCGCCCGATCACCGCCGCCGAGGGCGGGCCGGACGAGGCGGGCCTGATGAAGACCGGCGCCGTGCTGATCGCGCTGCTGGCGCCCTACCAGAACAAGGCGCAGGTGGAGGCCTACGCCACCGCCGGCATCGACGCCTTCTCGATGGAGCTTCTGCCCCGCATCACCCGGGCGCAGTCGATGGACGTGCTGTCCTCGCAGGCGAATCTCGCCGGCTACAGGGCGGTGCTGGACGCGGCGGCCGCGTTCGGCCGGGCCTTCCCGATGATGATGACAGCCGCCGGCACGGTGCCGCCGGCCCGTGCCTTCATCATGGGCGTGGGCGTGGCGGGCCTGCAGGCGATCGCCACCGCCAAGCGCCTCGGCGCCATCGTCTCGGCCACCGACGTGCGGCCGGCGACCAAGGAGCAGGTGGAGAGCCTGGGCGGAAGCTTCGTCGCGGTCGAGGACGAGGAGTTCAAGCAGGCGCAGACCGCCGGCGGCTACGCCAAGGAGATGTCGCCGGCCTATCAGGAGAAGCAGCGCGCGCTGGTGGCCGAGACGATCAAGAAGCAGGACGTGGTGATCACGACCGCGCTGATCCCCGGCCGCAAGGCGCCCGTGCTGGTGACCGACGCGATGCTGCGCACGATGAAGCCGGGCTCGGTGCTGGTCGACATGGCGGTGGAGCAGGGCGGCAACGTCGAGGGCTCGAAGCCGGGCGAGGTGGTGGAGCTGTACGGCGTCAAGATCGTCGGCCACCTCAACATCCCGAGCCGGATCGCGGTGGACGCCTCGGCGCTCTACGCCCGAAACCTGCTGAACTTCCTCCAGCCGCTCGTCGAAAAGGACGCGGGCGCGCTGAAGATCGATCTCGAGGACGAGGTGCTGAAGGGCACCTGCCTCACCCGCGGCGGCCGGATCGTCCATCCGGCGTTCGCGCCGGCCACCGGAGGCTGACGCCATGAGCACAACCCCCCTCGACCTCCAGAGCCAGATCGAGACCCTGCGGGCGGCCGCCGCCAACCTCCAAGGGCAGCTCGACACGCTCTCGGCCCAGGTGGCGACATCGGCCGCCGCGGCGATGCCGGCGGCCTCGCACGGGCTTCCGTTCTTCGTGACCGGCCTGACCGTGTTCGTGATGGCCTGCTTCGTCGGCTACTATGTGGTCTGGCGGGTGACGCCGGCCCTGCACTCGCCGCTGATGGCGGTCACCAACGCGGTGTCGTCGGTCATCATCGTGGGCGCGCTGATCGCGGCCGGGCCTCCGGGCTTCGATTTCTCGAAGTTCATGGGCTTCCTCGCCGTCATCCTCGCCGCGGTCAACATCTTCGGTGGGTTCATCGTGACCCAGCGGATGCTGGCCATGTTCAAAAAGAAAGAGCGGAAGTAAGGACACGCCCCATGGAGACCTTCGCCGCTCTCGCCTACCTCGTCGCCGCCGTGCTCTTCATCATGGCGCTGCGTGGCCTGTCCAGCCCTGAGACCGCGCGTCTCGGCAACTTCTACGGCATCGCCGGCATGGCGATCGCCATCGTCACCACGCTGATCCTCCCGGGCGTGACGAGCTACTGGCTCATCGTCCTGGGGCTGGTCATCGGCGGGGCGGTCGGCGCCTACATCGCCCAGAAGATCCAGATGACGGCGCTGCCGCAGCTGGTGGCCGCGTTCCACAGCCTCGTGGGCCTCGCCGCCGTCTTCGTCGCCGCGGCCGCCTTCCTGAACCCCGCCGCCTACGGCATCGGCCAGCCCGGCGCCATCGCGGTCGGCAGCCTGATCGAGATGTCGATCGGCGTGGCCATCGGCGCCGTCACCTTCACGGGCTCGATCGTCGCCTTCGGCAAGCTCCAGGGCCTCGTCAGCGGCAAGCCGCTGGTGTTCCCCATGCAGCACGTGCTGAACGCGGCCATCGCCGTGCTGATCGTGGTGCTGGTGGTGGTCGTGTGCATCACCCAGTCGCCGGTGGTGTTCTGGCTGATCGTGATCCTCGCCCTGGCGCTCGGGTTCCTGCTGATCCTGCCGATCGGCGGCGCCGACATGCCGGTCGTGATCTCGATGCTGAACAGCTACTCGGGCTGGGCGGCGGCGGGCATCGGCTTCACGCTGGAGAACTATCTCCTCATCATCACCGGCGCGCTCGTCGGCGCCTCGGGCGCGATCCTGTCCTACGTCATGTGCAAGGGCATGAACCGCTCGATCTTCAACGTCATCCTCGGCGGCTTCGGCGGCGAGGCGACGGCGGCGGCGGCCGGCTCCGGGGCCGAGCGCGGGACGGTCAAGGCCGGCTCCGCCGAAGACGCGGGCTACATCATGCAGAACGCCCGTAGCTGCATCATCGTGCCCGGCTACGGCATGGCGGTGGCGCAGGCCCAGCATGCGCTGCGCGAGATGGCCGACCTCCTGAAGAAGGAGGGGGTGGAGGTGAAGTACGCCATCCATCCGGTCGCCGGACGCATGCCGGGCCACATGAACGTGCTGCTGGCCGAGGCGAACGTGCCCTACGACGAGGTGTTCGAGCTCGAGGACATCAACCGCGACTTCGCGCAAGCCGACGTCGCCTACGTCATCGGCGCGAACGACGTGACCAACCCGGCCGCCAAGACCGATCCGGCCAGCCCGATCTACGGCATGCCGATCCTCGACGTGGAGAAGGCCAAGACGGTCTTCTTCGTGAAGCGGTCGATGGCGTCGGGCTACGCGGGCGTGGAGAACGAGCTGTTCTTCCGGCCCAACACGATGATGTTGTTCGGCGATGCCAAGAAGATCACCGAGCAGATCGTCAAGGCGATGTCCGGCGGCGGTCACTGACGACCGGCAACGATCAGGGGCCCTCGACGGGCCCCTTTTCGCTGGGTCCCTGTCCGCTCTGCGGGCGGGACATGGTGGCGGGCCCGTCGGTCAACCGCCACCACTGGTGCCCGAAGAGCGAGGGCGGGCGCGAGCAGGGGTGGATCCACCGGATCTGCCACCGGAAGATCCACGCCGAACTGACCGAACGCGAGATCGCGACCCGCTGGGCGACGCCCGACACGCTGCGCGCCCACCCCGCCATCGCCGCCTTCGTGCGATGGGTCGCGACGAAGCCGCCCGCCTTCATGGCGCCGACCGCCGCGCCGCGCGACCGCCGCCGGCGCCGCTGACCGTCAGGGCGGGGGG
>CANGXM010000299.1 GCA_947457845.1 Rhodospirillales bacterium | reverse complement strand
GGGGGGGCGGACGGGTGGTCGGACCGGCCACGGCCCTCGCCG
This sequence comes from Rhodospirillales bacterium, assembly GCA_947457845.1. Lineage (GTDB taxonomy): Bacteria > Pseudomonadota > Alphaproteobacteria > Azospirillales > Azospirillaceae > CANGXM01. The sequence continues at coordinate 4,867 of CANGXM010000299.1, read as the reverse complement.
CGGCGGCCGTGATCCTCGTGGCCGCGGCCCTGCGCGTTCCCGTCGGGAACTGGTCCCTCTTCGCCGCCGACAGGGCGGGCACGTCGGCCGCCGCAGCGGCGCGGGGCGCCGGGACCGGCCCGATCCTCACCGGACCGATGCTGGAAGGGGTACAGATCCGCACCGGCCGGCCGGTGACGATCGAGACGGCGCAGATGGACCAGATCCACTACGCCCCCGGCCTCGCCCTCGGGTTCCACCGGGTGCTGCGCGCCGCCTACGGAATCGACTTCGCGGTGCTGCCGCCCGACGGCCGGCGCAACCGGATGCTCTACGTGTTCGAGGACGACGTGCGGCAACTGTGGGAGGCCCGGACCGCGGCCGACTGGGCCGCAGTCGGGCGTGAATTCGGGTTCACGGCGGTGTGGGTGCGGTCGGGCTGGCGGCTCGAGCTGGATCCTCTCGCGGACGACGGGCGGTTCGCCGTGTTCCGGGTCGCCCCGGCGCCGTGAGCCTCAGAGGATGCGGCGGTACTGCACGAAGCCGGACCGGTCGGCGACCTTGTCGTAGAGGTGCATGGCGTCGCGATTGGTCTCGTGGGTGAGCCAGTGGACACGGCTGCAGCCCCGTGCCGTCGCCGCCGCGCACACCGCCTCGATCAGCGCCCGCCCGACGCCCCCGCCCCGCAGGCCGGGCTCAACGAACAGGTCCTGGAGATAGCAATAGTCCCCCGCCGTCCAGCAGGAGCGGTGGTCGATCCAGTGGACGATGCCGACGATCCGCCCCTCCGCCCCGGTCGCGACGAAGCCGCCCATCGGCTCCCCGCCGCGCGTGAGGCGGCGGAAGGTCAGGTCGGTCACGTCGTCGGCCACCGCGGTGCGGTAGAAGGCGAGATAGCCGTCCCACAGCGGACGCCAGCCGGCGCGGTCGGCGGCGACGAGGGGACGGACGGCGATCGTCATGGGACCAGCTCCGCGAGAAGGTCGGCCAGCGCCTCGGGGGCGGTCACCTGCGGGCTGTGGCTGGCGTCCAGCGTGCGCAGCGTCCATCCGGGCTCCGTGCGGGCCCGTTCGGCGAAGGGGGCAAAGGTGTCGACCGCGCCGATGCGCGTGCACCGCACGTAGGTCCGCGGCGGCCAGGGCGCCGCCGGGTCGAGGCGCGCCGGCTCGGTCAGCGCCCGCAGCGGCTGCGGCCCGCGGCGGGGCAGGATCCAGTCGCGGTCCGCGTCCGACGTGTCGGCCGGCGGGTCGTTGGGCGGAACTTTCCACCCCTCCCCCTCCCGCGCGGCGCGGTCGCGCATCCGTTTCGCCATCGCCGGCGGCATGAGGTCGAGCAGCGACTGCCCGTCCCGCGGGACGAAGGCGTCGAGGTAGACGAGGGCGCGGAACCGGCCGGGCAGGCGGTTGGCGACGACGGTGGCGACCATCCCGCCGTAGCTGTGGCCCAGCAGCACGGCGTCGCGGACGTCCTCCATCTCCACGACGCCCAGGATGTCGCGGACGTGGGTCTCCAGCGTGACGTCGGGCGACAGCAGGTGCGCCCGCTCGCCGAGGCCGGTGAGCGTGGGGGTGAGGATCTCCACCCCGCGCGCGCGCAGCAGCGGCCGGACCTTCCGCCACGCCCAGGCGGCCGACCACGCGCCGTGCACCGCGAGGAGGGTGCGGGTCATGGTGCGATCAAGGTGACTTGCGGGAAGTCGCTGCGACAGCGTGCGACATCCCGGGTGAGGATCGGAAGCCCGGTCACCGTAGCGTGGGCGCCGACGAAGAAATCGGCCAGCACGTTCGTCTTCGAGCCACCGCGGGTCCGGTCGGCCAGAAACGCCCGTCCGGCTCGGAACAGACCATCCGCTGGCGTTCGACGACGGTCGAGGGCGGCCTTGGCGACGACGTCGTCGAGGCTCTCGCGCGATGGGAACCGGGTGGACGGCTCGGCATAGACCACGTCGGCGCCGATCCCCTCACCCGTCGCCCATCTTCAGCGCGGCGAGGAAGGCGCTCTGCGGAATCTCCACCTGGCCGAACTGCCGCATGCGCTTCTTGCCCTCCTTCTGCTTGTCGAGGAGCTTGCGCTTGCGGCTGATGTCGCCGCCGTAGCACTTGGCCAGCACGTCCTTGCGCAGCGCGGAGATCGTCTCGCGTGCGATGACGCGCCCGCCGATCGCCGCCTGCACCGCGATCTTGAACATCTGCCGCGGGATCAGCTCCTTCAGCCGCTCGCAGAGCGCGCGGCCCCGCTTCTCCGACTGGGAGCGGTGGACGATGGTGGAGAGCGCGTCAACCGGCTCGGCGTTCACGAGGATGGACATCTTCACGAGGTCCCCCTCCTCGTAGGTGTCCATCTGGTAGTCGAAGGAGGCGTAGCCGCGGCTGATCGACTTCAGCCGGTCGTAGAAGTCGAAGACCACCTCGTTCAGCGGCAGCTTGTAGACCAGCATCGCCCGGTTGCCGGCGTAGGTCAGGTCCTGCTGCTGGCCGCGCCGGTCGGTGCAGAGCTGCAGCAGCGCGCCCAGATACTCGTCCGGCACCAGGATCGTCGCCTTGATCCACGGCTCCTTGATGTGGTCGATGCGCACCGGGTCCGGCATGTCGGCCGGGTTGTGCAGTTCCTTCACCGAGCCGTCGGTCATGTGGACGTGGTAGACGACCGAGGGCGCCGTCGCGATCAGGTCGAGGTCGAACTCCCGCTCCAGCCGCTCCTGGATGATCTCCATGTGCAGCAGGCCGAGGAAGCCGCAGCGGAAGCCGAAGCCGAGTGCCGCCGACGTCTCCGCCTCGTAGTGGAACGACGCGTCGTTGAGCGCGAGCTTGCCGAGCGAATCGCGCAGTCGCTCGAAATCGTCGGCGTCGACCGGGAAGAGCGAGCAGAACACGACCGGCACCGACGGCTTGAAGCCGGCCAGCGGCACGGTGGCGCCCTGCTTGGCGTCGGTCAGCGTGTCGCCGATCTTGGTCTCGGTGATGTCCTTGATGCCCGCGGTGATGAAGCCCATCTCGCCCGGTCCCAGCGCGTCGGTCTGGATCGCCTTGGGCGTGAAGTAGCCCACGCGCTCGGCCTCGTGCTCGGCGCCGGTGGACATCATCTTCAGCTTCTGGCCGCGCTTCAGCGTGCCGTCGACCACGCGCACCAGGATGACGACGCCGAGGTAGGCGTCGTACCAGCTGTCCACCAGCAGCGCCTTGAGCGGGGCCTTCGGTTCGCCCCTGGGCGGCGGCAGGCGGGTGACGATCGCCTCCAGAACGTCGCCGATGCCGAGGCCGGTCTTGGCGGAGATCATGACCGAGTCCGACGCGTCGAGGCCGATCACGTCCTCGATCTGCTCCTTCACCCGGTCGGGCTCGGCCGCCGGCAGGTCGATCTTGTTGAGGACGGGCACGATCTCGTGGTTCGCGTCGATCGCCTGATAGACGTTGGCGAGCGTCTGCGCCTCCACGCCCTGGGAGGCGTCGACGACGAGGAGCGAGCCCTCGCAGGCCGCGAGCGAGCGGCTGACCTCGTAGGCGAAGTCCACATGGCCCGGCGTGTCCATCAGGTTCAGCTGATAGGTCTCGCCGTCCTTCGCCCGATAGGCGAGGCGCACGGTCTGGGCCTTGATGGTGATCCCGCGCTCGCGCTCGATGTCCATGCTGTCGAGCACCTGCTCGCGCATCTCCCGGTCTTCGAGCCCGCCGCAGCTCTGGATGAGGCGGTCCGCCAGCGTCGACTTTCCGTGGTCGATGTGGGCGATGATCGAGAAGTTGCGGATTCTGGACTGGTCGACCATGGCTCTGACGCGGTGTTCGGGGACGACCGCAACATAGGGGCCGCCCCCGTCCGGGGCAATGCGGCCGAAGCTTGCATCGCGAACCGCCGGTGCCGAGACTGCCCCTCTCCGAACGGGGGATGCGACCGGGTGCATCTGATCCAGACGCTCTATTGCGACGGACGGGACGGGATCGAGCAGGTGGCCCGCGGCTATGCGCGGGGCTTCCCGGCCGCCGGCGCGTCGATCACCACCGTCGCCCGGATGCCGGACGCGCTGGCCGCCGACTGGCGCGCGGGCGGCGCGGAGGTGGTGCGCGGCCGCGGGCTGTCGAGCCTGTGGCAGGGGTTCAACCCCGCGGCGGTCCTGGGCTGGGGCGCGCTGATGCGCCGGCGCGGGACGGCCGCGGTGATCTGCCACAACGGCAAGACCCATCACCTCTTCCGCCGCGCGGCCCCGGCGGGGACGGCGATGGTCTCGGTCTGCCATCTCGACAATTACCGCCATCGGGTGGTCGCGGACGTGATCTTGTGCCTCAACCGGGCCCAGGCGGCGGACGTGGCGACGCTGCTCGGCCCGCGGGCGGCCGGTCGGGGGATCGCGGTGGTGGCCAACCCCCTGGCGCTCGCCGACCTGCCCGCCCTCGCGCCGGGCGACGTGCGGATCGCCGGTCGGGGCGCGGACGCGGGTCCGCTCCGGCTGGGCGTGCTGTGCCGGATCGTGCCGGCCAAGCGGGTGGACGTGCTGGTCCGGGCGGTGGCGCGTCTCGGCGACATGGGCGTGGCGGCGGAACTCGCGGTCGGCGGGCGCGGGACGGACGCGGAGCGGGTCGTCGACCTCGCGCGCACCATGGGGGTGGCGGACCGCGTTCGGCTGGTGGGGTGGGTGGAGGACCGGCGGGCGTTCCTGCGCGACCTCGACGTCTACGTCTCCGCCGCGGCGGACGAGCCCTACGGCATGGCGCTGGCCGAGGCCGCCTACTACGGGGTGCCGATCGTGGCCGCGGCCGCGGCGGGGCCGATGGAGCAGATCCGCGACCGGACCGACGGTCGCCTCGTGCCGGTGGACGACGCGGCGTCGCTGGCCGACGCGATCGCCGGCCTCGCGGCCGACCCGGCTGAGGCGCGCGGCCTCGCCATGGCGGCG
>CANGXM010000298.1 GCA_947457845.1 Rhodospirillales bacterium | reverse complement strand
GGTCATGGGGTCTGGCCCCCCCCTCTCCCTGTCCCTCCCCCCGAGGGGGGGGAGGGGACGCGGCTCGACGTGTCGCCCATCCGACTCCCCTCCCCCCCCCGGGGGGAGGGGGTGGGGGAGAGGGGGGGCGCCGTCCCGAAACCTGCCGATCCCGCCATCACACCCGCCGCGCGTCGAAGTCGATCCGCGGATCGATCGCCACCTTCACAAGGTCGCTCACCACGTTCAGCACCAGCCCGATCAGCGTGAAGACGAAGAGCGTGGCGAAGATGACCGGATAGTCCCGGTTCACCACCGCCTCGAAACTCAGGAGCCCCAACCCGTCCAGCGAGAAGATCACCTCGATCAGCAGCGAACCCGTGAACAGCACCGCGATCAGCGCCTCCGGGAAGCCGGCGATCACGATGATCATCGCGTTGCGGAACACGTGGCCGTAGAGCACCTGCTTTTCCGTCAGACCCTTGGCCCGCGCGGTCACCACGTACTGCTTGGAGATCTCCTCGATGAAGGAGTTCTTGGTCAGCATGGTCAGCGTCGCGAACCCGCCGATCACCATGGCCAGCACCGGCAAGGTGATGTGCCAGAGGTAGTCGACGATCTGCATGTACCAGGGCATGAGGGCGAAGCCGTCCGACGTCAGCCCCCGCAGCGGGAACCAGGCGAAGAACCGCCCACCCGCGAACAGCACGATCAAGAGGATCGCGAACAGGAACGACGGGATCGCGTAGCCGATCGTGATCACCATCGAGGTGCGCAGGTCGAACGGCGTGCCGTCGCGCACCGCCTTGGCGATGCCCAGCGGAATCGAGACGAGATAGGTGATCAGCATCGTCCAGAGGCCGAGCGTGATCGAGACCGGCAACTTCTCGATCACGAGGTCGACGACCGACCGGTCGCGGAAATAGCTGCGCCCGAAGTCGAAGGTGAGGAAGTTGCCCATCATCAGGAAGAAGCGCTCGTGGATCGGCTTGTCGAAGCCGAACTGGCGCTCGAGTTCCTTGATGAAGGCCGGGTCGAGGCCCTGCGCGCCGCGGTATCGGCTGGCCCCGCCGTCGCCGGCGTTCAGCTGCCGGTCGGCCAGCGCCTGGCCGCCCGCGTCGCCGGCACCCGACCCGCCGATGCGCGCCGTGGCGTCCACCGCCTCGCCCCGGATCTGGGCGATCATCTGCTCCACCGGGCCGCCCGGGGCGACCTGGATGATGGCGAAGTTCAGCACCATGATCCCGAGGAGCGTCGGGACGATCAGCACCAGCCGTCGGACGAGATAGGCCAGCATCTCAGCGTCCCGGCGCGGCCTGCTTCGCGGGATCGATCCACCACGTCGTCGGGAAGTCGCCGACGCCGAAGCGCGACGCCGTCTCCGGCCGGCCGAACCGGTTCCAGTGGGCGATCCACGCCTTGTCCTGGTACCAGAAGTGGATGACGTAGCGGCCCCACAGCAGCACCCGGTCGAGCGCGCGGGTGGCGGCCTGCAGGTCCTCCAGGCTCTCGCGCTTCACGATCCGCTCGACCAGCGCGTCCACGACGGGATCGCGGATGCCGGCATAGTTTCCGCCGTAGGGCTTCTCCGCGCTCTCGGCGGTGAAGTAGCTCCGCATCTCGGTCGACGGCGGGGCGAAGAAGTTGAAGGCCACGACCACCATGTCGAAGTCGTAGTCGTCGGTCCGGTTCTGGTACTGCGCCGTGTCGACCACCCGCACGCTGGCGTCGATGCCGATCCGCTGGAGCGCCTGGACGTAGGGCTCGACGATCCGCACCACCGACTGGTCGCGCAGCAGGATCTCGGTGCGGAAGCGCTCGCCGCGCGCGTTGACCAGCTGGTTGTTGCGCACGGTCCACCCGGCCTCGCCGAACAGGCGCAGCGCCTCGCGCGTCTGGGTCCGGAGCTGGCCGGTGCCGTCGGTCTTCGGCGGCTCGAACGCCTGGGTCAGCACCTCCGGCCGCAGCCGGTCCCGGAACGGCTCAAGGATCGCCGTCTCCGCCGGCGTCGGCAGCCCCGACGCCGAATACTCCGGCGGCATGGGGAACCAGCTCTTCAGCCGCTGGTACTGGCCGAACAGCAGCGTGCGCTGCACGCTCTCGAAATCGTAGAGGATCTCGAGCGCCTGCCGCGCGCGCAGGTCGGCGAACTGCGCCCGGCGGGTGTTCATCATCAGCCCGTAGGCGCCCCGCGGGCTCTGGCTCGGCACCTCGGCCCGCACGATGCGGCCCGACCGCACGTCGGGCGTGTCGTAGCCCTGCACCCAGCGCTGGGCCCGGTTCTCGCCGCGGAAGTCCAGCCGCCCGGCGAGGAACGCCTCGAACAGGACCGTGTCGTCGCGGAAATAGTCGTAGCGGATCTCGTCGAAGTTGTGCAGGCCGCGGGCGACGTTCAGGTCCTTCGCCCACCAGTCGCGCACCCGCTCGTAGGTGATGGACCGGCCGGCGTCGACCGTCTTCACCCGGTAGGGGCCGGAGCCCAGCGGCGGCTCCAGCGTCGCGCGCGAGGGGTCGCGGCCGGCCCACCAGTGGCGCGGCAGCGCGATCAGCCCGCCGGCGGTGACCAGCGGCTTCATCTGGTTGCGGGTGCGCACGTTGAACCGGATGCGCCGCTCGGCCGTCACCTCCGCGCTCTCCAGATCCTCGTAGAAGCTCTTGAGGAAGACGCGCCCTTGGGCCTTCACCGTGTCGAAATAGAACTTCACGTCGTGCGCGGTGACCGGCGTGCCGTCGTGGAAGCGGGCGCCGGCGCGGATGCCGAACTCGATCCAGCTCCGGTCGTCGGGAAAGCGCGCCCATTCGGCGAGGTTGGCGTAGACGGTCGCCAGCTCGTCGCCGTTGCCGGTCATCAGGCTGTCGTAGAGAAGGCCGATGCCCAGCGGCCAGGTCGCGCGCTCGACCAGCGTGTTCAGCGTGTCGAAGCTCCCGAACGCGCCGAGCGCGATCGTCCCGCCCTTGGGCGCCTCGGGGTTGGCGTAGCGCCAGTGGGGGAAGCCGGGCGGATAGGACGGCTCGCCGAATTCCGACAGCGCATGGGTGACGGTGACGCCGGGCTCGGGATCGGGCATCTGCGCGCGGACCAGGGGCGCGCACAGGAGGAGCGCCAGCATCGCCGCCACGCGCACCGTCGTCCCCGCCAGCCGTCGCATCCCGCCTCCCCCTGCGATCTTTTGCTCGTCGCACTGTAGGAGGTGCGGCGCGGGCGGGACAAGACAAGCCGGTGACGAGGGGGCCGATGAGAGGGGGGCCGGTGACGTCTGGACCCGGCGCCGTGGCCGGTCCATGCTCGCGCCTCCCGATCCGGAGGTGCCGGCCCGTGACGTCGCTCGCCGAACTGACCCGCCTGACCGCCCGCGAGGCCGTGTCGCTGCTGCGCCGGCGCGCCGTCTCCCCGCTGGAGATGCTGGAGGCATCGATCGCGCGGATCGGCGCGGTGGACGGCCGGGTGAACGCGCTTCCGGTGCGCTGCTTCGAGCGGGCGCGCGAGGCGGCGGCGCGGATGGACGCGACGGGCGGGCCAGACGGCGGCCACCCCGGCTTCCTCGCCGGATTGCCCATCGCCATCAAGGACATCGACGATTTGGCGGGCGTGGTCACCACCTACGGCTGCCCGCTCTACGCCGACAACGAGGCCAAGCAGAGCGACCCGGTCGTGCGCCGGCTGGAGGGCCGCGGCGCGGTGGTGGTGGCGAAGTCGAACACGCCCGAACTCGGCATGCTGCCGGTCACCGACAACCGCCTCTTCGGCCCCACCCGCAACCCCTACGACCTGTCGCGCACGCCGGGCGGCTCGTCGGGCGGGGCGTCGGCGGCGCTCGCCTCGGGGCAGGTGTGGCTGGCGCATGGGACCGACATCGGCGGCTCGCTGCGCATCCCGGCCGCCTTCTCGGGCGTGGTCGGCTTCCGCCCCAGCCCCGGCGTGGTGCCGCGCGCCCCCCATCGGCGCATGTTCAACCCGCTGGCGGTGGAGGGGCCGATGGCCCGGACCGTGGGCGACGCGGCGCTCTTCCTCGACGCGATGGCCGGGCTCTGGCCCGCCGACCCGCTGACCGTGCCCGAGCCCGCCGTCTCCTATCAGGCGGCGGTCGACCGGGCGCGCGTGCCCTTCCGCATCGCCTTCTCGCCCGACCTGGGCCTCGGCGGCGTCGACCCGGAGGTGGCGGAGATCGTGCAGGGCGCCGTGCTGAAGCTGGAGCGGGCGGGGGCCCGTGTGGAGGTCTGCCGGCCGGGCTACGCGGGGGTGGAGCGCGCCTACCGGATCATCGTCGCCTTCACCTTCCTGACCCAGCGCGGCGAGTTCGTGGAGCGCAACCGGGACAGGCTGGAGCCCCACCTGTCGGACCTGTTCGACGCGGCGAAGGGCTATTCGTTCGACGATCTCCTTTGGGCCGAGCGCTGGCGCGCCGACCATTTCAACGTGCTGGCGGAGTTCCTGGCGACCAACGAACTCCTGGTCACCCCCACCCTCGGCGTCGCCGCCTTCGGGCTCAATCGCCGCGGTCCGGCGGCGACGGAGGTCGACGGCTGGATGCGCGAGGGGCCGCCGGCATGGTTCCACCAGTGCTGGGCGACGACGCTGGCGGGCTGCCCGGTCCTGTCGGTGCCCTGCGGCTTCACCCGCGCGGGCCTTCCGGTCGGCCTCCAGATCCTCGGACCGCCCCGGTCGGACGCGCAGGTGCTGGCGGCGGGCGCGGTGGTGGAGAGCCTCGTGGATTGCGGGACGCGGGTTCCGATCGACCCGCGGGAGCCGGTGGTGGTGTGAGTTAGCCCGGATTATGCACCAAGGTGGCTTTGAGGGGTGGCGGGTGTAGCATAAGTTCTTGATCGGGTTTAGGATTCAGTCGCCAAACACAAATCCGCCCGACCCGAAGAGGCCCCACCCGCCATGCGCGAGACTACGCCGTTGCTGCCCGGCCTGTCACCGGTTTCGGGCAAGGTCGTGGAGGCCTGTTTCGACGGAGGCAGCC
>CANGXM010000297.1 GCA_947457845.1 Rhodospirillales bacterium | reverse complement strand
TGAACCGCCGTCCGCCCGCCGGGCGCGGCGGCGGCACGGGCCGCCGCCGGCCGGGCGGGATCAGCCGTCGACCTTCGCGCCGGAGACCCGCACCACCTCCTGCCACTTCTTCTGCTCGCCCGCGATGAACGCGCGGAACGCCTCGGGCGTCATGCGATCCGCCCGGTCGTCCTTGCGACCCGGCGGCGCCTGATATATCACAAGGCCATGGCCTCCGACGCAACATCCGAAACTCTGGTGGATCGTCCGGCGGCGGACGAGACGGGGTCGCGGCGCGACGTCGCCTACGACCGCATCCGCCGCGGAATCCTCGAAGGGCGCCTCGTCGCCGGCACCCGGATCGACGAGCGCGGGCTGGCCGGCGAACTCGGCGTCAGCACCACCCCGGTGAAGGAGGCGATCCGCCGGCTGGAGCTGGAGGGGCTGGTCGTCTCCGTGCCGCGGCGCGGGACCATGATCTCGTTCCAGCCGCACATGGTGGGCGAGATGATGCTGATCCGCGCGGCGCTGGAGGGAACGGCGGCGCGGATCGCGGCCGGCAAGGCGGACGCCGCCGACCTCGCGCGGATCGACGCGCTCGCCACCGAGATGACGGCGCGGACCGAGGCGGGGGATCTCGCGGCGGTGGCCGACGCCAACACCCGCTTCCACGACGCGATCAACGCGATCGCAGGGAACGCCTGGCTCGCGACGCTGATCGGGGGCCTCGAGATCTACGACACCATCACCCGCACCCAGGCGCTCGCCTCGGTCGAGGAGGCGCGCCGGGCGCTGGCGGAACACCGCGCGGTCGCGGTGGCGATCCGCGCGGGCGACGGGAACGCGGCGGAGGCCGCGATGCGGGCGCACGTGGTGCGCTCGGCCACGACGCTGATCGAGCGTCAGTCGGGGGGGAGGATCTGAGATGGGCATGGAACGGGTCCGCACGGCGCTGCGGCAGGTCTCGGGCGTCCACGTCACCGCCTATGCGGCCGACGGCGGCATCGACCTTTCGACCACGACGCGCGTCGTGGATCGCATCGTGGCGGCGGGCGTGGCGAACGTCGTCACCTGCGGGAACACCGGCGAGTTCTATTCGCTGACGCTGGACGAGGCGAAGCGGGTGGCGGCGGCGGCGGTCGAGGCGGCCGCCGGGCGGTCGGTGGTGACGGCCGGCATCGGTCGCTCGCTGACCGACGCGATCGACCTCGCGCGCCACGCGAAGGCGATCGGCGCCGACGCGGTGATGATCCACCAGCCGCCCGATCCCTTCTGCTCGCCCCGTGGCGTGGTGGGCTACGTGCGGGCGGTGGCCGACGCGGTCGACCTGCCGATCGTCGCCTACATCCGCATCGACGCGTTCGGCGTCGCGGGCTTCGAGGCGCTGGCGGCGATGCCGCAGGTGGCGGGGATCAAGTTCGCCACGACGAACGTCCAGCTCCTCGCCAACGCCATGCGGGCCACGCAGGGCGCGCCCATGCAGTGGTGCTGCGGCCTCGCCGAGGCCTGGGCGCCGACCTTCTACGCGGCGGGTGCGCGCGGCTTCACCTCGGGCCTCGTCAACGTGGCGCCCGAGCGGTCGCTCGCGATCCACGCGGCGCTGGAGCGCGGCGACTTCGCCGCGGCGCGGGCGCAGGTGGACGCGATCGCGGTGTTCGAGCACCTGCGGACGCTGGAGAACAACGGCACGAACGTCACCGTCGTGAAGGCGGCGATGGAGATGATGGGCGTCAAGGTCGGGATGCCGCGCCTGCCGAACGCGCCCGACCTGCCGAAGGACGCGACGGCAACGCTGGCGGCGGCGCTGACGTCGTGGGGGATCGGGGGATAGGGTTCCGGTGCGGGCCTCATGGCGAGCCCGTCGAACCATAAGGCGGAAAGCCGCCCGTAGAACGAAGGTCGGGGGAGAGGAAGCACAATGGCAAGCAAGACGCCCGAGGAACTGCGCAGCCACCGCTGGTTCGGGGTGAAGGATCTGCGGTCCTTCGGACACCGGTCGCGCATCAAGCAGGTGGGCTTCGCGTCGGAGGACTACGCCGGCAAGCCCGTCATCGCCATCGTCAACACCTGGTCGGACCTGAACCCCTGCCACGCGCACTTCAAGGTGCGCGCGGACGAGGTGAAGCGCGGGGTCTGGCAGGCGGGCGGCTTTCCGGTGGAGCTGCCGGCGATGTCGCTGGGCGAGCCGTTCATGAAGCCCACGACCATGCTCTACCGGAACTTCCTCGCGATGGAGACGGAGGAGCTGCTGCGCTCCAACCCCGTCGACGGGGTGGTCCTGATGGGCGGCTGCGACAAGACGGTGCCGGCGATGGTCATGGGCGCCACCTCCATGAACATCCCCACCATCTTCGTCCCCGCGGGGCCGATGCTGCGCGGGAACTGGCGCGGCAACGTGCTGGGCTCGGGCTCCGACACATGGAAGTACTGGGCCGAGCTGAAGGTGGGGAACATCACCGAGCAGGACTGGGAGGACATCGAGAACGGGATCGCCCGGTCCTTCGGCACCTGCATGACCATGGGCACCGCCTCCACCGTCGCCTCGATGGTCGAGGCGCTCGGGCTGATCTTGCCGAACGCGTCCTCCATCCCCGCGGCCGACAGCGCGCACCCGCGCATGGCGTCGATGGCCGGGCGGCGGATCGTGGAGATGGTGTGGGAGGACCTGAAGCCGTCGGACATCCTGACCGAGAAGTCGTTCGAGAACGCGATCACCACGATCATGGCGATCGGCGGATCGACCAACGCGATCATCCACCTCCTCGCCATGGCGGGCCGGGCGGGCATCCCGCTCGGCCTCGACCGCTTCGACGCGATCTCGAGCCGCACGCCGCTCATCTGCAACCTGCGTCCGTCGGGCAGGTATCTGATGGAGGATCTGTGGTACGCGGGCGGGCTGAAGGCGCTGCTCTCGCGGATGACCGACCTGCTGCACACGGACCAGATGACGGTGACGGGCCGGACGCTGGGCGAGAACCTGGCCGACGCGCACGTGTCGAACGACGATGTCATCCTTCCGCGCGACAAGGCGCTCTCGCAGCAGGGCGGCGTGGTGGTCGTCCGCGGATCGCTGGCGCCGGACGGGGCGGTCATCAAGCAGTCGGCGATGGAGAAGCGGTTCCTGACCCACACGGGAAAGGCCGTCGTCTTCGCCGACTACAACGACATGGCTGCCCGCATCGACGACCCCGACCTCGACGTGACGGCCGACAGCGTCCTCGTGCTGAAGAACGCCGGTCCGCTCGGCGGGCCGGGCATGCCCGAGTGGGGCATGCTGCCGATCCCGAAGAAGCTGCTGGCCCAGGGCGTGCGCGACATGGTCCGCATCTCCGACGCGCGGATGAGCGGGACGAGCTACGGCAGCTGCGTGCTGCACGTGGCGCCCGAGAGCTACGTCGGCGGGCCGCTGGCGTTCGTCGAGACGGGCGACCTCATCGCGCTGGACGTGCCGAACCGGCGTCTCGACCTGTTGGTGGCGGACGACGTGCTCGCAGCCCGCAAGGCGGCCTGGACCCCGCCGCCGCCGCGCTACGTCCGCGGCTGGGGCGTGCTCCATTCCGACAGCGTGACGCAGGCGGACAAGGGCTGCGACTACGCGTTCCTCGAAGGCAACGCCCCGACGGCGGAGCCGGAGATCCATTGATCGGCAGAGCGGCCCCGTCCTTCGACAGGCTCAGGACGAGGCCGAGACGACGACGGAACGACGAGCCCTCGTGGTGAGCCTGTCGAACCACGAGGGCGCCCCCGGGAGGGACCGATGAACCGCAACCACATCGCCGGCGAGTGGGTCGAAGGCCCCGCCGTCACCCGCAACGTCAACCCGTCCAACACCGACGACATCGTCGGCGAGTACGCGCTCGCGACACCCGACCAGATGCGCCAGGCGGTGGACGCCGCGGCGGCCGCCTTCCCGGCGTGGTCGATGACCACCCCGCAGGTCCGCGCCGACGCGCTCGACCGGATCGGCACCGAGATCCTGGCCCGAAAGGACGAGCTCGGCCGCCTGCTTTCGCGCGAGGAGGGCAAGACCCTTCCCGAGGGCATCGGCGAGGCGACGCGCGCCGGGCACATCTTCAAGTTCTTCGCCGGCGAGGCGCTCCGCCAGACGGGCGAGCTGGTGCAGTCCGTCCGCCCCGGCATCGGGGTGGAGATGACGCGCGAGCCGGTCGGCGTCGTCGGCCTCATCACGCCGTGGAACTTCCCGATCGCGATCCCGGCCTGGAAGATCGCCCCGGCGCTCGCCTACGGGAACTGCGTGGTCTTCAAGCCGGCCGAACTCGTCCCCGGCTCCGCCTGGGCGCTGGCGGAGATCATCGCCCGCGCCGGGCTTCCGGCCGGGGTCTTCAACCTCGTCATCGGCAAGGGGAGCCAGGTCGGCGACCCGATGATCGAGCATCCGAAGCTCTCGGCGCTGAGCTTCACCGGCTCGGTGCCCACCGGCCGGGCGCTCGCCCGAAAGGCGATCGACCGGATGCTCAAGATCCAGCTGGAGATGGGCGGCAAGAACCCGCTCGTGGTGATGGACGACGCCGACCTCGACACGGCGGTCGCCGCCGCGATCAACGGCGCCTTCTTCTCCACCGGCCAGCGCTGCACCGCCTCGTCGCGCTTCGTGGTGCAGGCGGGCATCCACGACCGGTTCGTCGACGCGATGGTCGCCCGGATGAAGACGCTGAAGGTCGACGACGCGCTGAAGCCGGGGACCGAGATGGGCCCGGCGGTGGACGAGAAGCAACTCGCCCAGAACCTGCGGTACGTGGACGTCGCCAAGGAAGAAGGGGCGAAGCTGGCCTGGGGCGGCGAGCGGCTCAACCGCGACACGCCCGGCTTCTACATGGCCCCGGCACTGTTCACCGAGACGCGGTCGGACATGCGGATCAACCGGGAGGAGGTGTTCGGCCCGGTCGCCTCGGTGCTGCGCGTGAAGGACTTCGAGGAGGCGCTGGCCACCGCCAACGACACGGAGTTC
>CANGXM010000296.1 GCA_947457845.1 Rhodospirillales bacterium | reverse complement strand
TGGTGTGGCGCAGAGCGACCACGTAGAGAACCGTGAGCCCGGCGGTGATGTCTCCCAGGGGACCTCCTCGTCCCGAGCGTCACGCCATCGACCGATCGCCATTGACAACGCCGATTAGAGAACGGCAAGGGACACGACCCGGTCGAGGCGCAGGCCGATGAGGTTGATCGACCGCATCGGCGCCTTCAGCAGGATCTCGATCGCCAGGGCCAGCTGCATCTGCACGGCCGCCCGCGGGGAGCCCTTCGGCCAGCGGGCCGCCTCGTCGACCAGGGTGCGCGGCAAGTTCAGGAGGCGGGAGCGGGTCTCGGGATCCCGCAGGCGCGCGATCAACGCGGCGTTCTTGGGCGTCAAGCCCTCGTCTCGGGTCCGCAGCGCCTTTCGGATGGCCTTGTAGCCGATGGCATGGTCGGCACAGACCCACTCCTCGGCGATGCTCATCAGCACGCCGGCCAAGTTTCGGCCATAGACGGTGAGGCCCCGCTCGCCGGGGTCGCGGTAGCCGCGCAGGATGGTCTTCAACGTCGCCGGCTCGACGAGGTCGACCAGCCCGGCGACGGTCTCCGGCGCGCGGCCCGCCTTGACCAGCACGCCGAAGGCCCCGTTGATCTGACGGCGTCGCAGGGCGACCGTGCTCGGCGCCAGCGGCTTCCCCTTGGCGCTCTCGGCGAAGGGATCGTCGTTCCCGGCCCAGCGCAGATAGGCCTCGATGTCCGCAACCAGGGACGCCGGCATCGTCACGGCCGGAGCCACGTCCCGCGGCGGCTCGACGCGGACAGACGGCCAGCCGGGGATCGTCTCCTGGGCAGTGTTCCAGGCCCGCACTGCCGCCCGGAACGCCGGATAGGGATCGCGACCCAGCGTCGTGCGATGGAGATGATCGCGATAGGCGTCGAAGATTTCCGGCGTCACCGCCTCCGGGTCGATGCCGGCCTCGCTGAGGAAGCGCAGCAGGCGGGAGAGACCGATCGTGAGCGCCTTCGGAAGCCCGGATGCGGCGAGGGCCGCCCAGGCCGGCGAGAGCGGACCGGACCACCGCCCGAGCGGCCGGCTGCCGGCCCAGACAAGGGCGGCGCGGAGATTGGCGAAGAGGTTGGAGCGGGTCTTTCGATCCAGATGGGCCAGCTTGGACGTCGCGGCCGCGATCAGGTGGCGCAGGGATGCCTGATCAGCCGAGATCGTCTCGGGCGGGCGTTCCAACACCTCGACGATGCGGCGCACGGCGGAGAGGAGGTCGCGCCGCCGGGTCGGGCGCAGCGTCGTGTCCGCCTGGAGGCGCTCCATGACCGCGGCCAGTGTGTCGGGCGGGGCCGGTTCAGGCTCGACGATGATGGTCGGCGCGGGTGTCGCGTCGGACGTAGCCGGCGTCAGGAGATCGAGGGTGAGCTGACGATCGTCAAGCATTGTCGGGACCTCCTCGGGATGGCATGATGTGACCCACAGTGACGAGCGTGGACAGCCGCGGACATTCGGGAATACCATATCGCAGGATTGGCATCGGATATTGGGGTTCGGTCTTCCCGAGATCTGTCTCCTATACTTAAATTCTGTTGTTTCTCAGTGATTTGCGTGGAGCCGCTAGCAGCTCTTCCGTCCGGCGGTCTGGCGGTGCTTGGCGATGAAGCGATCGAGGTCGTCGGACGTGATGCGGACGACGCTGCCGACGCGCACGACCGTGAGGTCGCCCTGCTCGATCCAGCGCCGGACGGTGCGCGAATTGACGTCGAAGCGCGCGGCCACGGCATCGATGGTGAGCATCGTTTGGGGGGCGGAGGAGGCAGCGGCGCGCCGGGTCACCGGTCGTCCTCCCCGGCCAGAGGAAGACCATGCAAAAATGCCGCAAACTCGCTGTAGATTATCAACGTCCGCGTGCCGTACTTGCGCGGCTTCAGCGCGCCCTGGTTAAACAGATTGTAGATCGTTGCGCGCGACAACCCGCTGATGGCTACCGCCTGCTGCACGGTGATTGTGACCGGCGCGAGGCTTGGCACGTTGAGCTCGGTCGGGCGGCGCAAAGGGAATCTCGTCGACGCGGATCAGGTCGACGAAGGATTTTCAGCACACGCCTATTGATAGGAACGGCAATTCAATTGGAATCAATTCATCCAGTCGCCTGGGTTGCCCCTCGGCGCGGTTTCGGTCCTCGCTTGGTCAGGTTCGAGCCGGGCACTTCCGCGGCAGCCAGCCTCCAGGCCTTTTCGAATCCATGATGGGTCAGTCCAGGGAAATATTTCAGCGCCTCCGCTTCGATCTGCTTCTTTGACGGTTGGTCCTTGTCCTCTCGCATCCGCTGCACCAGCCACAGTCGGCACGCCTCCTCCGCCGTGTCGGCAAGCTTGGAGGT
Source organism: Rhodospirillales bacterium (assembly GCA_947457845.1). Lineage (GTDB taxonomy): Bacteria > Pseudomonadota > Alphaproteobacteria > Azospirillales > Azospirillaceae > CANGXM01. The sequence continues at coordinate 2,616 of CANGXM010000296.1, read as the reverse complement.
CGAGCCGATGTCCGCGACGATCATCGCCTTTGCCGTCTCGCTGAGCTTCAGGTGCGCGAGCAGGTGTTTAACGATCGGCGCATCCTTTCGATCGTGTTCTGGGACGATTGCGAGCGTCCCCAGGTTGAATGAGGCAGAAGGGCTCAGGGTCTCCTGAAGCTCTTGCTTCACGTTCGCATGCGACTTCCGCTCCAACGCCCGGATCACAGCGAAGAGATGGTCGTCGGCTGGAGACGGCTTTGGCTGGTTGCTGCACAGTGCAAGGGTCGTGACCAGGAGTTCGGCGATCTCGTTTGCTGTGGTCAGATTCGGGATCGCCGGTTCTGTCGGGATGGCAATCCGTGGTGCGCTCGGCTCTGACGGCTGGATCCAAGTTGACAAGAAGGCATCGGCGCTCAAGCCGATCTGCCCGTCCAGTTTCCCAGACCAGAGGAAGCGCCACACGACGTCGCGGAGTTGGTTGGCGCTGAAACGCGGGCGGGCTCCCTGGGCCTGGACCAGCAGTTCGTCGAAGGAGAAAACCGGCTCATTGCTCGTCATGTCAGCCCCACCCGTTCCGTCGTCGCGGCGTGTTGCAGACCCGTGGTGTTCACCGGTTGATCCTCGACGGCCACCGTCGCCGTCGTGCCCGTGACCATCGACGTGACGAACGACCCCCAGGCCTCCATCAGCGGGCGCCTCTTCTCGAGCAGGTCGCTGCGCTGGTAGGCGGCCATGACCTTGTCCTTGATCGTGTGCGACAGCGCCGCTTCGCTCACCGGCACCGGCGTGTTCGTCGTCTCCTCCACCCAGACCCGGAACGTGCTTCGGAAGCCGTGCACCGTCACCGGCACCGCCATGCGGCGCAGGACCATGCCGATGGTCATGTTGGACAGCGGCCGGTCGATCCGCGCGCCCGGGAAGACGAGATCGCCGAGGCGGATCGCGTGGAGCTTGCGCAAGAGCTGGAGCGCCGGCGCGCAGAGCGGCACCCGGTGCGGCGTGTTCGTCTTCATGCGTTCGGCCGGAACGGTCCAGACGGCAGCGTCGAAGTCGATCTCCGCCCATCGCGCGCCGAGCACCTCCCCGCTGCGTCCGGCGGTGAGGATCGCGAGTTCGAGGGCTCGCGCACCGAGCCCGTCCTGGATCTGCAAGCGCGCCCAGAAGGCCGGCAGATCCTGATAGGGGAGGGAGGCGTGGTGGGTGACCGTGGCGATAGCCCCCTTGGCGGGGAACACCTGATCGAGGTGACCGCGCCAGCGGGCCGGGTTCTCGCCGCTGCGCCAGTTGCGCACGCGCGCATAGTCGAGGGTCGCCTCGATCCGGCCGCGGATGCGGGACGCCGTCTCCGGCACCTGCGACCAGATCGGCTCCAGCACGCGGACCAGATCGTCGGTCGTCACGGCTGCGACCGGGCGATCACCGATAACCGGATACACGTAGCGTTCGAGCGAACTCGTCCACTGGGCGGCGTGCTTGGGATTGCGCCAGCCGTCGCGGCGGGTCCGGATCATCGACGTAGCCGCGTCGCGGAAGGTGACGGCGCGACCGGCTTCATCGGCGGCGCGCTGCTTTCGCGCCTCGATCGGATCCTGGCCGTCACGGATGAGCTTGCGGGCGTTGGCGGCGAGGTCGCGGGCCTGCGCCAGGGAGACATCGGCCACGGGCCCGAGGCCCATGTCACGGCGGCGCCCGGCGAACGAAAACCGGAACACCCAGGACTTGGTCCCGCTCGAACTGATCTGGAGATAGAGGCCGCCGCCATCGGCGAAGAGGCCCGGGGTGCCGAGGGTCGCGACCTGTCGTGCGGTCAGCCCGGACGCGCGCTTCGCCATGGTTTCCCTCCATCCTGATCAGAGGATGATGGGTAGAAGCGCGGATGCTGTCCAGATCCCGGAACCACCTCTCAACCCATCAACCGACCCATCATCAGGCGCTGGATCGGGGTAGGCGGCGGTAGACGCGTATGGACGATTAGGTTCAGAAAATCCGCTCTAAATCAGATCACTAGTGAACGTTTCCAGACATCTGTAGACGCCAAACTGGCGGAGGGGATGGGATTCGAACCCACGATACCGTTTCCGGTATACCCGCTTTCCAGGCGAGCGCCTTCAACCACTCGGCCACCCCTCCGGGCGGCCGGAACATAGCGATGGTCGCGGCGGGCCGCAAGCCGCACGGGCCGCGATCCGAACGGGCCGTTGCGTCGGGCGGGCGCGCGGGATAACGCTGGTCCGTCCGGGAGGGAGAGCCGTCCGTGCGTCTCGTCGTCCGCCTGATCGGTCTCGCCCTCCTCCTCGCCGCCGCCGGCGTCGTGGTCCTCGATCTCGTGGCCGGCGCCGGGCCGCTGGCGACCGACGCGGGGGCGCTGTGGTACCGGATCCACCCCTACAGCCTCGGCCTCGCGCAGGTCGTGGTGCAGCGTCACCTGCTCCCCGACCTCTGGGATCCCGGGATCGTCACCGTCCTGCTCTGGCCCGCGGCGATCGTGCTCGGGGCGCCCGGCCTCATCCTGCTGCTCGCGTTCGCGGGCGCTCGGCGGGGGCCCCGTCACGCCAGGCGCTGATCGCCTCGCGGATCGAGGCCGCGACCCGGGTCGGGTCGCAGCGCCGAAGGACCGACGCCCGCGCCGCCATG
>CANGXM010000295.1 GCA_947457845.1 Rhodospirillales bacterium | reverse complement strand
GGGCTTTACAGCCTCCACCGAGGCGTCTATAAGCGCGGCTCCCGGCTGCCAGCGCCGGCGCCCGATGGGCGAGCCCAGGTAGCTCAGCTGGTAGAGCAGGGGACTGAAAATCCCCGTGTCGGCGGTTCGATCCCGTCCCTGGGCACCATCCTCCCCTCCCCCGAGCTTCGGCATTCGACGACGGTGTACACCGCTCGTTCGCGACCGTGCGGGCGCGTTCCTTACCCGCCCTGTGACCGGGCGCGTCCCGAGCGTGGCGGCTCAGAACCGGGCGGCGTCGCCCTCGGCGTCGCGCCATGCCGCCAGCATCGAGCATCCGCAGTGCGGGCACCGCAGTTCGTCGAGCAAGGCGCGCGCCTGCTCGTCGGTGAAACGGAGCGAGAGCCGCCGTTCGAGGTCGGCGAGGATCGCGCGGTGCGTGTCGGCCTGCGTGGTGCAGGCGCGCGACAGGAGGCTCCGGGCCTCGTCCTCCGGAACGGGTCGGAATCCGGCCAGCGGAAGGGCGGCGGCGATCATCAGCACTCCACGGCGGTGCATGCGTCGTTTCCCGTCGTCGGTCGCGTCGAGGCAGGGGCAGGATATCGAGGCCATGGCGGCCGGCGCAAGCGGGGCGCGCCGTGGCACCGGACGGCCCGGACGGCGCCGAGACGCTGGCCGCCGCGCTGGAGGCGAAGGCCGGACGCCGAGAGGCGACGCGGCGGTGACCGACGAATCACGCCGAATTGAAGCGGCTTGATGTGTGATTCCGGGCGCCCTCGGTGATCATCGGCGGATCGCAGACCCGAAGGTGCTTCCGATGCTCCACCTCACCCGTCGCGGCTTCGCCGCCCTCGCCTCCACCGCCGTCGCCGCCGCCCTGGCCCGCCCGGCGCAGGCCGCCAGCACGCCCTTCACGACCGAGGCCTTCCGTGTCGCCCAGGCCGAGGGGCGCACCGTCATCGTGGAGGTCTGGGCCTCCTGGTGCCCCACCTGCCGGGCGCAGGCGCCCATCGTGGCGAACCTCGCGGCCGAACCGAAGTTCGCCGGGGCCCGCGTGATGCGCATCGACTACGACGCCCAGCGCGACGTCGCGCGCGAGTTCGGCGCGCGCAGCCAGTCGACCCTCATCGTCTTCAAGGGCACCGAGGAGCGCGGCCGCGCCACGGGCATCACCGCCCCGCAGGACATCCGCGCGCTGCTCGAAAAGGGCCTCTGAGCGCGGTCGGGCGATGACGACCCTCCTCCTCGGCTGGCTGGCGGGCGTGCTGGCGACGCTGTCGCCCTGCGTCCTTCCGCTCGTCCCCATCGTGCTGGGGAGTGCCATGGGCCAGCATCGCCTCGCCCCCCTCGCGGTGACCGCCGGCCTCGCCACCGCCTTCGCCACGCTGGGGGTCGGGGTGGCGCTCGTCGGCTTCGGCGTCGGGATCGACACGGACGTGATCCGGCCCGTCGCCGCGGTGATGATGATCGGCTTCGGCGCGGTGCTGATGGTCGGCTCGCTGCAGATGCGGTTCGCCACCGCAGGGGCGGGCCTGACCATGCCGCTGGCCGACCTCGCCGGCCGGTTCCGGCCGGAGGGGCTTTCCGGACACTTCGCGCTGGGCGCGCTGCTGGGGGCGGTGTGGGCGCCCTGCACCGGGCCGGTCATGGGCGCCACGCTGGGCCTCGCGGCGCAGGCGCAGACGGCGGGAGGGGCGGCGCTGGTCATGGTGCTCTTCGCGCTCGGATCGGCGACGCCGCTCGTGCTGCTCGCCTACGGCTCGCGCAGCCTCGTCGCCCGGCGGCGCGAACGGCTGGCCGCCCTGTCGGCCCGGGCCAAGCCGCTGATGGGGGTGGCGCTCGTCCTCGTCGGCGCGCTCGTGCTGACCGGCCTCGACAAGGCGCTGGAGGCCGCGGTGACCGAGCGGATGCCGGGCTGGTGGGTGGCGCTGACCACGTCGGTGTGACCGATCCCCTTCAGGGCGCCCGCCCCGAACGGAACGCGACCGCCTTCTCGATCTCGACGAGCAGCAGCATCGCGACGCCGACCCCGACGATGACGAGGCCGTCGCCGATCGCGACGGGGCGGCTGGCGAAGACCGCCTGCATCGGCGGCAGGTAGGTGAAGGCGAACTGCGCCGCGGTCACGACGGCCACCCCCGCCAGAACCACCTTCGTCCCCAGTACCCCGCGCCATGTCAGCGCCGTGCCGTGCAGGAAGCGCACGCTGAACAGATAGAAGATCTGCATCACCACGAGCGTGTTGACCGCCATCGTCCGCGCGGTCTCCAGCGGCAGGCCGCGGCCGGTCGCCCAGCCGTAGACGCCGAAGGTCCCGACCACCATCAGGGCGGAGACGAACCCGATCCGCCACAGGAGGCGCCCGGACAGGATGCTTCCGCCGGCCGGCCGCGGGGGGCGGCGCATCGCGCCCGCCTCTGTCGGCTCGAATGCCAGCGTGAGGCCGAGGGCCACCGCCGTCACCATGTTCACCCACAGGATCTGGACCGGGGTGACGGGCAGCGTCAGCCCGATCAGCAGGGCGAGGACGATGGTGAAGGCGCAGCCGACGCTCGTCGGCAGCGTCCAGGCGATCACCTTGGCGAGGTTGTCGTGGACGGTCCGCCCCTCGCGCACGGCGGCGACGATGGAGGCGAAGTCGTCGTCGGCCAGCACCATCTGGCTGGCCTCCTTCGCGGCCTCCGTCCCCTTGCGCCCCATCGCCACGCCGATGTCGGCGCGCTTCAGCGCCGGGGCGTCGTTCACCCCGTCGCCGGTCATAGCGATGACCGAGCCGTCCTCCTGCAGCGCCTCGACGAGGCGGAGCTTGTGCTCGGGCGAGGTGCGGGCGAAGACGGTGGCCGCGCGCGCGGTCGCGCGGAACTCGGCCGGCGTCGCCCGGTCGAGGTCCTGGCCGGTGACCGTGACCGGATCGTCGGCGAGGCCCAGCTGTCGGGCGATGGTGCGGGCCGTCGCGGCGTGGTCGCCGGTGATCATCTTGACCGCGATCCCCGCCGCCCGGCATTCCGCCACCGCGGCCCGCGCCTCCTCGCGGGGCGGATCGATCAGGCCGACGAGGCCCAGCAGGACCAGACCGACCTCCAGATCCGCCGCCGAGAGGTCGCGCCGCGCGACCGGCGCGTCGTGGCGGGCGAGCGCGATCACGCGCTGGCCGTCCGCGGCGAGGCGTTCGACCCGGCGGCTCCAGGCCTCCCGGTCGATGGGCGCCGCACCGTCGAGCGTCGCGACCCGGTCGCACATCTCCAGCAGGCGCTCGGGCGCCCCCTTCACGTACGCGACCGGCGCGCGGCTCTCCCGCGCGTGGAGGGTCGCCATGAAGCGGTGCCGGGCGTCGAACGGGATCAGGTCGAGCCGGGGGTGGTCGGCCCGGGCCGCGTCGGCGACATGGCCGGCCTTGAGCGCCAGGGTCACGAGCGCCCCCTCCATCGGGTCGCCGTCGGCGATCCAGCGCCCTCCCGCCTCCCGCACGTCGGCGTCGTTGCACAGGAGGGCGGCCAGCGCGAGTTCTTCGACGACCGGATCGGCCGCCGGATCGAACCGCCGGCCGCCGTCCGCGACGAACCCGCCGGCGGGGGCGTAGCCGGCCCCGTCCACGACGAGGCGCCGGTCCGCGGTGAGCAGGGCCGCGACGGTCATCTCGTTGCGGGTCAGCGTGCCGGTCTTGTCCGAACAGATGACCGAGACCGCGCCCAGGGCCTCCACCGCGGGCAGGCGGCGGATGATGGCGTTGCGGGCGGCCATGCGCCGGACACCGACGGCGAGCGTGATCGTCAGCACCGCCGGGAGACCCTCCGGAATGGCCGAGACCGCGAGGCCGACGACCGCCATGAAGGCGTCGGCCATGGGCAGAGACCGGACCTGGACGGCGAAGGCGAACACGAACGCCGAGACGAACAGCACGGTCACCGTGACCTGCCGGGCGAACCGGTCCATCTGGCGGATCAGCGGCGTCGCCAGCGGCGCCACGGACCCGATCAGGCCGCTGATGCGGCCGAGTTCCGTCGCCGGCCCGGTGGCGACGACGAGGCCCGTCCCCTGCCCCGCGGTCACGAAGGTGCCCGAGAAGACCATGCCGTGCCGGTCGCCGAGCGGGGCGCCGGCCGCGACGGGCCCGGGCGACTTGTCCACCGGGACGGATTCCCCGGTCAGGATCGCCTCGTCGGCCCGAAGGCCGCTGATGCGGACGAGGCGGATGTCGGCGGGAACGCGGTCGCCCGCATCCAGCAGGACGAGGTCGCCCGGAACCACCTCGCCGGCATCGACCGTGACCCGCCGTCCGTCGCGCAGGACCGACGCCTGCGGATCGATCATCGCCCGGATCGCCTCCAGCGACCGTTCCGCCCGCCCCTCCTGCACCACGCCGATGAGCGCGTTGATCAGCACGACGGCGAGGATGACGAGCGCGTCCGTCGGATGGCCCACCACCGCGGACAGGACGGCAGCGGCGAGCAGCGCGTAGATCAGCAGGTTGTGGAACTGAAGCAGGAGCCGACGCAGGAAGCCGGGCCCGCTCGCCGCCGGAAGCCGGTTCGGGCCGTGGACCGACAGCCGCCGCGCCGCCTCCGCCGCGCCCAGCCCGCCGGGGGCGGACCCGAGGCGCCGCATCGCCTCGTCGGTTTCCAGCGCATGCCAGGGCGGTGTGGCCGCACCGGCGGGGACCGCGACCGGACCGGCCGGGGCGGCGTCTGCGGCGGATGGGTTCGTCAAGGGGTCCATCGCTCGTCGGTCGGGGGCCGTCCCGGGTGGCGTCGGGGGTCCGCCGCCTGGGCCCGACACCCTAACAGGCGGCCGGTGCGGCCCGATTGAGGCGCGTCAGTCGGCGGGCGGATGCCCCGGGCCCACCCGGACGGGGACGCCCGAACGATCACGGTGGCGGGGTGGGGCTCACCGCCCCCGGTCGGGGACCGGTGCCGGCGTCGCCTGCATCAGCTGGGCGGCCACCAGCCGCCGGACGGGCGCCAGCGCCGCGCCGGCCCGCATCACCGCACCGCGCAGGAGGCGGGACGGCGGGCAG
>CANGXM010000294.1 GCA_947457845.1 Rhodospirillales bacterium | reverse complement strand
GGTTGGCCCCGGGCGAATACGGCGGCCGAACTGGAGTATCTGCTTCCCGACGTGGGACGCCGGCCGGAGGTCGGACGGCTGACGGGGCGGGGCAACACGACCAACCTGGAGGTCCTGCTCCAGTTCAAGCCGGACCTGATTCTCGATTTCGGGACGACGACCGAGACCTACGTTTCGCTGGCCGATCGGACGCAGGCGCAGACCGGCATCCCCTATGCCCTGCTGGACGGGCGCCTCGACGCCACCGCCGCCGCCTATCGAACGCTGGGGCGCCTGATCCGGCGGGAGGAGCGGGGCGAGGCGCTGGCGGCCGAGGTCGACGCCATGCTGCGGGAGACGCTGGGCCGGGTCGCCTCCGTTCCGCCCGAGCGCCGTCCGCGCGTCTACCACGCCCGCGGTCCCCGGGGGCTGGAGACCGGGCTCGGCGGCTCGATCAACGTCGAGGCGATCGAGATAATGGGCGCGCGCAACGTGGCCGGCGCCCAGCGGGGCGGCCTCGCGAACGTGTCGCTGGAGCAGGTGCTGGCCTGGGACCCCGAGGTGATCGTCACCATCGACCGCGGCTTCGCCACCGCCGTCCGCACCGATCCGGGCTGGGCCTCGGTCACGGCCGTCCGCAACGGGCGCGTCCATCACGCGCCGGGGCTTCCGTTCGGCTGGGTCGACTCGCCGCCGTCCGTCAACCGGTTGATCGGGCTGCGCTGGCTCGGCAAGGTCCTCTACCCGGACCTGTTCCCCGAGGATCTCCGCGCCATGACCCGGGCCTTCTACGCCCGCTTCTACCACGTCACGCCGTCCGACGCGGCGCTCGACCGCCTTCTGTCGGGGACCGCTTGAGGGGCGCATCGGGCTTCGCCGTCGCGGTCGCGGTGCTGCTGGCCGGCGTGGTCGTGGCGTTCGCCGTCGGGCGCTTTCCGATCGGCCCGGCCGACCTCCTGACGGCACTCCACGCCGCCGTGACCGGGACCCCCTCGGGCCTGCCGCCGGCGGTGGAGACGGTGCTGTGGCAGATCCGCGGACCGCGGGTGCTCGCGGCCGTGCTGGTGGGCGCCGCCCTGGCGGTGGCGGGCACGGCATTCCAGGGCCTCTTCCGCAACCCCCTCGTCTCGCCCGACATCCTCGGCGCCTCCTCCGGCGCCGCGCTCGGCGCGGTCGTGGGCATCCTGTTCTCGTTGAGCGTCGTGGGCATCCAGGCGCTGGCCTTCGCCGGCGGCCTCGTGGCGGTGGCGGCGGTCTATGCGATCGGGTCGGCGCTGCGGGGCGGTGACACGATCCTCGTCCTCGTGCTGACCGGCGTGGTGGTGGGGGCGCTGCTGGGGGCCGGGGTTGGCCTCGTGAAGTATCTGGCCGATCCCTACAACCAGCTGCCCGCAATGACCTTCTGGCTCCTGGGCAGCCTGTCGGGCACGGCGCCGGACGACCTCGTCCCGCTGTTGGGGCCGGTCCTGGCCGGCACGCTCGTCCTCCTCGCGCTGCGCTGGCGGATGAACGCCATGTCGCTGCCGGAGGAGGAGGCCCGCGCGCTGGGCGTGCCGACCGGCCCGCTGCGCGCGGCCGTGGTGGCGGCGGCGACGCTGGTGACGGCGGCGTCCGTCTCGGCGGCCGGGATCATCGGCTGGGTCGGCCTCGTGGTGCCGCACCTCGCCCGCTTCCTTGTCGGTCCCGGGTTCCCGCGGCTCCTGCCCACCGCTGCGGTCCTGGGTGGCGGCTACCTGCTGGTCATCGACACGCTGGCGCGGACGGCAGCCCCGGTGGAGATCCCGCTCGGCATCCTCACGGCGGTCGTGGGAACGCCCTTCTTCATCGCGCTGCTGCGCACCGCGCGGAAGGGCTGGTCGTGATCCTGGAGTGCAGCGACCTCGTCGTCGGGTACGGCACGCGCGTCGTCGGCCGGGACCTCGACGTTGCACTCGCAGAGGGCGAGGTCCTGGCGCTCCTCGGCCCGAACGGCGGGGGCAAGACGACGCTGCTGAAGACGCTGCTCGGCCTCGTCCCGCCGCTGGGTGGCGAGGTTCGGCTGGCGGGGCGACCGCTCGGGGCCTTGGGCATTCGCGAGCGGGCCACGCTGGTCGCCTACGTGCCCCAGGTCCACGCCGGGACCTTCGCCTTCACGGTGGCGGAGATGGTGCTGATGGGCCGCACCGCGCGGTCCGGCCCGTTCGAGGCGCCGTCCGCCCGGGACCATCAGGTCGCCGCCGCGATGCTGGAGCGGCTCGGCATCGCCCACCTCGCCGATCGCCCCTACACCCTCGTCTCGGGCGGGGAACGGCAGCTGGCGCTGATCGCCCGGGCGCTGGCGCAGGAGCCGCGGATCGTCGTCCTCGACGAGCCGACGGCCAGCCTCGACTTCGGCAACCAGGGGCGCGTCATGCGGGAGATCCGGTCGCTCGCGGCGGCCGGTCTCGGCGTGATCTTCTCCACCCACGACCCCAATCACGCGCTCCGCCACGCCGACCGGGCGATGCTGATCCGCAACGGGACCAGCATCGCGTCGGGACCGGTTCGGGCGGTCCTGTCGCGTCAGAACCTCGAAACCCTCTACCGATGCGAGATCATCGGCATCGGTACGGATGACGACGTCGCTTTTCTGCCGGCCTAAAGGCCGTACATGGAACGATCACCCGTTCGAGTATGGCATCGCGCAGTCCGTCTGCGGTACACCGGTGATACACTCAGTTGACGTCGTGCATGTTTACGTAGCAGAATACTATAGCACAGGGGCGCTCTGATCACTCAGGTCCGGTCTGCGGTTATCCACTTAAATCAATGGCTTGGCGAAGATTGGGTTGTCCCACCCGGTGGGGACGTATCGGATGTAGAAGGACGTGCCCGCCGCCGCGCAGCGCCTCGACGAGCGCGGCGCCGGAGAGCTTGTCGGCAAAGGGCGGCTGCGCGTCCTGCGCGGCGACCGGCGGCACGGTCGTGGCCAGCAGGGCCGCGACGAGGAGGGTCGTTCGCATCGTCGTCTCCGTGGGTTTCGGACGGTTCAGCTGGCCCGTGCGCCGGTGGCCCGGACGACCGGGATCCAGGTGGCGCGCTCGCGGGCGTAGTAGGCGTCGACCTGGGCGGGGGTCATGGCCGCGGGGACGATGGAGCCCAGTTCCTCCAGCCGTGTCTTCACCGCCGCTGACTGCACGACGCCGTTCACCAGCGCATTCAGCCGGCCGACGATCTCGGCCGGCGTGCCGGCCGGGGCGGCGATGGTGTTCCAGGTCTGGGAGACGAAGTCGGGCAGGCCTGCCTCCGCCAGCGTCGGAACGTCCGGGATGGCGGCGAGGCGGGTAGGCGCGGCGACGCCGAAGGTGCGCACGGCACCGCCCTTCACCTGGGCCACGCCGGTCAGCGAGGGGTCGAACACGAAGGCGAGGCGGCCCGCGATCATGTCCCGCAGCGCCTGGGCGCTGGAAGGGTAGGGCACGTGCTCCACCGTCGCCCCGATCCGCTGGAGGAACAGCGCGCCGGTGATGTGCGTGGTCGTACCGGCCGGGCCGGAGCCGTAGGAATTGCGCCCCGGCTCTGCCTTCAGACGCTCGACGAAGGCGGGCAGCGTGCGCGCCGTCTCCTCGTTGCGCACGCACAGGATCATCGGCACCTCGTTCATCATCGCCACGCCCTTCAGCGTGGTGGTGATGTCGACGGGAAGCGGGTCGAACAGCGCGATGTTGTGGACCAGCTGCGAGGAGGTGCCGACGAGCAGGGTGTAGCCGTCCGGCGTCGCCTTGCTCACGGTCTCGGTCGCCCGCATGCCCGACGCGGCGGGCAGGTTCTCGACCACGATCCTCTGGCCGAGCGCTGGCTCCATCTCGGCCGCCACGATGCGGGCCACCACGTCGGCGTTGCCGCCCGCAGCCGAGGCGACGATCAGGCGGATCGGACCAGCGGCGGGCCAGGCGGCGGCGCGGGCCGGGCGCAGGGACAGGACGGCCGGGGTGGCGAGGGTGGCGGCGAGGAAGGCACGGCGCTTCATGGCGGAGGTCTCCGTCGACGGTTGGAAGAGGCGTACCGACGTGATATTCATCTTCGTCACCAATTGCAATTCATTCTCATTCTCGATAGACGCATGCGCCACAGGGACATCCGCCACCGCCTCCTCGGCCCCGTCGTCCTCGTGACGACGGGTGTGGGGCTGGTCCTGCTGGCATCGACCCAGCCGGCATGGCGGGGCGAGCGGATCGGCCCGGGGCTCGTCGCGCAGGCGATGGCCGGCGGGACGGTCACGCTTGCGCTGCTGTGGGCCGTCCAGCGCTGGCGCCGCGACGATCCGCCACCAAGGGAGATCGTGTGTCGGAGCGGCGGCTCGGCGACCGGCGCGGCCGGGCTCTGGCTCCTCGGTGCCATCGCCGCCTTCGCGCTGCTCCAGCCGCAAGTCGGCCTCGTCCCCGCCGCCGGGGCGACGGCGCTGGCGACGGCCGTCGGTTGCGGCGCCCGCCGCCCGGGCGTTCTCGCGGGGATCACCGCCGCCGGTACCCTGATCGCGACCGCGATCGGCCTCGGCCTGCTCGGGCCGGTGGCCGTTCTCTGGTCCTGGCCGGATCTCCGATGAGCGGGCTGATCGCTGGCGTCGCGGCGGCGCTGGAGCCGGCGAACCTGCTGCTGTGCGTGCTGGGCGCCGTCGCGGGGACCGTCGTCGGCGTCCTGCCGGGCATCGGCCCGGCGGCGACGGTGGCGCTCCTGCTTCCGGCCACCTTCGCCATGCCTCCGGCGGGCGCCCTCATCATGCTGGCCGCCATCTACTACGGCGCCCAGTACGGCAGTTCGACGGCCGCCATCCTCCTCAATCTGCCGGGCGAGGCGTCGGGCGTGGTGACGGCCATTGACGGGCACCGGATGGCGCTCGCGGGCCGGGCTGGCCCGGCGATCGGCATCGCGGCCCTCGCCTCGCTGGTGGCCGGGCTGTCGACGGCCGTCCTCATCGCGCTGGCCGCTCCGGCGCTAGCGGCCTGGTCGCTGCTGGTCTCGCCCGCCGGGCTCGTCGGGCTCATGGCGCTCGGCCTC
>CANGXM010000293.1 GCA_947457845.1 Rhodospirillales bacterium | reverse complement strand
GGCCTGCGAGGCGGCCATGCCGACGCTGCGGCCCTTCGACGGGCCCACCGACGGCGGGGACGCGGCGGTCGCGCACCTCACCCGCTGCCGCCGCGCGGAGGCCCTGCCGTGACCGACGCGCTGCTCACGGTCGAGGGCCTGCGCACCCACTTCCCGGTCGGCCGCGGCTGGGGAGGGCCGCGTGCGGTGGTCAGGGCGGTCGACGGGGTCAGCTTCACGGTTCCGCGCCGCCGGATCGTCGGGCTCGTCGGCGAGAGCGGGTCGGGGAAGACGACGGTCGGACGAAGCATCCTGCGGCTGGTGGAGCCGACGGGCGGGCGCGTCGTTTTCGACGGGACCGACGTGACCGCGCTGGCCCCGGGCCCCCTGCGGGCGCTGCGCCGGCGCATGCAGATCATCTTTCAGGACCCGTTCTCCAGCCTGAACCCGCGCCTGCGGGTCGAGGACATCGTGGGCGAGGCGCTGACCGCGCAGGGCTCGATGCCGCGCTCCGAACGGCGCGACCGGACGGCGGCGCTCCTCCGGCGCGTCGGGCTGCAGCCCGAACAGATGCGCCGCTGGCCGCACGAGTTCTCCGGCGGCCAGCGCCAGCGCATCGGCATCGCCCGGGCGCTGGCGGTCGGGCCGGAGTTCATCGTGGCCGACGAGGCGGTCTCCGCCCTCGACGTCTCGGTACAGGCCCAGGTGCTCAACCTGCTCCAGGATCTCCAGGAGGATCTGGGCCTCACCCTCCTGTTCATCGCCCACGACCTCGCGGTGGTCGACCACCTCTGCGACGAGGTCGTGGTCATGTACCTCGGGCGGGTGATGGAGGCCGGGCCGGTCGACGCCGTGATCGGTTCGCCGGCCCACCCCTATACCCGTGCGCTGCTGTCGGCCGCCCCGGTTCCCGACCCCACCGCGCCCCGCGGTCGGACGGTGCTGGCGGGCGACATTCCCAGCCCCATCGACGCACCGTCCGGCTGCGTGTTCCGTACCCGCTGCCCCCATGCGCTGCCCGCCTGCGCGGACGGCGTTCCGTCGCCGCGGCCGGTGGGCCCCGGCCATGTCGCCGCCTGCATCCGCGAGGATCTGTCATGACGACCCTGCCCGACGGGGCCGAGGCCCGGCTCGCCGCCCTCGGCATCGTGCTCCCGCCGGCACCGAAGCCGATCGCCCGGTTCGTCCCGGCGCGCCGGGTGGGTGCGCTCCTGTTCCTGTCCGGCCAGGGGCCGGTGCGCTCCGACGGCAGCGTGATCGAGGGGCGGGTGGGGGAGGCGGTGTCGGTCGAGGACGCCCGCGCCGCCGCCCGGCTGACGGGCCTCAACCTGCTGGCCGCCATGCGGGAGGCGCTCGGGTCGCTCGACCGGGTCGAGGTGGTGGTGAAGCTGCTCGGCATGGTGAACGCGGTGCCGGGCTTCCGCGACCATCCGCGGGTGATCGACGGCTGTTCGGACCTGTTCGTGGACGTCTTCGGCGAGGCGGGCCTCCACGCCCGCTCGGCCGTGGGGATGGGCTCGCTGCCGATGAACATCCCGGTTGAGATCGAGGCCGTCGTGGCGGTGAGGGACTGAGGGAGACCAGGATGCTGAGCAATTCCGATCCGCGCCCGGCCGAGGGGCTGCGCACCATCATCAACGTGTCGGGCACGATGACCGGCCTCGGCGCGTCCATCGTCGTGCCGCAGGCTGTCGAGGCCGTCGCGGCGTTCCTTCCGCACTTCGTCGAGATCGGCGACCTGCACCGCAAGGCGAGCGCGGAGATTGCCGCGGCCTGCGGGTCGGAGGCCGGGTTCGTCACCGCCTGCGCCGCCGCCGGCATCACGCTGTCGATCGCGGGCGCCATGACCGGGACCGACCTCTGCGCGATCGAGCGGCTGCCGGACGCGACGGGGCTGAAGCACGAGGTGCCGATCCAGGTCGGGCACATGTGCCATTACGGCGCGCCGGTCGAGCAGTCGATCCGCCTCGCGGGCGCCCGGCCGGTGCCGGTCGGCACCTCGACGAAGTCGGAGCCCTACCAGCTGGCCGGCGCCATCAACGAGCGCACCGCGGCCGCCATCTACGTCGTCTCCCACCACGTGGTCGACTATGGGCAGATCCCGCTGGAGAGCTTTGCCGAGGTCTGCCGCGCGAAGGGCGTTCCCGTCATCGTGGACGCGGCGTCGGAATACGACCTGAAGGGCTTCCTCGCCAAGGGGGCGGACGTCGTCGTCTACAGCGCGCACAAGTTCCTCGGCGGGCCGACGGCCGGCATCGTCGCCGGGCGCAAGGACCTCGTGCGGGCCGCCTACCTCCAGAACAACGGCATCGGCCGCGGCATGAAGGTGGGCAAGGAGAGCGTGATCGGGACCATGGTGGCGCTGCGCGCCTGGGCCGCGCGCGATCACGCCGCGGTGCGCCGGCGCGAGGTCGGGGCGCTGATGCTGTGGCGGGAACGGCTGTCCCGCGTCCCGGGCCTGGTCGCCACCATCGTCCCGGACCCGACCGACAATCCGCTCGACCGGCTGGAGGTGCGGGTCGATCCGGCCGCGGCCGGATGCGCCGCCTGGGACCTCGCCGACGCGCTGGCCGCGGGCGATCCGCCGGTCATCGTGCGCGACCACGAGGTGGAGCGCGGCCTCTTCTTCCTCGACCCCTGCAACCTGCACCCGGGGCAGGAGGCCGTGGTCGCGAACCGGATCGAGGAGACCTGCCGCCGCGCCGCCGATGGCGGGGTCGCGCGGACCACGCTGGCCGAGAGGAAGGCGCGACGGCTCGCGGGGCTGCTGGCCTGGCCGGACTGACGGCATCCGCGGCGGCCCGCAGACGGATGATCGGTGCGTCGCAGACGACCGGCCTGATCCCGCGCAGGCCGCGCTGCACGAGGCCCTTCAGGAGCGAGGCGCGGAAGCGACGCGCCGAGCGCCCAGAAGGTCTCGGCCCCCGACGATGTGCAGCCCGACGATCTCCCGCTTGTCGTCGGTGTTCGCCACCACGGCGCCCTTCCGGTTCGGAACCCTGCATTCCGAGCTGCGACGCGGGTCAGTCCCCTGCGTCGGCGCTTGCCTCGAACGCGCTGCGGAAGTCGAGGTCGTGGCCGAAGGCGCGCGGGCCGACGAGCGCCAGACCGTCGGGCGACAGGAACACCGGCGGGGCCGGCAGCACCACGACCGATACGCGCTGGCCGTAGCGCAGCATCTCCGTCCCCACCGCCTCGCCGTCGACGCTGTCGATCACGCAGATCAGATCCGGCGTCATGGCCACCGCCTCCCCGTCCGCCCAGGCGACCGCGAACTCGTTCTGGAAGTCGATCGTCATGGTCCGGCCGCGGTCGGCGTCCAGCCCTTCGAGCGTCGCGGTGCCGCGCAGGAACCCCTCCGTCGTCCGCCGCGCGACGTCGCGGACCTTGGCGACGAACAGCCGCCGCCCGCCCTCGGCCTCCACGATCGCCGCGACGGGATCCGTGTGGGCGGCGCGCGCGGCGGCGACCGCGCGACCCAGCGCGATGGCACGGGTCGTCGTGCCCGGGATGCCCCAGTCCTTCACTTCGCGCCCTGTGCGCGGCGCGAGGCAGGTGGCGGCGGTCGAGCCCCATTCCACACAGACGCGCCGGGCCATGCGCTCCATCCGCGTCCAGCTCTCCGCGCGCAGGAACACCACCTCGTTGTCGCGGATGTCGGCCATGGCCATGGGCGCGTTCGACAGGCCGCCGACCGCGAAGCTGGTCATCTGGCCTTCCGGGAAGGCGCGGCCCATGCAATCGGCGTCGACCACCGGCAGGTCCATCAGCGCCGCGGCCAGGAAGGGCTGGAACGCGTTGCCGCCGCCGACCTCGAGCGACATCAGCGCCCGGAAGCGGACGCCGGTGGCGGCCTGCATGATCTCGACCGATCGCACGATGGGCCGCGGATCCTTCAGCCGCTCGCGCCCCACCAGCGGCGCGCCCATGGCCGAGACCACGGCCACCGCGTCGCCGTCGTCCAGCTCGTCCGGTGCCATCAGTCGGCAGCGCCGCCCGTCGCGGTAGAGCTCGCGCATGTTGAGGAGCCCCATGTAGGGGTTCCCGCCGCCGCCGGTGCCGAGGATCCAGGCCCCGGTGGCCAGCGCCTCCAGATCGTCGGCCGTGATGTCGCGCATGGGGCGGGCCTCGGGCGTCAGGCGTCGCGGAAGGGCGACCGGTCGGGGTCGAGCACGGGCATGGCGGCGAGCAGCATGCGGGCATAGTCGCTCGTCGGCCGCTCGAACACCGCCTCGGTCGCCCCCTCCTCCACGATCCGACCACGCAGGATGAGCGCGACGCGGTCGCAGACGTAGCGGATGACGCCGAGGTCGTGGGAGATGAAGAAGTAGGTGAGGTCGAGGCGCGTCTGCAACGCGTGCAGCAGGTTCAGCACCTGCGCCTGCACCGAGACGTCCAGCGCCGACGTGGGCTCGTCGAGGATCAGGAACTCCGGGTTCACCGACAGCGCGCGGGCGATGCAGATCCGCTGCCGCTGGCCACCGGAGAACTCGTGCGGGAAGCGCCAGAGGTGCTGCGGCCCGAGCCCCACGAGGTCGAGCAGCTCCGCCACCCGGTCCGTCCGGCGGCGCGCGTCGAGGCCGAAGACGTCGCGGTGGACGACCAGCGGCTCGGCCACGATGTCGTGCACCGTCATCCGCGGGTTCAGCGAGGCGTAGGGATCCTGGAACACGATCTGGAGGCGCGCCCGCAGGCGCCGCATCTCGACCGCCGGCAGGGTCGCGATGTCGCGCCCGTCGTAGATCACCTGCCCTGCCGTAGGCCGCTCCAGCCCCAGCACGATGCGGGTGAGGGTCGACTTGCCCGACCCGCTCTCGCCGACGAGGCCGAAGCTCTCGCCCCGGTTCACGGCGAGCGACACGTCGTCGAGGGCCGTCACGACCGGCTTCGCGCCGCCCTTGGCGGGGCCCCGCAGGGGATAGGTCTTGGTGACCCCCTGGATGCGCAGGAGCGTGGTCACGCCGCCTCCGCCGTGGCGCGCACGCAGGCCACCGCGTGCCCGGCCCCCACGCCCACCACCGGGGGCGGCGCGGCG
>CANGXM010000292.1 GCA_947457845.1 Rhodospirillales bacterium | reverse complement strand
CGCCCGCGGTCGTCCGCCTGTGGGACCGGCTGTTGGCGCCGCCCTACGAGCGCGTCGCCCCGCTGTTCGACGTGGACCCCACGACGGTCCACGCCGGCCCGGGGCGGCACCCCGCCAGCAATTCCGGCGCGCTCGGCACGGTGGGGGCCAGCCGCTGGGGCAGCAGCCGGAACTGGGCCGGCGCCGTGATCCGCACCCGCGGCACCGAACGGTTCGCGAGCGTGGCGGCGCGCTGGCGCATCCCCGTGCCTGCGCTTCCGAAGGATGCGAAGGCCAGCGCCCCGCCGCCCCAGGGATCGTGGCGCGCCTCGGTGTGGACGGGGCTCGACGGCGACCGCCGCAGTTCGCTCTCGATGCCGCAGATGGGCACGACCTGCGTGATGGAGCCCACGGGCCCCCGCGCCTATCTCTGGGCGCAGTGGTGGGTGCGCGACCGGCCGTACGGGGAATGTGTCCTGACCAGCCTGCCGGTCCAGCCCGGCGACGAGGTCGTCTGCTGGCTCACCGTCGCCGATCCGGAGGACGTCTGGTTCCACGTCCGCGCCTTCGGCGCGAACCTGTTCACGACCTTCCGCTGGAAGGCGGGCGAGGTGGCCGCGCAGGACCCCGGCTCGAAACAGGTCCTCGACCGCCGCACGGCCCCCGTCGAGGGGCTGGCGGCGGAGTGGGTGGTGGAGCGGCCGATGACGCTTCCGACGGACCCCGACCCGATGACGCTCTACCCCCTCCCCCGGTTCGGGGAGGCCATGTTCGAGGACCCGGTCGCGGCGGCGACGGCCTCGGGCACCATGGCCGCGGGCGGGACCGGCGACCCCTGGTCGACCGGCGGCACCGCCCGGGACCTGACGGCCTGTCGGCTCCTGCGCATGACGGCGGCGGAGGCGACGCCGCCCGGCGTGCGGATCGTCGCCACCCCGACGGCGGCACCGGCGCCCGCGGGCCCGCTGGTCGTGCGTGGCCCGGACTGATGCAAGGGGCAACTTTCGGATCTTCTTCGGACCGCTCTCGGGACCCCCTGTCCTGACGGCCGCACCCTCTCCGGCGACACGCGACGGCCGGGGGATGGGATGCACGGGATCGGAAGGCTGTTCAAGGCCGCGGGGCGCCACGGCCCCGCCCTCCTGTTCGGCGCGGTGCTCGCCGGGCTGGCCGTCCCCGATCTCGCGGCGGTCGCCCGCCCGTGGATGGGCTTCGCGGTCTTCCTGTTCACGCTGGGCGCCTTCCTGAAGGCCGAGCCGGGCACGGTGGGCCGCGAACTGCGGCGGCCCGCGGTGCTGGCCGCCGTCCTCCTCTGGTCGACCTTCGGCGTGCCGCTCGCGGTGGTCGGTTTCGTCGCGCTGGTCGGGCCGCCGCCCAGTGCCGCGGCGGCGCTGATCCTCTATTCCATCGCCCCGCCGGTGGGCGCGGCGGCGGCGATCGCGGCGATGCTCGGCCTGTCGGTGCCGCTGGCGCTCGTCACGTCGGTGCCGGCGATCGCGGCGGCCCCCCTCTACGTCCCCCTCCTCGCGACGGTCACGACCGGGACCGCGCTGCCGATCGATCCCTGGACGCTTTCGGCACGCCTCGCGCTGATCGTGGGCGGGGCGATGGGGGCCGCCCTCCTCCTGCGGCGCTTCGCCGGCCGGGCGCTCGCCGACGACGGCGGGGCGTCGTCCACCGGCCTTTCGGTGTGCGGCCTCCTCATCATCGGCCTCGGCGCGATGCACGGGGCGCAGGCCCGTGTCCTCGGCGATCCCGCGCTCGCCCTCGTCCTTCTCGGCCTGGCCTTCGCGGTGAACGTGGGCCTCGACGCCGCCGGGACGGCCGCGGGCCTGTGTCTCGGGCGCCTTCGCGCCGCGACGCTCGGGATGGTGAGCGGGAACCGGAACGTCACGCTCGTCTGGGCCGGGTTGGCGCCGGTGCTGGTCGATCATCCGGACATCGAGTTCGCGCTCGCCATGACGGTGCTTCCGGTGTTCCTGCTGCCGGCCCTGCGGCAGCGGATCGGTCGCGTCGCGGCGGGGTTCGGGCGCGTGCGGTCGGCCACCGCCGCCGTCCCGCTGGTCGTTCTGGCGGCCGGCGTGACGCTGGCGTCGGGCGCCGCCGTCGCCCGCCCCGCCTGCGACCGGGCGCTGGTGCTGGTGGTCGACGCCTCCCATTCGATCGACGCGGAGGAGTGGGCGATGCAGGTGGCGGGGACGGTCGCGGCCCTGCGCGCGCCGGAATTCACCGGGGCGATCGGCGACGGGGGCATCGGCCGCGTCGCGGTGACGATGGTCGCCTTCGCCGAGCGGGCGGCGACGCTGGTGCCATGGCGGATCGTCGGCACCGCCGCCGAGGCCGACGCCTTCGCCGCCGCGGTGGAGGATGCGGGCCGGCCGGACCTCGGCACGGTCACGCTGATCTCGCAAGGCCTGGCGGAGGCCGCCGACCGCTTCGCCGACCTGCCGTGCGCGGCCGAGCGGCTGGTGGTCGATGTGTCGGGCGACGGGCCGGACGCCAGCTTCGACGTGGAGACCGGCGACGACGGCCTGCGCGCCCCCCTCGCCCGGCTGGCGGCGATGGGGGCGACGGTCAACGCGCTGGCGATCGACCTGACGGAGCCCGGCGTCCTGCCCGCCACGGGCTTTCGCGTGCCGCGGACGGCGCACACGCTGGCCGAGCACTTCCGCCTCGACATCGCCCGCCCCACCGGCGGATTCGTCGTGGTGGTGCGCTCGCCCGAGGCCTACGGCGCCGTCCTCCTCGCCAAGATCCTGCGGGAGCTGAGCTGACGCCCTACCCCTGCAGCGCCGCGTCAGGGTGGGTGAAGGGCATCTTCAGGTCGCGGGCGACCGGCTGGCAGGTGATCGCCCCGTTCCAGACGTTGAGCCCGTTGCGCAGGTGCGGATCGTCGGCGAGCGCGCGCCGCCAGCCCTTGTCGGCGAGTGCGGTGACGAAGGGCAGCGTGGCGTTGTTCAGCGCATAGGTGGAGGTGCGGGCCACGTTGCCCGGCATGTTGGCCACGCAATAGTGGACCACCCCGTCCACCACGTAGGTCGGGTCGGCGTGGGTGGTGGGGCGTGAGGTCTCGAAGCAGCCGCCCTGGTCGATCGCCACGTCCACCAGAACCGAGCCGCGGCGCATGGTCGACAGCATCGCCCGGGTCACGAGCCGCGGGGCCGCGGCCCCGGGGATCAGCACCGCGCCCACCACGAGGTCGGCCTCCGCAACGGCCTGGGCGATGGCCGCCCGGGTGGAATAGAGCACCGTGGCCGAGGGGCCGAAATGGTTGGCCAGCCGGTCGATCAGCGTCGGGTTGCGGTCGAGGATGGTGACGTCGGCCTGGAGGCCAACGGCCATCTGCGCCGCGTTGAACCCCACCACCCCGCCGCCGATCACCACCACCTTGCCCGGCCGCACGCCGGGCACGCCGCCCAGCAGCACGCCGCTGCCCCCGTGCGCCTTCTCCAGCGCCGTCCCGCCCGCCTGGATCGCCAGCCGCCCGGCCACCTGGCTCATGGGCTTCAAGAGCGGCAACCCGCCCTCGCGGTCGGTCACCGTCTCGTAGGCGATGCAGGTGGCGCCGGACGCCACCAGGTCGGCCGCCTGCTCGGGGTCGGGCGCCAGGTGGAGATAGGTGAAGAGGACGTGGCTCGGGCGCAGCATCCGGCGCTCGGCCGGCTGCGGCTCCTTCACCTTCACGATCATGTCGGCGCCGGCGAACACGGCGGCCGCATCCGCCGCGACGGTGGCGCCCACCGCGCGATAGGCGTCGTCGTCGGCGCCGATGCCGGCACCGGCCCCGGTCTCGACCGTCACCTGATGGCCGTGGTGGACCAGCTCGCCCACGCTCTCCGGCGTCAGCCCGACCCGGTATTCGTGGGTCTTGATCTCCTTCGGAACCCCGATGCGCATGGCGCCCTCCCGCGTTTTGCCGTTCGCTCCAGTCTAGGCGGCCGGGCGCGCAAATTGGTTCCGAAGTTGGCGCCCGGGCGCGGCAGATCGGGAAATCCTTGCGCGGACCAGCGGGTCGGCGGGACAATCTCCCGTTCGCCCCTTCGCACCCGCGAAAGCCTGCCCGCCATGCCCTCCGAGCGCCCCCTCGACCGGATCGACGCCCGCATCCTCCGCCTCGTCCAGTCGGGCGAGCGGCGGACGGTGTCGGAGCTCGCGTCCGCCGTCGGCCTCTCCCCGTCCGCCTGCCACCGGCGCCTTCGCGCGCTGGAGGCGGACGGCACGATCGCCGGCTGGGCCGCCCGGCTCGACCCGGCCGCACTCGGCTATCGGATCGAGGCCTTCGTGGAGATCGGCCTCGCCGCCCAGTCGAACGAGGCGCTGAGCGCGTTCGAGGCGGCGGTGGCGGCGACGCCGGAGATCCTGGAATGCCACCTGATGTCGGGCCACGCGGACTATCTGATCCGCGTGGCCGCGGCGGACCCGGCCGACTATGAGCGCATCCACCGCGAACGCCTGTCCCGCCTGCCCGGCGTGTCGCGGATGGTGTCGAGCTTCTGCCTGCGCACCATCCGGCCGTGGCGCGGCTATGTGGTGCCGGAGGGGCGGTGAGGGGCCCCTCGCCGCCTCGTCCTGAGCCTGCCGAAGGGCGAGGACACACAACGACCGCCGCCGCGCAACCGCCCCGCATCCGGTTCGCGACGTCCTCGCAACCGGTTCGCGACCGTCCCGCGACCGATCCGGCGCGGTGATCCCAGTCCGATCAATGCGTTGACGATCGTGCCGCAACGGATGCGACGTATTCCGTCCGTTGCGACGATGGGCAAAGGGCGCCACACCCCCGTGAGACACCCGGAAACGCACAAAGCCCCGCCGAGGCGGGGCTTCTGCTGACACCGGGGCCGGTTCGGGATCACCAACCCCGGCGGCCAGACACGCTGGACTGAATTGCCGGCGCGACCAGCTACACGCGGAGGATGCACCGCCCCGTACTGCGGATCAAGCGTCTTCCGCGCGCCGGTCTCCGTTCCGCCGTCCCTGCGACCGTCGGCCTGCTCCGGCCCCCTCCCCCCCGCCCCCCCCCCCCTGAAGGGAGCGAGGG
>CANGXM010000291.1 GCA_947457845.1 Rhodospirillales bacterium | reverse complement strand
CATCGCGGGCTGGCGCGCGGCGGGGGGCGGCGTCGTTCTGTGGGGGGCCGGGTCGCGGGCGACAACACTGGTGAACCTGCTGCAGGCGGGGCCCGAGGTGTCGGCCGTGGTCGACGCCAACCCGCGGCGCGACGGCACGTTCGTCGCCGGAACCGGACATCCCGTCGTGGCCCCGCACCGGCTGCCGACGCTGCGGCCCCGCCTCGCGGTGGTCCTGAACCCCGTCTATCGCGACGAGGTCGGCGGTATGCTGGCCGGGGTGGGGCTGGGATCGACCGCGGTGGAGACGGCCTGACCGCCCGGCAGGAGCGCCGCGATCCGGTCGAGGACCCTCGCCCGGTCGGGATGGACGAAGACGAAGTTATGGACGTAGTCGGCCGGATGGGCGGCGCCGACGGGCTTGGAGCGGCAAGGGTCCTGGTGGCGCGCGGGATCGAACGCAGACAGCGGCCGGAGCGCGCCGTCGTGGACGAAGTGGCCCGCGTAGCCGAGTTCCCCCATCAGGGCGGCGATCTCCGCCAGGTTTCCCCGGCGGTGCCGCTCCTCGGCCCCCACGAGCACGACCGGGCGCCACCGGGCGAGGGTGTGCCGTCCGCCCCGCAGCACCGCCGCCTCGTGCCCCTCGGTGTGGACCTTCAGCACGGCGACGTCCTGCAGGTCGAGCCCGTCGAGCGTGCGCAGCGGCACCGTGAGCGTCCGTCGTTCGAACTCCCGGTTCGCGCCGGGTTCGAGGGTGGCGCGCGACGGGAGGTCCGCATCCCCGCGCCGGGGAATGGCGAGCGTCGCCTCCCCCTCGCGGTCGGAGAGCGCCACGGCGAGCACCGTGGCGCGCGGGCCGAGTCCCCGTCGCAGCCGCTCGGCCAACGCCGGGACCGGCTCGATCGCCACGAGGCCGCGCGAGTGGCGGCGGAGGTGGACCGCGTAGACGCCGAGATTCGCACCGACGTCCACCGCGATCCCGTCCCGGTCGCACAGCGCCGGGACGATGGCGAGTTCCCGCTCGCCGCCGCGGACGGCACGACGGGCGCGGATCGCGAGCCGGAGGGGTTCGGGCAGGAGCCGGCGCATGGCGGACAGGAGGTTCGGCATGACCCGATCTCCGGCCGACGCGGTGGTCCTGGCAAGCGCGCACACGGGATCGCCCGGACCGGCCATCGGCGCGTATGGGGGCGCCTTCGGGGTCTCGTCCGGGGTTGTCCGGGTGCGCAGCGGCGCCGCGCCGCGCGACCTGAGACAAGTCGACCGGGCGAAGCGGACCGGTTCCGGTGCCCTCGCCCCGCGAGGGGAGATCGACGTGACCGCACAGCGAACGCCCACGCCGGGCCGGACCGAGGACGCCACGGGACAGAACCCCGAGGGCGCCGCGCGGGAGGCGGTCCGCGCGACCGCCGAGGCGGCGGCCATGGGCTTCTCGCTGCTGGCGGCGAGCCTCGACGCCCACGCGGCCGAGATCCGCGATCCCGCGGCGACGAAGGCCCTGACGGACCTGCGACGGCGGCTGGAGATCCTGATCCGGGCGACGACCCGCGCCGCCGACGCGTCCGACGGACGCACGGTCGACGTCGGCGCCCTGCTGCGCGACACGGTGATGCGGCACGCGATCCCCGCCCAGGACGCAGGCATGACGATCGACCTGTCGGTGTGCGCCGGCACGGCGCCGGTCGCGATGGACATCGCCATCCCCATCCTCCTCGTCGCCGACGAACTCGTCCGCAACGCGCTGCGCTACGCCTTCCGCGGCCGTGCGTCCGGGCTCGTCCGGGTCGAACTGCGGCTGCGGGGGAACAACCTGCTTCTGTCGGTCCGCGACGACGGGATCGGCATCTCCGAGAAGACTCTCCTGTCCAGCGGTTGCGGCCTCGGCCTCATGCACGAGCTGATCCAGCGGATCGGCGGAACGGTCTTCATCTGGCGCGAGGTCGGCACCGCCGCGCTCGTATCGGTCCCCCTCGTCGCCCCCCTCCCCGATCGACGCGGTGCCCCATGAGGGTCCTGGTCACGGGGGCGGACGGGTACATCGGCGCGGTCCTCTGCCCGATCCTCGCCGGCCACGGCCACGCGGTCGTGGGGCTCGACACACGGTTCTACGCGGCGGGCCTTCTCTATCCCGACCTGGCGGACCGGCCCGCCGGCCTGCGGCGCGACACCCGCGACGTCGGCCCGGCAGACCTCGCCGGCTTCGACGCGGTCGTGCATCTCGCCGAACTCTCCAACGATCCATTGGGCGCGCTGTCGCCGACGATCACGCGCGAGATCAACCACCGCGGCAGCATGACCCTCGCCAGGGCGGCGAGGGCGGCGGGGGTGCGCCGGTTCGTCTACGCCTCCTCCTGCAGCGTCTACGGCGCCGGCGGATCCGACGTCCGGACCGAGACGTCGCCCACCGCGCCCCTCACCGAGTACGCGGCGTGCAAGCTCGCCTGCGAGGCCGACCTCGCCGCGATGGCCGCGGAGGGGTTCGCCACCACCTGCCTGCGCAACGCGACGGCCTTCGGCGCGTCGCCACGGATGCGCTTCGACATCGTGCTGAACAACCTGTGCGGCCTCGCTGCGACGACGGGGCTCGTCGCCATGACGAGCGACGGGACGCCGTGGCGTCCCCTCGTGCACGTGCGCGACATCGCCCGGGCCGTGGCCCTCGTGCTCGAAGCGCCCGAGGACAGGGTCCGCGGGGAGATCCTGAACGTCGGGGACGACGACCAGAACCTCCGCGTCCGCGAGGTCGCCGACATCGTCGGCGACGTCTACCCCGACTGCCGGATCACCTACGGTCCGTCGTCCGGGGACGACCGCAGCTACCGCGTCTCCTTCGCACGGATCCGGTCCGTGCTGCCCGGCTTCGCCTGTCGGCACACGGTCGTGGACGGCGCACGGGAAATGCGCGCGCTCTTCGACGC
This sequence comes from Rhodospirillales bacterium, assembly GCA_947457845.1. Lineage (GTDB taxonomy): Bacteria > Pseudomonadota > Alphaproteobacteria > Azospirillales > Azospirillaceae > CANGXM01. The sequence continues at coordinate 2,157 of CANGXM010000291.1, read as the reverse complement.
GATCGGGCTCGATCGCGACACCTTCGGCGCGACGCCGTTCACCCGGCTGGCGGAACTGCGGCGCCTGCTCGGCGCGGGCCTGCTCGATGCCTCGTTCCGCTGGCGGGTGCCGTCGCCTACCCCCCACCGCACGGATGAGCGGAGCGGCGGAGGCATTCCCGCAGACGACGGTTTCCCCGGAGTGGGGTGACCGGCCGCGCCGTTGAGGGCCGGCGCCACCACGCCTAGACCCGGTCGGGAACCGAACGGGAGGCCTGGGGCCATGCGACTTCGCGACAGGGTGATCACGGGTGCCATCTGGGCGTCGATCGACGGTTGGGGACGCCAGGTCGCGTCGCTGATCGTCTTCGCGGTGCTGGCGCGGCTTCTGGATCCGGTCGAGATCGGGCTGTTCGCGATGGTGCTGATCGTCCTCGCGGCGCTCCAGACGGTGCTCGACGAGGGGCTGACGGAGGTGATCGTCCAGCGCCCGACGCTGGGCCCAGGACACCTCGACACGGCGTTCGCCCTTTCGGTCGCCGTCAGCGTGGTGCTCGCGGGCGCCACCGTGCTGGCCGCCCCGCCGATCGCGGCCCTGTTCGGCCAGCCGACGCTCGCGCCGATGATCGCCGTCGCGGCGGCGGCGCCCCTGCTCGCCGGCGTCGTCGGCGTCCACCAGGGGCTGCTGCGCCGGCGCCTCGACTACCGCACCCTCGCCGTCCGGTCGGCCGCGGGTGTGATCGGTGGCGGTGCCGTCGGCATCGCCATGGCGCTCGACGGCTGGGGGGCGTGGGCCCTGGTCGGGCAGCAGATCGCCGACCGCCTCTTCGGCGCGATCGTGCTCGCCGCGCGGACGGGCTGGCGCCCCGGAGCCAGGATCCGCTTCGCCCACCTCGCCGACCTCGTCCCCTTCAGCGGCTATCTCGCGGCCACGCGCGTCGTGAATTTCTCCTCCAAGCAGGTCGACCGCTACCTGATCGGCGTCGTCATGGGGCCGGCGACGCTGGGCCTCTACAACGTGGCCCTGCGCATTTCCGACACCGCCTACGCGCTCCTGGCGCAGGGGCTCGCCGGGATCGGGATGAGCGCGTTCTCGCGGCTCCAGGGCGATCGCGCGCGGCTACGCACCGCCCTGGCCGACGCCGGCGAGACGGCGAACCTCCTCGCCCTCCCGGCGTTCCTCGGCCTCTCGGCGGTGGCGCCCGTGCTCGTGGTCACGGTGTTCGGCGCGCGGTGGGCGGAGAGCGGGCCCGTCCTCGCGATCATCGCGCTGCTGGGGATCCCGGCGATGTTCAGCACCTTCGCAGGCGCGCTAATGCGGGCACTCGCCGCGACGCGGCTGCTGCTGACGCTCCTCGTGCTCAGCGCGGTCGCCAACGTCGTCGTGGTGCTGGCGACCATCCCCCACGGGCTGACGGCGGTCGCGACCGGGATCCTGGTGCGGAACCTGTGCTTCATCCCGATCCACCTCTGGGTCCAGCACCACCTCGTCGGCCTGTCCCCGCGCGAGCATCTGGCCCGCACCCTGCCCATCCTCGCGGCGTCGGGCGGAATGTTCGCGGCGGTCGTCGGGGTGCGGACGCTGTTGGAACCGCTCCTGCCGGCCTGGGCGACGCTGGGCCTGCTCGTCGCGACGGGAGCGGCGGTCTACCCGTTGCTCCTCGTCCTGGTCGCCCGCGTCAGCGTGGACCGGGCGCTCAGCACCTTCGCGGCCTACCGGGGGCGGGTCGCCGTCGGCTGAACGGGACCGCGCGCGGGAGGTGTGGAGGCGAAGCCCGGGCGCTGCGCGACGGGATCGGCGATCTGCGGCGGGCCGCGAAGGGGGTCCCGGCCCGTGCGTCGTCCTCGACGGGCGGAAAGCCGGCGCCGCTGACGCACCACGGTGCAGCGGATCCGATGTAAGATGCGCGTCCATCGGTCGGATGGCGGAGGATCGTCGTGACCCGTATCCCGTTTCTCGCCGCCGCCGCGCTGGTGGCGACGGTTCTCGCCGGCCCCGCCCGGTCCTCGCCCAGCTTCGACTGCGCGCGGGCCGAAAGCCCGTCCGAGCGGCTCGTCTGCGGCGACCGCGGGCTCGCCGACCTCGACCGGCGCACGGCGGACGCCTATCGCGAGCGGCTCCAGGGCGCCGAAGGCGTCGCGCGCGAGGCGCTGTTGGCCGAGCAGCGCGCCTGGCTG
>CANGXM010000290.1 GCA_947457845.1 Rhodospirillales bacterium | reverse complement strand
GGCCGAGCGCATCCGGGCGCGGGCGCGCGACGCGACGCTGGGTCCGTTCGCCTGGACCGACTGGCGGGACGCGCGCGACGACGGGCGGGCGTGAGGGTCCGCTTGTTCGCCGTCGCTCCTCTCCGGTAACCTCCATCTGTCCGAGGAGACCGCCATGTCCGAGCCGAAACCGCTCACCGTGACCCTCTCTGCGCGCACATCCGCGATGTTGGAGAGCCTGGTGTCGGACAGAACCTACGCCGACGTCGCGCACGCGGTGGAGGGCATCGTGGACGAGTGGGTCGCCCGTCATGATGCCGATCCCGATTTCGTCGCCCATCTCCGTCGGCTCTGTGCCGAGGCCGATACGAGCGGGCCGCCCGCGCCCGCCTCGGTCGCGTTCGACCGTGTCCGGTCGCGGCTCGGCGCCGAGCGGAAGGATCCGTCGGCGGCGTGAATGTCGTCGTCACGCCGGCGGCCGAGGCCGACCTGTCCGAGATCGCCGCCCACATCGAAGAGGACGATCCGGCCGCGGCGGCCCGTTGGCTGGACCGGATGGAAGGGGTCGTCGCGGGAATCCGACGTCTGCCGCGGATCGGCACGGATCGATCGGACGTGGCGCCCGGCGTGCGGCTGTTCCCGGTCGGCCGCTATCTCGTCCTCTACCGCATCGAGCCCGCTGCGGTCGTGATCCTGCGGATCGTCCACGGTGCGCGCCGCTGGGGTGATCTCGTCTGACGGTGGCGACCCGTGGCGATGCCCCGGCACACCTCACCCTTCGACGGGCTCAGGGCGAGGCGACGGGGGGTTTGCCGCCCTTCGCCGCCGCACTCGCCTTCCCCCGCCGCCCATGCTGCTTCTCGATCGACACCCGCCACCAGGGCGGGAGGCCGTCGCGGAAGCTGTGCTGGCGGCCGGGCATGATGGGGTCGGGCTCGTCCAGCGTCGCGATGGTCAGGGCGATGCGGTCCGAGCCGTCGTCGAGCGCGCACAGCGCCGACCCGCACGCCGGGCAGTGGCCCCGCCGGGTGCGGTCGGACGAGCGGAAGAAGGCGGGCTCGCCCCCCGGCCCCGTCCAGCGGAAGCCGTCGAGCGGCAGGTCCACCCACGCCACCGTGAGCGCGCCCGACCAGCGCCGGCACTGGCCGCACGAGCACAGGTGCGGGAACGACGGCTTGCCCGTCGCCTCCCAGCGGATGTGGCCGCACAGGCAGCCGCCGGTGCGAAGCTTCGGGGCGAGCGTGGGCACGGGCGGTTCCTCGCGCAAGCGTGGCGGTCGCCGTTGGATGTGGGGCCGCGGGGCCCGGGTTGGGAGGAGAGCGCCGGCCCTTGTCCGCGGTCGGTCGCGGCGGCTGGACTGGCGCTCAGCCGAGGAGGCCACGATGTCCACGCCCAGGACTCTCGCCGTCACCCTGCCCGCGCCGACCGCCGCGATGCTGGAGGCCCGCGTGGCCGATGGCACCTATGCCACGATCGAGGCCGCGACGGAGGGTGCCATCGCCGAGTGGACGCTCCGCAATCTCGACGATCCGGCGTTCGTCGCCGAGGTGCGCCGGCTCTGCGGCGAGGCGGATGCGAGCGGGCCGCCGATGGACGGCGAGGCCGCCCTCGATGCGATCGAGGCGGATCTGGTCGCGGTCATTCGGTCGCGCCCGGCGGCGTGAGCTATCGATTAACGTCCGCCGCCCGGGGCGACGTCGCAGACATCGTCACCCCCATCGCGGGCGACGATCCGCGGGCAGCCAAGCGCTGGCTCGCGTCATTGCGCGCCACACGTCGTCGGATCTCGACGCATCCGGGCCTCGGCACGGACAGGAGCGCGATCCTTCCGCGGCTTCGGATGTTCCCGGCCGGCGCCTATCTGATCCTCTGCCGGGTCGAGGGCCGGCAGGCAGCCGAGGGCCAGCACGCCCATCACGACCACGTCCCAGAGCACCATCGCCCCCGGGTTCGCCGCGACCGCCGCAGCGAGGTGCCGACGGCCGGGCCGAGCGGCACGACGAGCGGCACGACGGGCGCGGTCGGGCGTCAGCCCGCCCCCTCCGTGTCAGCGTCCCCCTCCCCCGTCACTTCGAGAAGGAAGGCGGCGAGGTCGTCGGTCTCGTGGTGGACATGGGCGGCGGCGGCGCCCGCCTTCGCCCGGTCGGGGTCGCCGCGCACCCACACCGTCGCCATGCCGAGTGCGGCGGCCGGGGCGAGGTTGCGGGCGATGTCCTCCACCATGGCGGCACCCGCGGGATCGATGCCGAACCGCTCCAGCATGACCCGGTAGGGTGCGGGGTCCGGCTTGGGGACCCAGCCGGCGGCGGCGATGTCGAACGTCGCGTCGAAGTGCCGGTCGATGCCGAGGCGCGCCGTCACCCGGGCCGCATGCGCGACCGAGCCGTTGGTGTAGACCACCTTGCGCCCCGGCAGCCGGGCGAGCGCGAGGGAAAGCCGCGGGTCGGGGTCGAGCCGCGTGAGGTCGATGGCGTGGACGTGGTCCATGAACGCCACCGGGTCGACGCCGTGCTCCACCATCAGGCCGCGCAGCGTCGTCCCGTGCTCGCGGAACAGGCGCTTCTGCTCCGCCCGCGCGGCCTCGAACGGCAGGCCGAACCGCTCGGCCACGAACGCCCCCATCCGCCGGTCCACCTGGTCGAACAGGCTGGAGGACGCGGGATAGAGGGTGTTGTCGAGGTCGAAGACCCAGGTCCGGACCTCGGCGAGCGGGGCGGGCATGGCCGTCAGCGGTGGATGAGGGTGCCGACGCCGTGCTCGGTGAAGATCTCCAGCAGGACCGCGTGCGGCACCCGCCCGTCCAGCACGACCGCCGCCTCCACCCCCTGCTCCACCGCGGCGATGCAGGTCTCCAGCTTGGGGATCATCCCGCCCGAGAGGGTGCCGTCCTTCATGTAGCCGTGGGCATCGGCGACCGACATGTCGGAAATGAGCTGCTTCGCCTTGTCGAGCACGCCCTTGACGTCGGTCAGCAGCAGCAGGCGCTCGGCCTTCAGCGCGCCGGCGACCGCACCCGCCACCGTGTCGGCGTTGATGTTGTAGGTCTCCCCGTCCTCGCCGAGGCCGATGGGGGCGATGACCGGGATCAGGTCGGAGGCGGCGAAGGTGTTCAGCAGCGTCGGGTCGACGTGGGACGGCTCGCCCACGAAACCCAGGTCGAGCACCTCCTCGATCCGGCTGCCCGGATCCTTGCGGGTGCGGGTCACCTTGCGGGCGCGGATCAGGCCGCCGTCCTTGCCGCACACGCCGATGGCGCGCCCGCCGGCCTTGTTGATCGCCGCCACGATCTCCTTGTTGATGGCCCCGGCCAGGACCATCTCGACGATCTCCACCGTCTCCTTGTCGGTCACGCGCAGCCCGTCGACGAACGTCGACTTGATCTTCAGGCGCTCCAGCATGCGCCCGATCTGCGGCCCGCCGCCGTGCACGACGACCGGGTTCATGCCCACCTGCTTGAGCAGCACGACGTCGCGGGCGAACAGGTGGAAGAGGCTCTCCTCCCCCATCGCGTGGCCGCCGTACTTCACCACCACCGTGCGCCCGGCGTAACGCTTCATGAAGGGCAGCGCCTCCGACAGGATGCGCGCCTTGGTCTGCTGCGCGTCGTCGGTGACCGGGGCGGCGGCGTGGAGCTTCTCGGACATGGGGCGGGATTCCGGCGGAGAGGGTGGCGCCGTTCTACCGGTCGCCGCCCCGCCGCTCAAGGCCACGCGCGCGACAGCACCTCGTCGAGGGCGCGGACGACACCGCGACCGCCCCGCCCGGACAGGCCCATCCGGCCGGTTGCGCGGCGGGCGCCCGCGTGGCATCTCGCCTGAGCGACACCCACCCCGCCGACCGGAGACGCCCCATGCCCCGCTTCCGCACCCTCGACGACCTCGACGTGGCCGGCCGCACGGTGCTGCTGCGCGCCGATCTGAACGTGCCGGTGCAGGACGGGCGGGTGAGCGACGCGACGCGGATCGAGCGCCTCGTCCCCACGATGAGGGACCTGACGGGGCGCGGGGCGAAGGTGGTGCTGCTCTCGCACTTCGGGCGGCCCAAGGGCGGGCCGGACGCGAAGAACTCCCTGCGCCCGGTGCTCCCGGCGCTCGAGGCGGCGCTGGGCGCCCCCGTCGCCTTCGCCTCCGACTGCGTCGGCCCCGAGGCCGAGGGGGCGGTGGCGGCGCTGCCCGCCGGCGGCGTGCTGCTGCTGGAGAACACGCGCTTCCACGCCGGGGAGGAGACGAACGACCCGGCCTTCGCGAAGCGGCTGGCGGATCTCGGCGACCTCTACGTGAACGACGCCTTCTCGGCCGCCCACCGGGCGCACGCCTCGACCGAGGGCATCGCGCGCCTCCTTCCGGCGGCGGCGGGGCGGCTGATGCAGGCCGAACTCGACGCGCTGGGCCGCGCGCTGGAGCATCCGGAGCGGCCGGTGGCCGCCGTCGTGGGCGGGGCCAAGATCTCGACCAAGCTGGAACTCCTGCTGAACCTCGTCGCCCGGGTCGACCTTCTGGTGCTGGGCGGCGGCATGGCCAACACCTTCCTGGCGGCGGACGGCGTCCAGGTCGGCGCGTCGTTGCAGGAGAAGGACATGCACGAGCAGGCCCGCGCCATCGCCGCGCGGGCGAAGGAGACGGGCTGCCGCATCCTGCTCCCGGTCGACGCGGTCGTGGCGGCGAAACTGGAGGCGGGCGCGCCCACCGCGACCGTCGCGATCTCGGCCGTGCCGGCCGACCGGATGATCCTCGACGTCGGGCCGGGGACGGTGGCGCTGGTGGCGAAGGAACTCGCCGGCTGTCGGACGCTGGTGTGGAACGGCCCGCTCGGCGCGTTCGAGATCCCGCCCTTTGACGCGGGCACGGTGGCGGTGGCGAAGGCAGCGGCCGAACTGACCCGCACGAAGGGCCTCGTCAGCGTGGCGGGCGGCGGCGACACGGTCGCCGCCCTGGCGCACGCGGGCGTGGAGGAGGCGATGACCTACGTGTCGGCCGCCGGCGGCGCCTTCCTCGAATGGCTGGAGGGCAAGACCCTCCCGGGGGTGGCGGCGCTGGAGGGGTGAGGGTGACGGCATCGCCAACCTTCCCCTTCCCT
>CANGXM010000289.1 GCA_947457845.1 Rhodospirillales bacterium | reverse complement strand
GGGCGGCGGCGGCGCAGGTCGTCGAGGAAGGCGTCGAAGTCCGCGCCGGCCATGTCGCCGCCCGGCAGCACGGCGCCGGCCGTCCACGGACCGGCGTCGACGCCCAGCGCCTTCGCCATCCGGCCCGTCGCCTCCTCCGCGAGGCGGCGGAAGGTGGTGATCTTGCCGCCGAAGACGGACAGCAGCGGCGGCTGGCCGTCCGGCGCCTCCATCTCCAGCGTGTAGTCGCGCGTGACCTTGGAGGCGTCGCCGCTCTCGTCGTCGAGCAGTGGGCGCACGCCGCTGTAGGTCCAGACCACGTCGGCCGGCGTCACGGGCGTGCGGAAATAGCGGGAGACGGCGGCGCAGAGGTACGCCGTCTCGTCCGCGTCGATGGCGACCGCCGCCGGATCGCCGCGATAGTCGACGTCGGTCGTGCCGACCAGCGTGAACCGCCCTTCGTAGGGGATGGCGAACACGATGCGCCGGTCGGGGTTCTGGAAGATGTAGGCGTGGTCGCCCTCGTACATGCGGGGGACGACGACGTGGCTGCCCTTGACGAGGCGCACCGAATGGCGGGCGTTGCTGCCGACCGTGCCGTTCAGCACCTGCCCCACCCAGGGGCCGGCGGCGTTGACGAGGCCGCGGGCCCGCACCGTCTCGACCGGCCCGCCGGCCGCTGGCTGCATCTCCACGGTCCAGGCGTCGCCGTCGCGGCGTGCGCGGACCACCTTCGTGCGCGTCGCGATCCGGGCGCCGCGGGCGGCGGCGTCGACCGCGTTGAAGAGGACCAGGCGGTTGTCCTCCACCCAGCAGTCCGAATAGGCGAAGCCGCGCACGAACTCCGGCCGCAGCGCCGCCCCCTCCGGCCCGCGGGCGAGGTCGACGCCCTTCGACCCCGGGAGCCGGTCCCGGCCGCCGAGGTTGTCGTAGAGGAAGAGGCCGAGGCGCAGCAGCCACGCCGGCCGCATCGACCGGTCGTGCGGGAGCACGAAGCGCAGCGGCCAGATGATGTGCGGCGCCATCTTCAACAGCACCTCGCGTTCCATCAGCGCCTCGCGCACGAGGCGGAACTCGTAGTGCTCCAGATAGCGCAGGCCGCCATGGATCAGCTTGGTGGAGGCCGACGAGGTGGCGCCGCCGAGGTCCGCCTGCTCGGCCAGGACCACCGACATCCCGCGCCCGGCCGCGTCGCGGGCGATGCCCACGCCGTTCACGCCGCCGCCGATCACGAAGAGATCGACCGGACCCGCCGCCATCGCGCCCTCCCCCGTTGGTCCTTCCCACCTACGCCCGATTATGGACATGCGCGCTAGCGAACGAAAGCGAAAGTTCCGCGCATGGGCGCGATCCCCGCGCGCTATCCCGCCACGTGGACCCGGCAGCCGGCCGCCGCCAGCACCGCCGCCATCGCCGGGCCGGGCGCGCGGTCGGTGAACAGATCGTCGATCTCGGCCACGTTGCACAGGCGCTGGGTGGCGTGGCGGCCGAACTTGGTGTGGTCGGCCACGAGGAAGACGCGGCGCGAATTGGCGATGATGGTGCGGGCCACCCGCACCTCGTGGGCGTCGTAGTCGAGCAGGTCGCCCTCGGCGTCGATCCCGCTGATGCCGATGATGCCGATGTCGACCTTGAAGCCCTGGAGGAACTCCGCCGTTGCGGCGCCCACGATCCCGCCGTCCCGGCGCACGGTGCCGCCGGCGACGGTGAGGTCGAAGTCCGTCGCCCCGTGGAGCACGTTGGCGACGTTCAGATCGTTGGTGACGACGCGCAGGCCGCGGTGGCCGGTCAGCGCCGCGGCCACCGCCCCGGTCGTGGTGCCGATGTTGAGGAAGAGCGACGCCTCGTCCGGCACCTGCGCCGCACAGGCCCGGGCGATGCGGGCCTTCTCCGCCGCCAGCAGGGTCTTGCGCCGGGCGTAGGCCACGTTCCTGACCGAGGAGGGGGCCGCGATCCCGCCGCGGTAGCGGCGCACCAGCGCGCGGTCGGCCAGTTCGCCCACGTCGCGGCGGATCGTCTGCGGCGTGACGGCGAAGCGGGCGGCCAGCTCGTCAAGCTGGATCAGCCCGCGCTCGCGGACGAGGGCGACGATCTCCTGGAGGCGGGGCGGCAGGTCGGCGGCGGTCATGGCGCGAGTGTGCCGCGCGCGGCCGCGGGATGCACGCCCCGCGTTTTCGCGAACGAACATCCCGGCCGCCCTGCCCGACCGATGATCGGTCGACAACCGATGCCCGCGGCCCTATTGCATCGGGGGACCCGACCGATGGAGACGCGCGTGGCGAACCGGCACATCCTCTCGTCCTACGACGACGAACTCCGCCGCCTGGAACGGCTGATCCTGGAAATGGGCGGCCATTGCGAGGAACTGCTGGCCCAGGCGCTGGAGGCGCTCGCCAACCGCGACGCGGACCTCGCGGCGGAGGCGATCCGCCACGACATCGCGGTCGACGCGCTGGAGCGGGAGATCGAGGGGCTGGTCGTGCGCCTGTTCGCGCTGCGCCAGCCGCTCGCGGTCGACCTGCGCCAGACGCTGGCGGCGCTGCGCATGTCGAGCTGGCTGGAGCGGGTGGGCGACTACGCCAAGAACATCGGCAAGCGGACCCTGCCGCTGCTCGACCTGCCGCCCCTGCCCCCGACCGGCGGCGTGATCGAACTCGGCCGCCTCGTGCAGCGCCAACTGCACGACGCCACCCAGGCCGTCGCCGACCTCGACGTGGCGCGGGCGGGTGCGGTCTGGCGCGGCGACAGCGAGATCGACACCGTCCACCTGCGGGTGACGCAGACGATCATCGAGCACATGCGCACCGACCCCGAGCGCGCCGAGGCCTGCACCCATCTCGTCTTCATCGCCAAGAACCTGGAGCGGATCGGCGACCTCTCGACCAACATCGCCGAGCTGCTGCACTTCAGCGTCACCGGCGACCGGATGCTCGACCCCCGGCCGAAGGGGGCGTGAGGGAGGGGGATCGTCCCCCTCTTCAGCCCACGTACAGATCCGCGAACGTCTCCCGCAGCACGTTCTTCTGCACCTTGCCCATGGTGTTGCGGGGCAGGTCGGGGACGAAGATCACGCGCTTGGGCAGCTTGAACCTCGCCAGCCGCCCGGCCAGCACCGCCAGCACCTCGGCCTCGGTCGGGGCGCCGGTCTTCGCGCCCACCACCACCGCCGTCACGCCCTCGCCGAAGTCCTTGTGCGGCACGCCGATGACCGCACTCTCCACCACCCCCGGGATGGCGTCGATCTCGCCCTCCACCTCCTTGGGGTAGACGTTGAAGCCGCCGGAGATGACGAGATCCTTGCCGCGGCCGACGATGTGGACGTAGCCGCGGTCGTCGATCCGCCCGAGGTCGCCGGTGACGAAGAAGCCGTCGTCGCGGAATTCCGCCTTCGTCTTCTCCGGCATCCGCCAGTAGCCCTTGAAGACGTTCGGGCCCCGAACCTCGATCATGCCGATCTCGCCCTGCGGAAGGGCCGCCCCCGTCTCCGGGTCGACCACCCGCAGCGCCACGTCCGGCAGCGGGAGGCCCACGGTGCCCGCCACCCGGTCGCCCTCGTAGGGGTTGGACGTGTTCATGTTGGTCTCGGTCATCCCGTAGCGTTCCAGGATGGCGTGGCCCGTCATCTCGCGGAACGCGCGGTGGGTGTCGGCCAAAAGCGGCGCCGAGCCCGAGACGAACAGGCGCATGTGGGCCGTCGCCGCGCGGGTGAGGCGCGGGTCGTCCACCATGCGGACGTAGAAGGTAGGCACGCCCATCATGGTGGTGGCCCGCGGCATCAGGCGGAATACGGCATCGGCGTCGAACTTGGAGAGGAACAGCATCGAGCCGCCGGCCAGCAGCGTGACGTTCGTGCCCACGAACAGGCCGTGGGTGTGGAAGATCGGGAGCGCGTGCAGCAGCACGTCCGCATCCGTGAAGCGCCATTCCCGCGCCAGCGTCGCCGCGTTGGAGGCGAGGTTGTCGTGGGACAACATCGCCCCCTTCGAGCGGCCCGTGGTGCCCGAGGTGTAGAGGATGGCGGCCAGGTCGTCCGCCCCGCGCGGCACCGGCGGGAAGACCGGCGCGCCCTGCGCCGCCCGGTCCATCAGCGTGCCGTCGGCGGTCGTGCCCAGCGTGACGCAGGCGGGCACGCCCGTCCTCGCCGCGAGGGTGCGGACCCCGGCTTCCGCCTGCGGGCGGCAGACGACGAGCGCCGGCCCGGCGTCAGAAAGGAAGTATTCGAGTTCGGCCAGCGTGTAGGCGGTGTTGAGCGGGAGATAGACGGCCCCCGCCCGCACGCAGGCGAGGTAGAGGACGATCGCCTCCGGGCTCTTGTCCACCTGCACCGCCACCCGGTCGCCGGGCGCCACGCCCAGCCCCACCAGCGCATTCGCCAGGCGCGCGGCGAGCCGGTCGGCGTCGCCGTAGCTCAGGCGGCGCCCGTCCTCGGTCTCGACGAAGAGGCGGTCTTGCCGAACGAACGCGGGGGCGAAGCGGTCGAGGAGGGGGTTGGACACGGGACGCGGCCTCCGGCGGGAACGGGCCGACCGTTCTCCCCCATCACGCCGCGCCCGACAAGCCCGCGGCGGCGTCGCGCACGACGATCTGGTGCGGCAGCAGGACGGGTCCCGGCGTCCGCCGCGCCCACATCGCGCCCAGTGCCTCGACCACGGCCATCCCGTAGCGCTCGTAGGGCACTCGGACCGAGACGAGCCAGGGGGCGACCCAGTCGTTCAGCGGATTGTCGTCGAAGCCGATCAGGAGCACGTCGCGCGGGACCGCGAGCCCCATCTCCGCCAGCCTGCGGTGCGCACCGTAGGCCATCAGGTCGCTGAGGCAGAAGAGCGCCCGCGGGCGGGGCCTCAGCGCCATCAGCCGGGCGGTCGCGGCGTAACCGATGCGCAGATGGTCGAGCCCGGGCTCGGTCGTCACCCGCTCCGGCCCCAGCGCGACGCCGGCGGCGGCGAGCCGCGCGCGGAAGCCGTCCAGCCGGTCGGCGGTGGCGGACGAGGCGATGGGGCCGTGGATCACCGCCGGATCGGCGATGCCGCGGTCCAGAAGGAAGGCCGCCACCTCCGCGCCGGCGGCGCGGTTGTCGATGCCCACGAAGGGCG
>CANGXM010000288.1 GCA_947457845.1 Rhodospirillales bacterium | reverse complement strand
GTAAGCGGCCGGCCAACGCCCTGGTAGCCGTCAGGCGGGATCCGTCGCCATGGCCCAAGGCATCAGCGCATCGAGGTCGACCGTGTCGCGGTCGCGGCCGATCGCGCCCAGGACGCGCGTGAGCCAAGTCCGCGGGTTGTGGCCGTTCATCTTGGCCGTCTCGATCAGCGTGTAGAACACCGCGGCCGCCGCACCGCCGCCGTCGGAGCCGGCGAACAGCCAGTTCTTGCGGCCGATCGCCATCGCCCGGTCATTCTGCCCATGTCGGGCAGGACGTCGTCGTCCACTACCCATGGCACCCCCTGTGCGGTCGGACGCTGCGGGTCGAGTCGGCCGAGCGACGGGCGACCGGGGTGATCCTGCGCCTCGTCGCGGCGCCCGGCGTCGTGTTGGCGGTGCCCGCTTGGATGGTGGACCCGGTCACTTGCGCGGCGATGCGCCTCGGCGAGCCGCGGGCCTCGCTCGCGGCGCTCCGTGATCTCCGCGACCTGCTGGTCCGCCGCGGCATCGGGCGAAGCTCTCCTCGCGACAGCCACGTCGCGGCGGAGGTGCAACATGGGCGAGTTGAGGAGGCCGACCGCATCGTCGGCGGGTCGGCAACTGATGATGGCGCTGGATGCGCCGCGACTTCGGGGCCTGTCTGCGGAGGAGCGCCGGGCGACGGTAGCGGCCCTGGCGATCCTGCTCGTCGAGGCCGCAGCGGTCGGGGGCGGCGATGACGGGCGCTGAACCGATCCCCGCCGCGATCCTCGGCCGGAAGGCCGTCGTGTATGTTCGGCAGTCCAGCCCCGGCCAGGTGGCGGCGAACACCGAGGGCAGGCGACGCCAGTACGAGCTCGTCGAGGTGGCGCGCCGGCGGGGATTTCGGGACGTCGAGGTGATCGACGACGATCTCGGGCGTTCTGGCAGCGGGATGGTCGCCAGGCCGGGCTTCGAGCGGCTCGTCGCGGAGCTCTGCGCCGGTCGGATCGGCGCGGTCCTCTGCCTCGAGGCGTCCAGGTTGGCCCGCAATGGTCGCGACTGGCACCATCTGCTCGAACTCTGCGGTCTGGTCGAGGCGCGGGTCATCGACCACGACGGCGTCTACGACCCGTGCCGCCCGAACGACCGGCTGTTGCTGGGCATGAAGGGCAGCATCAGCGAGTTCGAGCTCGGGATCCTGCGCACGCGGATGCTGGATGCGGCGCGGTCCAAGGCGCGGCGGGGCGAACTGCGCATCCCGGTCCCGGTCGGCTATGTCTGGCACCGCGAGTACGGGCTGGGCCTCGATCCCGACCTCCGGCTCCAGCGCACGATCCGGCTGGTGTTCGAGCGCTTCCGGCAACTCGGCAGTGCCCGCCAGACCCTGCTCTCGCTGACCGCAGATGGTCTCTGCTTCCCCCGGCCGTCGGACGGGAAGCGGACCACCGCCTTCGACTGGACGCCGGTGCGCTACCGCAACGTGATCTCGCTTCTCAAGAACCCGTTCTATGCAGGGGCCTACATCTACGGGAAGAGCGGCAAGCGCGTGGTCATGGTCGATGGTCGGGCCCGTCGCAGCTATGGGCACGGTCGGTCGCGCGACCAATGGGAGGTCATGATCAAGGACCACCACGAAGGCTACATCGACTGGGCGGAGTACGAGCGCAACCAGGAGATCCTCGCCGCCAATGCCTACGGAGAGCCGGGGGGACCGAAGTCCGGCCGCGGCGGACGCGCGCTCCTCACCGGCGTGATGAGCTGCGGTCGCTGCGGTCGCTCCCTGGTGGTCGCCTACGCCGGACGGCCGCCGGGACGGCCTGTCTACCGGTGTGATCGTGGCCATGTCGCGCTCGGTCTGCGGCGCTGCATGAGCTTCGGCGGCACCCGCGTCGATGCTGCCGTCGCGGCGGAGCTGCTGCGCGTGGTAGAGCCTATGGCAATCGAGGCGGCGCGGGAGGCGGAGCGCATGCACGCCGAGGGCCTGGCCGCAGCGCGGCGAATGGCGGAGCTGGACCTTCAGCAGGCGCGCTACGACGCCGCGCTCGCCGAGCGCCGCTACGCGGCTTGCGATCCGGACAACCGCCTCACCGCCGCTCAGCTCGAGCGCAACTGGGAGACGGCACTTCGCCGTGTCGAGGCATGCGTGGCCCGCGTCGAGGCCGTGGAGCCGGCGTGCCCGGACGTACCCTCGGCCGAACTCGAGGGGCTGGCGGGCGATCTGGCCACGGCCTGGGCCGCGCCGGGCGTCACCACGCGGGCGCGCCAACAGCTTCTTCGAACCCTGGTGCTCGGCATCGTCGCGGACGTCGACGAGGCGGCGCGCGAGGTGGTGCTGACCATCCACTGGCGGGGTGGGCAGCACTCTCAGCTGCGGGTTCGCAAACCGGAGCCCGGTGAGCACGGCTGTCGAACCCCCGAGGACGCGTTGGCCCTCGTCGCACGGATGGCCGGCCGCTGGTCCGACGCCGACATTGCCGCCTCGCTCAACCGGATGGCGATGCCCACCGGCCAGGGGAAGACATGGACAGGGCGCCGCGTCAGCTCGATCCGCCGCGTGCACGGCATCCATGCCTATCGCTCGGCCGAGAAGGATGGTGTCTGGCTGACGATGTCGGAGGCCGCAGCCGCGCTCGGCGTGACCAACCACGTCGTGCGGCAGCTCATCCGCGACCGGATCCTCGCCGCCGAACAGGTTGTCCCCGGCGCGCCTTACCAGATCAGGGCGGCGGATCTCGACGACGAACGCATCACGGCGGCGCTCGCACGAAGAGGACGTCCGCGTCGGGACGTCGACGGGGAGCAGATCCCAATGTTCCCAGACACTTGAAGATGAGGGGCACAATGAACGCGCCATCGCGATGGCGCGCATCGCCCGTTCGGCGATGTTGTTGTCGATCTCCAGCCGGCCGTCGTCCAGGTAGCGGGTGAGCGCCGTCCAGTGCGCGAGCACGTAGCGGATCGCCCCCGCCAGCGTGGACTTGCCCGAGATCTCCCGCAGCACGGCCTCCAGCCGCGCGCGCAGCGCCGTCGCCTCCGGGGCCGCGTCGGCCTGCCGGATCGCACGCCGCTGGTCCGGTGGCCGACCACGGACGCGGTCCTCGATGGCGTAGAGCCTTCCGATCCGCTCCAGCAGGTCGAGCGTCGTCGGACCGCCCTGGGACTGATGGATCTCGAAGATCTTGCGGCGTGCATGCGCCCAGCAGGCCACCTCGACGATGCCGGGCGGCCCGGTCCCCCTGCCCTGGTAGAGCGCGTCGAACCCGCTGTAGGCGTCGGCCTGGAGCGCCCCGCGCCATCCGGCGAGTTGCCGTTGCGCATGCTCGCCCTTCCGGTCCGGGCTGTAGCGGTAGAGCACCGCCGCCGGCGACGCGTCGGCCGAAGCGCGGTCGTCGCGGACGTAGACCCACAGCCGACCGGTCCGGGTCTTGCCGGCACCGGGAGCGAGCACCGGCACCGGCGTGTCGTCGGCGTGCAGCTTCGCCGCCGCCATGACGTGGGTGCCGATCCGTTCGGCCAAGGGCGTCAGGAGGGTCGCGGTCCGCCCCAGCCAGTCGGTCAGCGTCGAGCGCGCGATCGGCACGCCCTCGCGGGCGAAGCGTTCCGCCTGCCGGTAGGCGGGCAGATGATCGTCGTACTTGGCTACCGCGATGTCGGCGAGGAGGCTGGCGCCGGCGTTGCTCTTGGGCAGCGGCACCGGGGGCGGGGGCGCCTGGCTGACGTCGCCGCAGCAGCGGCAGGCCATCACCGGCCGAACGAAGCGCCGCACCCGCAGCCGTGCCGGCACCAGTTCGAGAACTTCCGAGACGTCCTCCCCGATCCGCCGCAACGTCCCGCCGCACCCCGGGCAGGCGGTGTACGGACCCGGCAGTTCCTCGACCTCACGGGGCAGATGGTCGGGCAGCGACGCGCGGACCGGCTGACGGCGGGTCGGCGCTTCGCGGTCCGCCGGGCCGACCGGATCCGCCGCCGTGGCGGTCTCCTGTTCCAGGTCCTCGATCTGGAGTTCCAGCTGGTCGGCCGCGCGGCCCAGCTTCTCCGAGCTCTGCCCGAAGCTGCGCCGGCGGAGCGCGGCCAGCTGGTCCTTCAGCGTCTCGATCACCCGGTCCCGGGCCGCGACCGCGCGGGTCGCCACGTCCAGGCGCGCCGACAGCGCCGCGACCTGCGCCTGGAGGGCGGCGACGTCCTCGCGGGGATCGGGGCTGGACGCGGGATCGAGCATGAACGGCATCATACCCGGTCCCGCCCGCCGGATCAGGGCCGCAGTGGGCCTTGAGTCATCCTGCCGCACGCCCTCACGAGGCCACGGTGGGGCGCGGCTCGTCGGTCCGCCGCAGCGCCCGCCAGTCGATCCCCTCGATCAGCATCGCCAGTTCCGCCGGGCTCAGCCGGACCTGCTCGGCGGCGGGGCTGGGCCAGACGAACCGCCCCCTCTCCAGTCTCTTGGCGAAGAGGCAGAACCCCTGGCCGTCCCAGACCAGGATCTTCACGAGGTCGCCCCGGCGGCCCCGGAACACGAAAAGGTGCCCGGCGAACGGATCCAGGCGCAGTTGCTGCTGGACGACCGCCGCGAGGCCGTCGAACCCCTTGCGCATGTCCACCGGCCGCGCCGCCAGCCAGACCCGCACCCCCGGCGGCACCGCGATCACCGCCGTCCCCGCAGCATGGCCACCAGGACGGCCAGCGCGTCGGCGGGATAGTCGGCGCCCACGTCCAGCCGTGCCCCGTCGGCGAAGGTGACCACGGCCCGCGGCGCGCAGACCGGTGCCATGCCCTGCGGCGGCTCCGGTTCGGCCGGAACGGCCCCGGTCACAACCGGGATCAGCGTCGGCATCGCCATTGGTGCCGCAAACGCGCCCGCCTGCCGGCGCCACGCGTACAGGCAACTCTCTGCCACCCCGTGCCGGCGCGCCACGTGCGCCACGATCGCGCCCGGCACGAGCGTCTCGGCCACCAGCCGCGCCTTCTCCTCGTCGCTCCACCGCCGCCGGCGTTCCTTGCCGGTGACGATCTCCACCCTCTGAACCAAGCGAGCCTCCTTCCAGACTCCATTGGAGCCTCCGGACACTCGCTCTCGGACAATCACCCCACCGCCGACAAGGCGGCGATGGCCGGGCGCTTACG
>CANGXM010000287.1 GCA_947457845.1 Rhodospirillales bacterium | reverse complement strand
TTGCCGATCTGGTGCGCGCCGAGCAGGCCCGGCGCGGGGAGGGCGAGCCGCCGGCCCGCGTCTTCATAGACGAAGCCGCCGTCGGCGTCCGGCAGGGTCCGCCAGTCCTGGCCGGCGACCCGCAGCGGCACGCCGATCTCGGCCGCGCGCGCCCGGAAGGCGGCCAGCACCGCCGGATCACCCCCGTCCGGCCCCCCCTGCGGACCGATCACGCAGGGCGCCCCCGGCTTCATGATCCCCGCCTTCTCGCCCGCGATCTTCTCCAGCGTGTCGCCGAGGAAGGCCATGTGGTCGAAGGAGATGCGAGTGATCGCGGTGACCGCCGGCCGGTCGACCACGTTGGTCGCGTCCAGCCGCCCGCCGAGGCCGGTCTCCAGCAGCACGACGTCGGCCGGCGTGCGCGCGAAGGCGAGCAGCGCCGCCACCGTCGTGATCTCGAAGAAGGTGATGGGCGCCCCGCCGTTCGCGCGCTCGCACTCCTCCAGCAGCGCCGCGAGCGCCGCGTCGTCGATCAGCCGCCCGGCGAGGCGGATGCGCTCGTGGAACAGCACGAGGTGGGGGGAGGTGTAGACGTGGACCCGCCGGCCCGCCGCCTCCAGCATCGCGCGCAGGAAGGCGACCGTCGATCCCTTGCCGTTGGTGCCCGCCACGTGGACGACGGGCGGCAGCGCGCGGTGCGGGTCGCCCACCCGGCGCAGCATGTCCTGCACGCGGTCGAGCGAATAGTCGATCAGCTTGGGGTGCAGCGCCAGCAGGCGGGCGAGGACCGGGTCGCTCCGTTCGGTCGTCGTCCCCGCGGCGTCAGCGCTCGGGGGCACCGGCGCCGGCACGCGTCTCGCTCCCTTCGGCGGCGGGAACGGCCGCGACCGGCCCGTCGGCCTCGCCCCGGTGGGGCAGGCGGACGATCTCCGCCGTCGGCAGCGGACGGCGCAGCAGGTCGAGGATCCGCACCAGCGTGGTCCGCAGGGCCTTGCGGTGGACGACCATGTCGACCATTCCGTGGTCGAACAGGTATTCTGAGCGCTGGAACCCCTCGGGCAGGGTCTCCCGCACCGTGCCCTCGATCACGCGCTGGCCGGCGAAGCCGATCTGGGCGCCCGGCTCGGCGATGTGGACGTCGCCCAGCATCGCGAAGGAGGCGGTGACGCCGCCCGTCGTCGGATCGGTCAGGATCACGACGTAGGGCAGGCCGGCCTCCTTCACCTGCTCCACCGCGATGACGGTGCGCGGCATCTGCATGAGGGAGAGGATGCCCTCCTGCATCCGCGCGCCGCCGGACGCCGGCACGACGATCAGCGGCGCTTCCTGCAGCACGGCGAGCTTGGCCGCGGCCACGAGGCCCTCGCCCACCGCCATGCCCATCGACCCGCCCATGAAACCGAAGTCGAAGGCGGCGACGACGACCGGCAGACCGCCCATCGAGCCGTGCGCGACCATGATGGCGTCGGCGCGGCCGGTCTTCGACTGCGCCTCCTTCAGCCGGTCGGTGTAGCGCTTGGTGTCGCGGAACTTGAGCGGGTCGACCAGCACCTTGGGCAGTTCGATCGTCTGGTAGGCGCCGTCGTCGAACAGCATGGCGAGGCGCCGCGGCGGATCGAGCCGCATGTGGTGGCCGCAGTGCTGGCAGACGTGCAGGTGCTCCTCGAGGTCGCGATGGAAGATCATCGCCTCGCAGCTGGGGCACTTGTGCCAGAGGTTGTCCGGCACGTCCTTGCGCGTGTAGAGCGCCCGGATCTTGGGGCGGACGAAGTTGGTGAGCCAGTTCATGGTCGCTCAGGTCCCCTTTCGCGCCCCGCGCACGCCGTCCGCCAGATCCCGGACGAAGCCCAGCACGTCCTCCACCAGCCCCGGCCCCGCCCGGCCGTCGGCGTCGAGGCCGGCGGCGACGCGGTCGACGATGGCGGAGCCCACGACGGCCGCATCGGCCACCCGGGCGACCGCCGCCGCCTGGTCCGGCGTCTTGATCCCGAAGCCGACCGCGACCGGCAGGTCGGTGTGGCGCTTCAGCCGGGCGACCGCCGCCGCGACGTCCGCGTCCTTGGCCGAACCCGCACCGGTGATGCCGGCGATCGAGACGTAGTAGACGAAGCCCGCGGTATTGGTCAGCACCTTGGGCAGGCGCCGGTCGTCGGTCGTCGGCGTGGCGAGGCGGACGAAGCGGACGCCTGCGGCCAGCGCCGGCAGGCAAAGCTCCGCATCCTCCTCCGGCGGGAGGTCGACGACGATCAGCCCGTCCACGCCCGCGGCCTTCGCATCGGCCAGGAACCGGTCCACGCCGTAGCTGAAGATCGGGTTGTAGTAGCCCATCAGCACGATCGGCGTCGCGTCGTCCGCCCGGCGGAAGCCGCGGACGAGGTCGAGCGTGCCGGCCAGCGTCTGCCCCGCCTTCAGCGCGCGCAGGCCCGCGGCCTGGATCGACGGGCCGTCGGCCATCGGGTCGGTGAAGGGCATGCCGAGTTCGATGACGTCCGCGCCCGCCGCCGGCAACCCGGCGAGGATGCCGGCCGCGGTGGTGGCGTCGGGGTCGCCGGCGGTGACGAAGGTGACGAGGCCCGCCCGGCCCTCCTCGGCGAGGCGCGCGAAGCGCCGCTCGATCCGGCCGGAGGACAGGGGCGGCGTCACAGCGTCACCCCCAGGTGGGCGGCGACGGCGAAGATGTCCTTGTCGCCCCGCCCGCACATGTTCATCACCAGCAGGTGGTCCTTCGGCAGCGCGGGCGCGATCTTGGTCACGTGGGCCAGCGCGTGCGCGGGCTCCAGCGCCGGGATGATGCCCTCCGTCTCCGCGCACAGGCGGAAGGCGTCGAGCGCCTCGCGGTCGGTCGCCGAGACGTACTCGACGCGGCCCTGGTCGGCCAGCCACGCGTGCTCCGGCCCGACGCCCGGATAGTCGAGCCCGGCGGAGATCGAGTGCCCCTCGATGATCTGCCCGTCGCCGTCCTGCAGCAGGTAGGTGCGGTTGCCGTGCAGCACGCCCGGCCGCCCGCCGGTGATGGAGGCCGCGTGCGCGCCCTCGCCGGCGTCGAGCCCGTGTCCGCCGGCCTCGACGCCGACCATCCGCACCGTCGGATCGTCGAGGAAGGGGTGGAACAGGCCCATGGCGTTGGAGCCGCCGCCGATGGCGGCCACCAGCGTGTCGGGCAGGCGCCCCTCGGCCGCCTGCATCTGTTCCCGCGTCTCCTCGCCGATCACCGACTGGAAATCGCGGACCATGGCGGGATAGGGGTGCGGGCCGGCGACGGTGCCGATGATGTAGAAGGTGTCGGCGACGTTGGTGACCCAGTCGCGCAGCGCCTCGTTCATCGCGTCCTTCAGCGTCCGCGCGCCCGACGTGACGGGCCGCACCTCCGCGCCCAGCAGCTTCATCCGGAACACGTTGGGCTGCTGGCGGGCGATGTCGGTCTCGCCCATGTAGACGGTGCAGGGCAGGCCGAAGAGCGCGCAGACCGTGGCCGTCGCGACGCCGTGCTGGCCGGCGCCGGTCTCCGCGATGATGCGTCGCTTGCCCATGCGGCGGGCCAGCAGGATCTGGCCCATGCAGTTGTTGATCTTGTGCGCGCCCGTGTGGTTCAGCTCGTCGCGCTTGAAGTAGACCTTGGCGCCACCGAGCATCGCCGTCAGCCGTTCGGCGAAGTAGAGCGGGCTCGGCCGGCCGACGTAGTGGGCCAGGTAGTAGTCGAGTTCCGAGCGGAACGACGGGTCCCGCTTGGCCGCCTCGTACGCCGCCTCCAGCTCCAGGATGAGCGGCATCAGCGTCTCGGCCACGAATCGGCCGCCGTATGCGCCGAAGTGGCCCTGCTCGTCGGGGCCGGATCGGTAGGTGTTGAGCGCGGTCATGGGGCTCGCGGACGCCGGTCGTCGGAAAGGGCGCACCATAGCGGCGCTCGCGGTGCGGGGAAAGCGGGGAGGCGGGGGGGTGATGCGCCGCATCCGCGGCGGTGACCCCTCTCCCCCACCCCCTCTCCCCGGGGGGGAGAGGGGAGTTCATTTGAAGCCGCGTTCCCTCTCCCCCCCGGGGAGAGGGACAGGGAGAGGGGGCAAGCCGCCGCGGACCCGTTCCCCGCCCCCGGCCCTCAGAGCGAGGACTTCACCCAGTCCATCAGCTGCTGCTTGGGCAGGGCGCCGATCTTGGTCGCCGCCACCTGCCCGTCCTTGAACAGCATCAGCGTCGGGATGCCGCGCACGCCGTAGCGCGTGGGCGTGGTCGGGTTCTCGTCGATGTTCAGCTTCGCGACCGTGAGCTTGCCCTTCATCTCGGTCGCGATGTCCTCCAGCGCCGGCGCGATCATCCGGCAGGGACCGCACCATTCCGCCCAGAAGTCCACCAGGACCGGGCCCTGGGCCTTCAGCACGTCGGCGTCGAAGCCGGCGTCGGTCACCTTGGTCGTCGCACTCGTGGTCGCAGCCATCACCAGTCCTCCAGGACGTCGTCCGGCGGTCCAGCAGGGGCGGGCCGCGCGCGGGTCGTGGGAAACTTATGGGGTCCCGCGAAGTCGGGTCAAGGAGGGGACCGGTCCCGCGGCTGCATTGCGCCCCGCGCATGCGCCGTCATCCGGGTGCCGTCCGGTCGAGCAGGTCCCCCGGAATCTCCATCAGCCGCGGGGTGTCGGTCCACAGCAGCGCGCAACGCACCGGGCGGTCGGGCCAGATCGCCGCGAGCGCCGCGCGATAGGCGGCGAGCTGGCCGAGATAGGCCGCCGGCACGTCCTCCACCCGCGTCGGCGGCGGGCGGTTGGTCTTGTAGTCGACGATCCAGACCGCCGCGTCGCCGACCAGCACCCGGTCGATCTGCCCGGACAGCGCCCGCCCGCCGACCACGCCCACCACCGGCACCTCGGACAGGCCGCCCGGCGCGAAGACGTGGGCGAAGGTCGGATCCTCCAGCACCCGTATCACCTCGTCGGTCCACGCCGCCCGCTCCGCCGCGTCCAGCCCGTGCGCGGGCGAGGCGAGATAGCCTTCGGCGGCCGCCCGGCGCTCCGCGAGCGCCACCTCCGGGAGGGACTGCAGCAGGCGGTGCAGGATCAGGCCGCGGCGGAACCGGCGGCCGTCGTCCCCGCCCGTGGGCGAGCGGACGGGCGGCTCCTCCACGTCGGGCCGGGAGGGGGCGAGGG
>CANGXM010000286.1 GCA_947457845.1 Rhodospirillales bacterium | reverse complement strand
GCGCGCACGACGACGCAGCCGACAGACGGGTTCGGCCACACGCGCCCGAGGCCCCGCGCGGCCAGCCCGAGGGCCGCCCGCATCCAGCGGGCGTCGGACGCGCTCCCCCCGACGGCGGCCGGCATGGCGCTCAGTTGACCTCGCTCTTCAGCGTCCCGACGATCTCGTTGAAGTCGGAGACCTCGCGGAAGTCCTTGTAGACCGACGCGTAGCGGATGTAGGCGACCTGATCGAGGTTGAGGAGCGCCTGCATCACCATCTCGCCCACCTGCTTGGACGGGATCTCCGTCTCGCCCGAGGATTCGAGCTGCCGGACGAGGCTGTTCACGACCCGGTCGACCCGGTCGGCGTCGACCGGCCGCTTGCGCAGCGCGATCCGCATCGAACGCAGCAGCTTCTCCCGGTCGAAGGGCTCGCGCGCCCCGCCGGCCTTCACGACGACGAGTTCGCGCAGCTGCACGCGCTCGAAGGTCGTGAAGCGTGCGCCGCAACTGGGGCAGAACCGGCGCCGACGGATGGCCGAATTGTCCTCCGTCGGACGCGAGTCCTTCACCTGGGTGTCGTCATGTCCGCAGAAGGGGCAGCGCATCGGTCGCGTTCCCGCCTCAGAAGCCCTGGTAGATCGGGAACCGGCGGCAAAGTTCGCCCACCCGCGCCCGCATCGCCGCCTCGACCTTGGCGTTGTCGCCCGAGTTGCTGGCGGCGAGGCCGTCGAGCGTCTCGACGATCATGCGCCCGATCTCCCGGAACTCCGCCTCGCCGAAGCCGCGGGTCGTGCCGGCCGGCGTGCCGAGCCGGACGCCCGACGTCACCATCGGCTTCTCCGGGTCGAACGGCACGCCGTTCTTGTTGCAGGTCATGCCGGCGTGCTCGAGGCTCGCCTCGGCCGCCTTGCCGGTCAGGCGCTTGGGCCGCAGGTCGACCAGCACGATGTGGCTGTCGGTGCCGCCGGAGACGATGTCGAGGCCGCCCGAGACCAGCGTCTCCGACAGGGCCCGGGCGTTCGCCACGACCTGATGGGCGTAGGTCCTGAACTCCGCCCGCAGCGCCTCGGCGAACGCCACGGCCTTGGCGGCGATCACGTGCATCAGGGGCCCGCCCTGCAGGCCGGGGAAGACAGCACTGTTGAACCTCTTCCCGAGGTCGGGATCGTTCGACAGGATCATGCCGCCGCGCGGGCCCCGCAGCGTCTTGTGCGTGGTGGTGGTGACGACGTGGGCGTGCGGGAACGGCGAAGGATAGGCGCCCGCGGCCACGAGGCCGGCGTAGTGCGCCATGTCGACCATCAGCAGCGCGCCGACCTCGTCCGCGACCGCGCGGAAGCGGGCGAAGTCGATCGTCCGCGGATAGGCGGAGCCACCGGCGATGATCAGCTTCGGCCGGTGCTCGCGCGCCTGGGCCGCCACCTGCTCATAGTCGATGCGCGAGTCCTCGCGCCGCACGCCGTAGCTCGCGACCTTGAACCACTTGCCCGACAGGTTGGCCGGCGATCCGTGGGTGAGGTGGCCGCCGTGCGCGAGGTCCATGCCGAGGATCGTGTCGCCCGGCTGCAGCAGCGCGAGGAAGACCGCCTGATTCGCCTGGGCGCCGGAGTGCGGCTGGACGTTCGCGTAGGCGCAGCCGAAGAGGGCCTTCGCCCGCTCGATCGCAAGGCTCTCCGCCACGTCGACGAACTCGCAGCCGCCGTAGTAGCGGCGGCCGGGATAGCCTTCCGCGTACTTGTTCGTCAGCACCGATCCCTGCGCCTCGAGCACGGCGCGCGAGACGATGTTCTCGGACGCGATCAGCTCGATCTGGTCCTGCTGGCGGGCGAGTTCGTCGCGCACCGCGCTGAAGAGGTCGGGGTCCGCCTCCGACAGGGGCCGCGCGAAGAACCCGGCGGCGGGGGTCGCGGCCGGCTCGGGCCGGCGGGGGGCGGGCATGGTCATGATCTCGATCCCTTCCAGCGATACCGGCGCTTCATCCGAGCTTCGCCACGCGCGCCGCGTGACGTCCGCCCTCGTACGCCGTGCCGACGAACGCGTCGACGCAGTCCTTGGCCACCTCGGCGCCGATCACCCGCGCGCCGAGGGCGAGGACGTTGGCGTCGTTGTGGCGCCGCGACAGGCGGCTGGTCGTCGCATCGTGGCAGAGCGCCGCGCGGATCCCGCGGTGACGATTGGCCGCAATGCTGATACCGATCCCCGTGCCGCAGATCAACACGCCGCGCGCGGCGCGCCCCTCGAGGATGGCGGCGGCCAACCTGTCCGCGAAGTCCGGATAGTCGACCGACTCGGGCCCCTCCGTGCCGAGGTCGAGCACGGCATGGCCCGCCGCCTCCAGATGCCCCCGGATCTCGCGCCGCAGGGTCACGCCCGCGTGGTCGCTCGCGAGGACGATGGGCAGGGCGGAGACGGCGTCGGTCATCGTTCGGGTCCGGAAGGTTGCGGTCCGAACCCTAGCAGACCGGGCACGGCGACAGCCACCGCCGACGGTCCGACGGACGACATGCCGTTCCCTCAAGGCGAGAGGTACAACGATTACGTCAACCGTTACCGGTCCGGTCGCACTACTCGGCAGGTTTCGGCAAGATCGTCCGACCCAAGTTGGGGTCTGCGGACCCAGCCGACTTTCCCGGTTGTAGAAAGCAGGATAATTCGACAGCACAACGGAACTAAGGGCATCGCGAAATTTATTGACAGCGTAAATCACGTGTGCGAGTTGAACCTACGGGAGAGCAAAAGTTTTGCTAGGATCGGATCAATGAGTGAAGACATGGAACTGAATGAGGGTGAAGGAACGCTGCTGCGTCTGACCGCCGAGATCGTGGCGGCTTACGTGAGCAAGAACCCGCTGCCGGCGCAGCAGATCCCCGAGGTCATCAGCACCGTCTACAGTTCGCTGACCGGGCTCAATTCTGCGCCGAAACCGGTCGCGGCCGAACCGCCGAAGCCGGCAGTGCCGATCCGCAAGTCGGTCACGCCGGAATACATCGTCTGCCTTGAGGACGGGAAGAAGCTAAAGATGCTGAAACGGCATCTCCGCTCGACCTACGGCATGACGCCGGACGAATACCGGGCGAAGTGGGGCCTGCCGGCCGATTATCCGATGGTGGCGCCGAATTATGCCGCGCAGCGCTCCGACTTCGCGAAGAAGATCGGACTCGGCCGGACCTCCGGCCGCCAGACCCGCCGTCGCGCCTCCTGATCCGAAACCCGGGACGGGCTCCGACCCGTCCCGGCAGTGCGGCGGCGCGCGGACGGTGGTTCAGGGGATCATCCCCTTCCGCCGCATGACGAATTCGAGGCGCCGCGTCGCGTTGATTCGCAGCAGCGTCTCGCCCGCCGTGACCGGCCCGTGGATCGACGCCTCGATCCCCGTCTCCGCGTCGATCGCGGTGACCTTGACGACGTTCCCGACCCGTTGGAACTCGAACAGAATCTCCCGCCCGCGCATCGCGACCACGCTCGCCGTTGACCCCGCCGAACGATCCGCGGGACTCATCATCCGCAATATCGGGTAAGCTCGCCCTTCCCGGAAAGGGTTTCCGCGCGCACGGCATCGGGCCGTCGGCGCGCCCTGGACTGGAGGCGGCATGCTCCCGGCGATCACGCTCCTGATCGTGCTCCAGCTCGTCGGCGAGGTGATCGCCAGGGGCCTCGCCCTCCCCGTCCCGGGGCCCGTGATCGGCCTCGTCCTCCTTCTCGTCGGACTGATGGTGCGCGGCGCCCGCGGACATCCGCCGCCGCCGGCGCTGGAGGACACGGCGCAGGGGCTGCTGCGCCATCTCTCTCTTCTCTTCGTGCCCGCCGGCGTCGGCGTCACGACCCTCCTCGCCACCTTGCGCGAGGACGGGCCCGCCATCCTCGTGGCGCTCGCGGTCAGCGCCGTGGCGACGATCGTCGTGACCGCCCTCGTCATGCGCGCCCTGGCGCCGTCGCCCGATGCGGGCGAGGAGGGGCGGGCCGGGGACGCCTCCCGATGAACGAGCCGCTCCATCGGGTCTGGGTCTATCTCGAGGCGACGCCGCTCCTCGGCCTCGCGGTGACGCTTCTCGCCTACCTCGCGGGCGACGCGCTCTATCGCCGGCTGCGGCTCAATCCCCTCGCGAACCCGGTCCTCGTCGCCGTTCTGCTGGTGAGCGCGTTTCTCTGGATCACCGGTCTCGACTATCGCCGCTACTTCGACGGCGCGCAGTTCATCCACGTGATGCTGGGTCCGGCCACCGTCGCCCTCGCCTTCCCGCTCTACCGCAACCTCGCCGCCGTCCGGCGGTCCGGAATCGCGATCGCCGCCGCGATCACCGCGGGCTCCCTGACCGCCGCCGCCAGCGCGGTCGTGGTCGCCTGGGCGATGGGCGCGGGCGGGACGACGCTGCGTTCGCTCGCGCCGAAGTCGGTCACGACGCCCATCGCCATGGGCATCGCCGAGCAGATCGGCGGGAATCCGTCCCTGACCGCGGTGCTGGTGATCCTGACCGGCATCATGGGCGCCGTGATGGGGACGATCGTCCTCGACGCGATGGGGATCCGCGACTGGCGCGCGCGGGGGCTCGCCGTCGGGACCACGGCGCACGGCATCGGCACGGCCCGCGCGCTCCAGGTCAACCCGGTCGCGGGCGCCTTCGCCGGCCTGGCCATGGGGCTGAACGGCCTCGCGACGGCGATCCTCCTCCCCGTCCTCCTGGCGCTCCTCGACTGAAAGCGCCCAGGTCGGCGGGATCAGGCGGGAAAGGTCAGATCGCCGCCCGCAGGCATCGCGAAATGCGCCTCGACCAGGGCATCGTCGACGCCGTCGAGCGTCGCCGGGGACCATTTCGGCGACCGGTCCTTGTCCACCAGAAGCGCCCGGATCCCCTCGTAGAAGTCGTGCCGGGCCATGCAGGCCTGCGACAGGCGGTACTCCATGACCAGACACCCGTCGAGGTCGCGCGTCGCCGCCCGCCGGATGGCCGCCAGCGTCACCTTGAGGCTGGTGGGCGAGAGGTGGGCGAGCGCCTCCCGCTGCGCCGTCGCCCAGGGGTCGCCCGCGGCGTCCAGCGCGGCGACGATCGCCTCGACGCGCCCGCCGGCGAAGCAGGCGTCGACGGTGGGCGACGATCGCCTCGACGCGCCCGCCGGCGAAGCAGGCGTCGACGGTGG
>CANGXM010000285.1 GCA_947457845.1 Rhodospirillales bacterium | reverse complement strand
TCGGTCACCGCGGGCTTCGCCGGCATGGGCGGGATGGTGGACGCCTCCGGCGGCACGGGCGGCACGATCGCCGTCACCGCGTCGGGCACGGTGTCGCTGGCCGAGACGGTGCGCGCGATCGGCACGATGGGCGCGGGCGGCCGGATCGATGTCGCGGCCGGCGGCGTGCTGTGGGAGACGTCGACCTCGCTGGTGGACACGTCCGGCCGTGCCGGCGGATCGGTCCGGATCACGGCGGCCGACGGGCTCACCACGTCCGGCACCTGGCGGGCGGTCGGCACGACGGGGGCCGGCGGATCGATCGACACGTCGGGCTGGGGCATGCGGCTCCTGTCGGCGACGGCCGACGCCTCGGGCCTGACCGCCGGTGGCACGGTGCGGATCGGCGGCGAGTATCAGGGCGGCAAGGGGCTGAGCCGGGACGACCTGCCCAACGCCGTGCGCCTCTACGCCAACGACGCGACGCGCTTCGTGGCCGACGCGCGGGGTCCGGCGGGCGATGGCGGAACGGTGATCGTCTGGGCCGACCGGGACGTGCTGATGCAGGCCGCGGTCTCGGCCGTGCCGGGCGCGGTCTCCGGCAAGGGCGGGTTCGTGGAGGTATCGGCGGGCGACCGGCTGACCTTCGCCGGCACGGTGGCGGCGGGCGCACCGGGGCGGCCAGGAACCGTTCTGTTCGATCCCAAGAACATCACCATCGGCACGCCGACCGGGTTCAGCCCGGTCTCCATCCTGATCGGCACCGGATACGTCAGGGGCACGAGCTACGCCCTCGATTCCGGAGACCAGTTCGGGGCCTCGGTAGCGCTCAACATCGACGCGAACAGGATGGCGGTCGGCGCACCGAAGGACGACGGATTCGGGGTCGTCAGCAATTCGAACGACTACGGCGCCGTCCGTCTCTTCACCTTCTCGGATACGGACTTCAACGGCGCCACGCTCGTCGGGATCATCGGGTCCGGCTACACGGGCGGAAACAACCTGGACGTTTCGGGCATCCTCGCCAGCGGGGATCTGTTCGGCCGCGCCGTCGCCCTCAGCAGCGACGGAAGCCGCCTCGCCGTCGGATCGCCCGGCGACCAGGCGGGCAAGGGGGCTGTCCATCTCTTCAAATTCAGCCCCGGCTTCACCGCCGTCTCCCTCGTGGGCACGATCGGGGCGGGCTATGACCTCGAAAACTCCCTCAACGTCGGGTCCGTGCTGGGGGTCAACGACCTGTTCGGCTGGAGCGTCGCGTTCAACGGCGCGGGGACCCGCCTCGCGGTGGGGGCGCCGCAGGACGACGGATCGGGCGACAGCGTCGTCCCGGATGCAGGCGCCGTCCATCTGTTCGCGTTCAACGACGGCTCCGGTCCGCTGACCGGCGCCACGCACGTCGGGACGATCGGTGCGGGCTACGGCCTCCTCAACGTCTCGCCGACCGTCGCGACGTCCGATCTGTTCGGCGCCTCCGTCGCCTTCAACCAGGCGGGCGACCGCCTCGTCGTCGGCGCATCGCAGGACAAGGGCTTCGGCGATGCGCTGTCGTTCAGCGGCGCCGTCCACCTCTTCACCTTCACCGACATGTCGTTCGGCGGCGCGGCGCTGGCCGGCTCCATCGGCGCCGGCTATGCCCAGCTGAACCTCAGCGCGGAACTGTCGACGCTCGACTTCCTCGGATACTCGGTGGCCCTCAGCGGCGACGGCACGCGTCTGGCGGTCGGCGCGGTCCAGGACGACGGGGTCGGCGTCGGCAGCACCTCGGACGACTACGGCGCCGTCTACCTGATCTCGTTCGCGAACACCTCCTTCGGCTCGCCGACGCTCCTCGGCCGGATCGGACGGGGCTACACGGGCGGAAACAACATCGACATTTCCAGCGCGCTCAACACGTCCGACGTCTTCGGCGCAAGCATCGCGATGAACGCCACCGCAACCCGCCTCGCTGTGGGCTCGCTCTACGACGACGGGTCCGGCAACACGGTCACGGATGCGGGCGCGCTGCACCTCTTCACCTTCTCCGACACGTCGTTCGCCGGCGGAACGCACGCCCGGACGATGGGTGCGGGCTATGGCGTCAACTCGTCGAACCTGAACACCGGGCCGGCTCTCGACTTTGGCGAAGTCTTCGGTTCGTCGGTCGCCTTGTCCGCGGACGGGGGTCGGATGGCCGTCGGTGCCCCCGGCGATCTGGGCCAGGGCGGCGTTTCGGGCGTGAACACCGGCGCCGTCTATCTCTTCACCTTCACCGACACGGCCTTCGGCGGCGGCGCGCTGGTCGGGACCGTCGGCAAGGGCTACACGGGCGGGAAGAACGTCAACGTGACCGACCTCGTTTCGGGGTCCGACTTCGGCCGGTCCGTCGCGCTCAGTTCCGATGGCACGCGCATGGCCGTCGGCGCCCCGGGTGATGATTCGAACAGCGGCGCGGTCTATCTGTTCTCCTTCGCCGACTTTTTCTCGACCGGAACCCTGACCACGAAGGTCGGACGGTCCGCGACGGTCCCCGTTCCGAGCCTCGACGACAACGACGAGTTCGGGAACTCGGTGGCGCTGAGCGGGGACGCCACGCGGCTCGCCGTGGGGTCCTGGTTCGACGACGGGTTCGGCCTCCCCTCGAGCGCCGTCAACCGTGGCGCGGTCCGCCTGTTCACCTTCGACAACACGTCCTTCGGCGGCGCCAACCTCGCCCTGACGATCGGCCACGGCTACGGAACCGTTCCCGTCGCGATCGACGCCGGGGACCGGTTCGGGACGTCCGTTGCGCTCGACGCCTCCGGAACGCGCCTCGCGGTCGGAGCGATCGCGGACGCGGGCGCGTTCAACGATCGGGCCAACAGCGGTGCCGTCCACCTGTTCACCTTCGCCGAGCCGTCCGGCGCGTTCACCGGCGGGATGTTGGCCGGGACGGTCGGCTTCGGCCACGGCGGCATCAACGTCACCAGCCTCGACAGCGGTGACAATTTCGGCGTTTCCGTCGCGCTCAGCGCGGACGGCCGGCGCCTCGCGGTCGGCGCGCACCAGGACGGCGGCGCCGGCAACGCCTTCGCAGGCAGCGGTGCCGTCCGCCTGTTCAAATTCCCGGACACGTCCTTCGCCGGCGGACAGCTGGAACTCACCCTCGGCCGGGGCTACACCGGCGGCGACAACATCGACGTCACGTCGGTCGGCGCCAACGACTTCTTCGGATACTCGGTGGCCCTCAGCGGCGACGGCACCCGTCTGGCCGTGGGCGCCCCGCTCGACGACGGGTTCGCCGACAGCCGAACGGACAGCGGCGCCGTCTACCTCTTCGTTCCGGGCGGCGGTGCGCCCTATCCGGGCGACGACCTGTTCGAGAACAGCCCGTCATCGAACGTCACCTTCACGCCCGCGACGCTCACGGCACTCCTGAACGCCGGCAACGCCGTCACGCTCCAGGCGAACAACGACATCACCGTCTCCGATCCGATCGTCGTCGTTCCGTCGGGCGCGGCCGGCGGCGCCCTCACGCTCCAGGCGGGCCGGTCGATCCTGATCGACGCGAACATCACGACCGGCAACGGGGCGCTGACGCTGACCGCCAACGACCCGGGGGCCGTCCCCATGCAACGTGACGCGGGTCCCGGCGGGATCACGATGGCGGCGGGAACGGCGATCGACACGGGGACGGGCGCGTTCAATGCGACGGCGGGCGTGTCGGGCGACGTCGGCCCGATCACGCTGCGCGACGTCACCGCCGGAAGCTTCAACGTCTCCACGCTCGGCACCCCCATCACCCTCGCGGGTCCCGTCACGCTGTCCGCCGGCGGTTATATCTCCGGCGGTTCGATCGCGGTGAACGGTCCGCTCACCCGCGCGGGGACGGCGGCGGGCATCGGGCTGTCCCTTTACTCGACGGGCGACCTGACGATCGACGCGCCGATCAGCTACGGCGGCTCCTTCCCGGCTTCCGATCTGGTGTTGCTGTCGTTCGGCGCCGGCGGGACGGCCACGATCTCCGCGACCGTCTCGAACACCGTCCCGGGCGGTTTCGTCGCCGTGAACGGTCCCGGCACCCTCACCGTCGCATCCGGTGCGTCGATCAGTGCCGGGAACGGTTCGATCTCCCTCGGCGTGAACGATCTGGAGCTTTTCGGCACTCTCTCGGGCAAGAACACCGTCAGTATCTCGGCCTACACGAACGGCCGCCCGATCCGCCTGGGTCTGGATGCGGGCCTCACCACCCTGTCGGTCGACGCGGGCGAGATCGGGCGGATCGGGGGCTCGGGCACGCTGGTCGTCGGGGACAAAATGTCCACCGGCACCATCTGGATCGGCGGGACGGTCACCTTCGCACGCCCGGTCATGATCGGACACGCGGCGCCCGGCTCGGCGCTCGAGATCGAGACCGACGCCGCGATCACGCTGCCCGTCGGCTACAGCCAGTTCCGCACCGGCGGCGCGTTCACCCAAGGGACCGGCTCGACCATCGACGCGGGGGGACAGACGGTCCTCTTCGAGGGAACCAGCCTGTCCTTCGCGAATCCCGCCGGGATCGTCGCCGGGACCGTCATGCTCGGCGCGGCCGGGAACGCGACCATCGGCATCAACGCGACCGGCGACCTCGCGATCGACGACACCCTCGTCAACGCCTTCACGGCCACGTCGGTCATGATCGGTGGCGCCCTCTCGGGCGCGGCGATCGCCGTCGGCTCGGCGGCCTTCACCCGCCCCGTGTTGATCGGGAACCTCGGCGAAGGCGCCACGACATCCGTGCAGGCCGGCGCCAGCGTCACCTTCGGCGCGGGCGGCGGCTTCGTCGCCGGCCCCTCCGGCCAGATCGTGATCCCGTCGACGGCCTCCGTGACCGCGCCGGGCCATACGGTGTCGCTCTCGGCCTACGATTTCTCGCAGATCGACCGGAGCCGGTTGACGGCGGGCTCCGTCGCCATCCTGACGCCGAACCCCTCGGACGAGATCGGCATCGGTGCGCCCTCGGGCGGCAGCCCCGCGATCGTCCTCTCGGCCGAGTTCCTCGACGGGTTCTCGGGCGCGAACGCGGTCGGCGTCGGCCACGGTGCCTTCGGCACGGGAACGGTGCGGATCGGCAATGATGGATCGGTCACCCTCGCACGTCCGGTCGTCCTCGGAAGCTTCGGCACCGGCGCCAGCGTCGTGGTCGAGGCGGGGAC
>CANGXM010000284.1 GCA_947457845.1 Rhodospirillales bacterium | reverse complement strand
TCGGTCACCGCGGGCTTCGCCGGCATGGGCGGGATGGTGGACGCCTCCGGCGGCACGGGCGGCACGATCGCCGTCACCGCGTCGGGCACGGTGTCGCTGGCCGAGACGGTGCGCGCGATCGGCACGATGGGCGCGGGCGGCCGGATCGAGGTGAACGCCGGATCGAAAGTCTGGGAGACGGGGAGTTCCCGGCTCGACGCGAGCGGCACGAGCGGCGGGTCGATCCGGTTGACCGCGGGCGCGTCGCTGGCGACCTCGGGCGACTGGCGGGCCATCGGCACGGCCGGTGCCGGCGGGCGGATCGACGCGTCGGCCTGGGGCGTGCGCCTGCTCTCGACCGACATCGACGCTTCGGGCCTGACCGGCGGCGGCACGGTGCGGATCGGCGGCGAGTATCAGGGCGGCAAGGGCCTCCTGCGCGACGACCTGCCCAACGCGGTGCGCCTCGGCGTGAACGACGGCACGGTGATCCGCGCCGATGCGACGGGCGATCACGGGGCCGGCGGCACCGTGATCTTGTGGGCGGACCGGGACACGCTGGCGCTGGGCAGCGTGAGCGCGCTGCCGGGTCTGGTGTCGGGCAAGGGCGGGTTCGTGGAGATCTCGGCCGGGGAGACGCTGTCGCGCTTCGACGGAACCGTCACCGCCAGCCGCCCCGGCCGGCCGGGCACGGTGCTGTTCGATCCGAAGAACATCGTCATCTCGACGACGGCCGCCGGTACCTTCCAGTACGGGCTGGTCATCGGGAAGGGCTACAGTCCCGGTCGCAACATCGACGTCTCCGATCTGGACTCGAACGACGACTTCGGCTCGGCCGTCGCGATGAACGCGGACGGAACGCGGCTCGCGGTCGGGGCGGCGGGCGACGGCGGGGCCGGAAGCGTCGCCCTCGGCAGCGGGGCCGTCCACCTCTTCACCTTCACCGACGGTTCCTTCGGCGGCGGCGCCCTGGCGGGCATCGTCGGCAAGGGTTACACCGGCGTGAACAACGTCGATGTCCCGCTCCTGTCGACCGACGACAAATTCGGTACGGCGATCGCGTTGAGCGCGGATGGTCGGACCATGGCGGTCGGCGCGTTCGGCGACGACGGTGCCGCGAACCTGACCTCGAACGCCGGCGCGGTCCATCTCATCACCTTCGACGACGGATCGTTCGACGGCGGCGCCCTCGTCGGGACGATCGGGCACGGATACACCGGCACCAAGAGCCTCGATCTCTCCGCGTCGCTCAATTCCGCCGACAGTTTCGGTGGTGCCGTCGCGCTGAGCGCGAACGGGAGGCTCCTCGCCGTGGGCGCGGTCGGTGACGACGGGCCCACCAACGCGACCTCCAACCGCGGGGCGGTGCATCTGATCACCTTCGCCGACGGATCGTTCACCGGCGGCGTGCTGGCCGGGACGATCGGGCGCGGTTACACGGGCGGAAAGAACCTCGACGTGGCCTCGCTGCAGAGCGACGACCAGTTCGGCGGTTCCGTCGCGCTGAACGCCGCCGGCGACCGCCTCGCCGTGGGCGCCTGGGCCGACGACGCGAACGCAAACGCCTACCTGAACAGCGGCGCCGTCTTCCTTTTCAGCTTCACCGACACTGCCTTCTCCGGCGCCGCCCTCCAGGGGACGATCGGCCGTGGCTACACGGGCGGAAAGAACGTCAACGTCACCCTGCTCGCCGAGGACGACCGGTTCGGGCGGTCGGTGGCCCTCAGCGCCGACGGTTCGCGCCTCGCTGTGGGCGCCCAGTGGGATACAGGGTCGTCGGGCACGGTCACGAACAGCGGGGCCGTCCATCTCTTCACCTTCACCGACACGACGTTCGGCGGCGGCGCGCTCGCGGGGACCATCGGGCGTGGCTACACTGGCGGGAAGAACGTCGACGTCGCCGTGGAGAACTACGACACCTTCGGCACCGCGGTCGCGCTGACCGCCGCCGGAACCCGGCTCGTGGTCGGCGCCCCGTCGGACGACGGCGCCGGAAACATCTTCGTGGATAGTGGTGCCGTCCACCTCTTCAGCTTCACCGACGGCGCCTTCACTGGCGGCCAACTCGTCGGCACGATCGGCAGGGGCTACGTCGCGACCACGCCCGGTCTCGGCGTCCCGGCGCTCGAGAACGACGACAACTTCGGCATCGCGGTCGCGCTCAGCGCGGACGGCATGCGGCTCGCG
Source organism: Rhodospirillales bacterium (assembly GCA_947457845.1). GTDB lineage: Bacteria > Pseudomonadota > Alphaproteobacteria > Azospirillales > Azospirillaceae > CANGXM01. The sequence goes on along the minus strand of CANGXM010000284.1, from coordinate 3,014 downwards.
GTGGGGGCGAACAACGACGACGGCGCCGGGAACGTGGCCACCGGCAGCGGGGCCGTCCGTCTGTTCACCTTCTCCGATGGGGCGTTCGGCGGCGGGCAGCTCGTCGGCACGATCGGCAAGGGTTATACCGGCGTCGGGAACATCGACGTCGAGGCGCTGGAAGCCAGCGACCTCTTCGGCGAATCGGTCGCGCTGAGCGCGGACGCCACGAAGCTCGCCGTGGGGGCGATCGGCGATGACGGCAACAGCAATTCCTTCAGCGAAAGCGGCGCGGTTTACCTGTTCACCTTCGCCGACACGGCGTTCGGTAGCGGTACGCTTCAGGCGAGGATCGGCAAGTCCTACGGCAGCGGCAAGAACGTCAATCTTGGGCTCCAGGCCGGTGAGGCCTTCGGTCGATCGGTGGCGCTGAGCGCGGATGGCTCCCGGCTCGCCGCGGGCGCCTCCGGCAATGACGGTTCGGGCAATGTGGCCGCCGACAGCGGTGCCGTGTACCTGTTCTCCTTCTCCGCCGCGGATTTCGGTGGGGGCGTGCTCGAGGCGACGGTCGGCAAGGGCTACACCGGCGGCAAGAACGTCGACGTCGGCGCGCTCGAAGCGGGCGACAGCTTCGGCATTTCGGTGGCGTTGAGCGCCGACGGCACGCGGCTCGCCGTGGGGGCCCACCTGGACGACGGCAACGGCAACACGTCCAGCGACAGCGGCGCGGTCCGCCTCTTCACCTTCACCGACGCGCCGTTCGGCGGCGGTGCGCTGCAGGCGACGATCGGCAAGGGCTACAGCGGCGGCAAGAACGTCGACGTCGGATCGCTCGACCCATCGGACCAGTTCGGCCGGTCCGTGGCACTCAGCGCGGACGGACGGCGGCTCGCCGTGGGGGTCAGGGGGGACGACGGCGCGACGAATGGGACCTCGGGCGCCGGCGCCGTCCGTCTCTTCACCTTCACGGACGCGTCGTTCGGCGGTGGCCAGCTGGTCGGCACGATCGGCAAGGGCTATGTCGGCGGCCGGAACGTCGATGTCCCGGGGATCGAGGCCAACGACGCGTTCGGCTGGTCGGTCGCGTTGAACGGCGACGGCACGCGTCTGGCCGTGGGCGCCATCTTTGCCGACGGCAACGCCAACACGGCGTCGAACAGCGGCGAGGTCTACCTCTTCCGCGAAAATGCGGACTCCCTCGCCGGAAACCTGTTCGGGGACAATGCGTCGGGAACCGCGACGTTCTCGCCCGCGACGCTCACGGCGCTCCTGAACGCCGGCAACGCCGTCACGCTCCAGGCGAACAACGACATCACCGTCTCCGATCCGATCGTCGTCGTTCCGTCGGGCGCGGCCGGCGGGGCGCTCACGCTGCAGGCCGGGCGGTCGATCCTGATCGACGCGAACATCACGACCGGCAACGGGGCGCTGTCGCTGACCGCCAACGACCCGGGGGCCGTCGCCGGCCAGCGTGACGAAGGCCCCGGCGGGATCACGATGGCGGCGGGAACGGCGATCGACACGGGGACGGGCGCGTTCACGGCGACGGCGGCCGGGTCGGGCGAGGTCGGCCCGATCACGCTGCGCGACGTCACCGCCGGAAGCTTCAACGTCTCCACGCTCGGCACCCCCATCACCCTCGCGGGTCCCGTCACGCTGTCCGCCGGCGGTTCGATCGCCGGCGGTTCGATCGCGGTGAACGGTCCGCTCACCCGCGCGGGGACGGCGGCGGGCATCGGGCTGTCCCTTTACTCGACGGGCGACCTGACGATCGACGCGCCGATCAGCTACGGCGGTTCCACCCCGGATTCCGATCTGGTGGTGCTGTCGTTCGGCGCCGGCGGGACGGCCACGATCTCCGCGACCGTCTCGAACACCGTCTCGGGCGGTTTCTTCAGCGTGAACGGTCCCGGCACCCTCACCGTCGCATCCGGTGCGTCGATCAGTGCCGGGCTCGGTTCGGTCAACCTCGGCGTGGACGATCTGGAGCTTTTCGGCACCCTCTCGAGCCAGAACACCGTCAGAATCACGGCCTACACGAACGGCCGCCCGATCCGCCTGGGTCTGGATGCGGGCCTCACCACCCTGTCGGTCGACGCGGACGAGATCGGCCGGATCGGGGGCACGGGCACGCTGGTCGTCGGGGACAACATGTCCACCGGCACCATCTGGATCGGCGGGACGGTCGCCTTCCCCCGCCCGGTGACGATCGGGCACGAGTCCTTCGGTTCCGCGCTCGCGATCGAGGACGGTGCAGCGATCACGCTTCTCGGCGGCAGCAACCTGTTCCGCGCCGGCGGCACGCTGACGCAGGGGACCGGATCGACGATCCACGCCGCGGGCAAGTCCGTGCGTTTCGAGGCGGGTGCGCTCTCGTTCGCCAACCCCGGCGGGATCGTCGCCGACACGGTCGCGCTCGGCGCGGCCGGGAACGCGACCATCGGCATCAACGCGACCGGCGACCTCCCGATCGACGACGGGTTGATCAACGGCTTCACCGGCGCCGGCACCCTGGCTGTCGGCAACGGGGGCACGGGCGCGGCGATCGCAGTCGGCTCGGCGGCCTTCACCCGCCCCGTGTTGATCGGGAACCTCGGCGAAGGCGCCACGACATCCGTGCTGCCCGGCGCGAACGTCGTCTTCGGCGCGGGCGGCGGCTTCGTCGCCGGCCCCTCCGGCCAGATCGTGATCCCGTCGACGGCCTCCGTGACCGCGCTGGGCCAGACGGTGTCGCTCTCGGCCTACGACTTCTCGCAGATCGAACCGAGCGTCGTGACGGCGAACGCCGTCGCGATCCTGACGCCGAACCCGTCGGACGACATCGGCATCGGTGCGCCCTCGGACATGAGCCCGGCCGTCGTCCTCTCGCCGTCGTTCCTGAACGGATTCTCGGGCGCGAACGCGGTCGGCGTCGGCCACGGTGCCTTCGGCACGGGAACGGTGCGGATCGGCAATGATGGATCGGTCACCCTCGCACGTCCGGTCGTCCTCGGAAGCTTCGGCACCGGCGCCAGCGTCGTGGTCGAGGCGGGGAC
>CANGXM010000283.1 GCA_947457845.1 Rhodospirillales bacterium | reverse complement strand
CCACCGCCGCGTTCGCCGCCACCGCCGCCGTAACCCGAGCCGTAGTCCGGCGCGCCGTAGTCGTCGCCGCCGCCGCCACCGCCCCCACCACCGCCGCCGTAGCCGCCGCCGCGCCCGCCGCCCTCACCGGCACGGTCGAGCAGGGTCAGCTCGCCACGGAACTGGCGCAGGACGACCTCGGTCGTGTAGCGGTCGTTGCCGCTCTGGTCCTGCCACTTACGGGTCTCCAGCTGCCCCTCGACGTAGACCTTCGAGCCCTTCTTGAGATAGCGCTCGGCGATCCCGGCGAGGTTCTCGTTGAAGATCGCGATCTGGTGCCACTGGGTCCGTTCCTGGCGCTCGCCGGAGTTCCGGTCCTTCCAGCTCTCGGAGGTGGCGAGGGTGAAGGAACAGACCTTCCCGCCGTTCTGCATGGTCCGCACCTCGGGGTCCTTCCCCAGGTTGCCGACGAGGATCACCTTGTTCACGCTACCGGCCATAGCCGTCACCCCACGCGTTCGAGAGCGGTCACCCTAGCACCGGATGCGGGCGCTTGCCACACGGCGGCGCCCGTGTATTGTTCCCGGTATGTTCCTATACGATCATCGGCCGGTGCGACGCAACCACCGTGGGGTGGAAAACCCTTCCCGCCCCGTCCATCTTCGTCTTCGCCCTGCGGTGACGGACGGTGTCCGCCGGCAAGGGATCTGCCGTGAGGACCGGACACCACCATGAACGCCAAGAGCATCGTCGTCCGCGGCGCCCGCGAGCACAATCTCAGGAACGTCGACGTGGAGATGCCGCGCGACAGCCTGGTGGTGATCACGGGCCTGTCCGGTTCCGGGAAATCGTCGCTCGCGTTCGACACCATCTACGCCGAGGGTCAGCGCCGCTATGTCGAGAGCCTGTCGGCCTATGCGCGGCAGTTCCTCGAACTGATGCAGAAGCCGGACGTCGATTCGATCGACGGCCTCTCGCCCGCCATCTCGATCGAGCAGAAGACCACGAGCCGCAACCCGCGATCGACGGTCGGAACGGTCACCGAGATCTACGACTACATGCGCCTCCTGTTCGCGCGGGTGGGCGTCCCCTACTCGCCGGCGACGGGCCTCCCGATCGAGAGCCAGACGTCGAGCCAGATGGTCGACCGGATCCTCGCCATGGGCGAGGGCGCGCGGCTCTACCTGCTCGCCCCCATCGTCCGCGGCCGCAAGGGGGAGTACCGCAAGGAACTGCAGGACCTTCGCAAGCGCGGCTTCCAGCGGGTGAAGATCGACGGCGAGATGCACGACATCGAGGCCGCACCCTCGCTCAACAAGAAACTGAAGCACGACATCGAGGTGGTGGTGGACCGCCTCGTCGTGCGCGACGGCCTCGGCAACCGCGTGGCCGATTCGGTCGAGACGGCGCTGTCGCTCGCCGACGGCATCCTCTACGTGGAGAACGCCGACACGGGCGAGCGCACCGTCTTCTCGGCCAAGTTCGCCTGCCCGGTCAGCGGCTTCACGATCGACGAGATCGAGCCGCGCCTGTTCTCCTTCAACAGCCCCCACGGCGCCTGCCCGGTGTGCGACGGGCTCGGGTCGCGCCTCTACATGGACCCCGCCCTGGTCGTCCCGGACGAGGGGCTGAGCCTGCGCGGCGGGGCGGTGGCGCCCTGGGCCAACAGCTCCTCCCCCTACTACGGCCAGACGCTCGACAGCCTGGCGAAGCACTTCCGGGTGTCGGTCGACACGCCGTGGAAGGACCTGCCCGAAGGCGTGCGGGACGCGATCCTGACGGGGACCGGCAAGGAGCCGGTCGCCATGCGCTACGACGACGGGCTGCGCGCCTACGAGACGGCGAAGCCGTTCGAGGGCGTCGTCGTCAACCTCGACCGCCGGTGGCGCGAGAGCGACAGCGCATGGATCAAGGAGGAGTTGTCGCGCTACCAGTCGAGCCAGCCCTGCGAGACGTGCGGCGGCGCGCGCCTGAAGCCGGAGGCGCTGGCCGTCAAGGTGGGCGGGCGCGCGATCGCCGACGTCTCGCGCCTGTCGATCGCGAAGGCCGGCCAATGGTTCCTCGACCTCGACCGGCACCTGACCGACAAGCAGCGCGAGATCGCGGCCCGCATCCTCAAGGAGATCCGCGATCGGCTCGGCTTTCTCAACAACGTCGGCCTCGAATACCTCGCGCTCGACCGCGCGTCCGGCACGCTGTCGGGCGGGGAGAGCCAGCGCATCCGCCTCGCCTCGCAGATCGGCAGCGGGCTCACGGGCGTCCTCTACGTGCTGGACGAGCCCTCGATCGGCCTGCACCAGCGCGACAACGACCGGCTGCTGGAGACGCTGAAGCGCCTTCGCGACCTCGGCAACACGGTCCTCGTGGTGGAGCACGACGAGGATGCGATCCGCGCGGCCGACTATCTGATCGACATGGGCCCTGGGGCCGGCGTCCACGGCGGAAGCGTCGTCGCGCGCGGCACGCCGGCGGAGGTCGCGGCCCACCCGGACAGCGTGACGGGCGACTATCTCTCCGGCCGGCGCAAGGTGCCGGTGCCGCACCTGCGCCGCACCGGCCACCGCGGGCAGATCCTGAAGATCGCCGGCGCCCGGTCGAACAACCTCAAGGACGTGTCGGTGGAGATTCCGCTCGGCACCTTCACCTGCGTCACCGGGGTCTCGGGCGGGGGCAAGTCCACCCTCGTGATCGAGACGCTCTACAAGGCGCTCGCCCGCCGCCTGATGGGCGCGCGGGAGAACCCGGCCGAGCACGACCGGATCGAGGGCGTCGAGCACCTGGACAAGGTGATCGACATCGACCAGTCGCCGATCGGCCGCACCCCGCGCTCGAATCCGGCCACCTACACCGGCGCCTTCACGCCCATCCGCGACTGGTTCGCGGGCCTTCCCGAGGCGAAGGCCCGGGGCTATGGGCCGGGGCGGTTCAGCTTCAACGTGAAGGGCGGTCGCTGCGAGGCGTGCCAGGGCGACGGCGTCATCAAGATCGAGATGCACTTCCTGCCGGACGTCTACGTCACCTGCGACGTCTGCCACGGCAAGCGCTACAACCGGGAGACGCTGGAGGTCCTGTTCCGCGACAAATCCGTGGCCGACGTCCTCGACATGACGGTCGAGGACGGGGTGGGGTTCTTCAAGGCGGTGCCGTCGATCCGCGAGAAGATGGAGACGCTGGACCGCGTCGGCCTCGGCTATGTGAAGATCGGGCAGCCGGCCACCACCCTGTCCGGCGGCGAGGCGCAGCGGGTGAAGCTCGCCAAGGAACTGTCGCGCCGGGCCACGGGCCGCACGCTCTACATCCTCGACGAGCCGACGACCGGCCTGCACTTCGAGGACGTGCGAAAGCTGCTCGAGGTGCTGCACGCGCTGGTCGACCAGGGCAACACGGTGCTGGTGATCGAGCACAACCTGGAGGTCATCAAGACCGCCGACTGGGTGGTGGACCTCGGCCCCGAGGGCGGCGACGGCGGCGGCGAGATCGTGGCGTCGGGCACGCCGGAGGACGTGGCGGCGGTGGCGCGGAGCTATACCGGCCACTACCTCGCGCCCTACCTCGACCTGCCCGGACGGGCCAGGAGCCGCAAGCGGGCGTGAAGACACGGGGCGGGCCCGGCAAAGGCTCCGCCGTCGCTAGTCCTTCCAGCGCCGGTGCAGCCAGAGCCACTGGGCCGGCCGCTCGCGGATCCAGCCCTCGATCATCGCGTTCGCGGTCGTCATGAAGGCCGCGTCGTCGACGGCCGCGTCGCCCGTGCGGGGCACCTGCATCGGCGGGTGGAAGACGATGCGGAAGCGCGCGCCCTCCTCCCGGATGGTCTGCATCGGCACGACCGGGCAGTCGAACGAGCGCGCGAAGACCGACGGCGCCGGCGTCGTCATCGCGGTGCGGCCGAAGAAGGGGAGCGCCAGCCCCCGGTTCAGCTTCTGGTCGACCAGCATGGCGACGTGCCCGCCGCCGCGCAGCGTCGCGAAGACGCCGCGCGCGGCCTCCGGCCCCTTGCGCACGAACCGCGCGCCCGCGTCGGACCGGGCGCGGGCGAGAAGGCGGTCCACGCCGGGGTTGTTCGCATGGCGGTACACCATGGTCAGCGCGATGCCGAGGGGGCGGCCGATCATGGTCGGCACCTCCCAGTTGGCGAGATGCGCGCCGATGATGATGCCGGGTCGGTCGTCGTCGACCAGGGCGGCGACGTGCTCCCGCCCCTCGACCGTCACCCGCCCCTCGTCCCACATCCGCCCGAGGTGGGGATATTCGGCGAAGACACGGCCGATGTTGTCCCACATCGCGACGATCGTGCGCCGCCGCGCGGCCTCGTCGAGGTCGGGCAACGCGCGGGCGAGGTGCGCGCGGGCCCGCCGGGTCATCGGCAGTCGCGGGCCGACCGTGCGCCCGACCCAGCCGCCCACCGCCGACGCGGCGTCGAGCGGCAGCGCGCGCAGCAGCGCGAAGAGGCCAGCCACCAGAAGGTACTGGAGCGGATAGTCGATGCGCCGCTGGCGCCACCGCTCAAACGGCGAGTGCCTGGCCATCGGCGAGCAGCGGCTGGAGTAGCGTGGCGACGGCGGCCGGATCCTCCCAGCGGACCTCCACGGCGAGCGCGCGGACCATCTGCGCCGCCCCTTCGGGCAGGCGCACGAGGTCCTTCTCCGTCGTCACGGGCACCGCGTCCGCCGCGTGCGCCGCCTCGACGAGCCGCATCACCTCGTCCGGGGTGAAGGGGTGGTGGTCGGGGAAGGCGATCCGGTCGACCAGCGTCGCCCCGACCTCGGCCAGCGTCCGGAAGAACTTCTCCGGCCGGCCGATCCCGGCGAAGGCGAGAACCCGGACGCCGCGGAACGTCGCCGCGTCGCCCGCGGGCGCCAGACGGGCACGGAGGATCGGCCGTCGCCCCGCGACAGTGCGCGCGATGCCGGCGGCGTCCTCGCCCATCAGCACGACCGCGTCCGCGCGGGCGAGCCCGTCGGCGACGGGCTCCCGCAGCGGCCCCGCCGGGATCACGCGCCCGTTGCCGAAACCCGTCGCCCCGTCGACCACGAGAAGCGACAGGTCCTTCGCCGGCTGCGGGTTCTGGAACCCGTCGTCGAGCAGAAGGAACCGGGCCCCCGCCGCGGCCGCCGCACGCGAACCGGCACCCCTGTCGCGGGCGATCCAGGTGGGCGCGGTGCGCGCGTGCAGGAGCGCCTCGTCGCCGACGTCGGCCGCCCGATGGACCGCGGGATCGACGCGGACCGGTCCGGCGAGCCGCCCGCCGTG
>CANGXM010000282.1 GCA_947457845.1 Rhodospirillales bacterium | reverse complement strand
TGGCCCCGGCCAGCGCCAACGCGACGCCCGGCACGTCCAGCGTCCAGCGCAGCGCCACCGCCGCCATGGTGGTGCCGTGCCGGCGGGCGACGGCGTCGAGCGCCGCCAGAAGGGCCTGGAACCGGCCCCAGCCACCGAACGCCTCCACCACGATCCGGTACTCCCGGTGGAACGCCCCGTCCGGGCCGGGGCGCATCCCCGGGTCGGGCCGGCCGAGCCAGCGTTCGGTGAGGAACCCGCCCGCCAACGCTCCGTAGGCGACGAGATGGACCCGCGCGGCCCGGCAGGCCGGGAGCAGCGTGGCCAGCGGGCGGTGATCGAGGGGCGAGAGCTGCGCCTGCACGCTCAGCGGCCGGACGCCGCCGTCGAGCGCGCGGGCCAAGACGTCGGCGTCGACGTTCATCAGCCCGATCCGCCCGGTCCGGCGCGCGAGCCGTTCGGCCGCCGCGACATAGGCCGGGGGATCGAGCCGCCACATCTGGATCTGCACGAGGTCGGGCACGGTCCCGCCGAGGCGTGCGACCAGCGCGTCGAAGGCCACGTCCACGTCGGCCGGTAGCGTGATGCGCGCATGGATCCGGGGAAGCGGCAGGCCCCGCGCCCGGCGATCGGCGAGGAAGGCGCCGAGCGTCGCGTCGAGCCCGCGATAGGTGTCCGCGGTCTCGAACGCGAGGATCCCGCCCGCCATGAAGGCGTCGAGATCGGCGAAGGCCGCCCGGGCGTCCGCCGGTGGGCCGGCCATGTGCTGCTGCCACCCGCCGCGGACGATGCGGGAGACGGTGTGGCCGGGCGCGAGGTCGATCCGCCCGCCGAGCGGCGTGGCCGTCAGGCGGCCGCGTCCTTCACGATGAAGGCCGGCCCCTTGTCGAGGAAGGCGCGGACGATGCGGGTCGTGCGCTGGGGCTGGTCGATGTCGATCGCGTGCGCCGCGTCGTAGACGTAGGTGAGATGGGAAAGCGGGATGTGCCGCTTCAGCAGCAGCCCCGTCTCCACCGGAATCACCTCGTCCCTGGTTCCCATCACCACCAGCGTCCGCGCCTTGACCGACGGCAGCGCCGCCGCGAGATCGGCGTCGAAGGCGACGTCGCCCGTGTGCGCCGCCGACGCCCGGCGGTTGGCCGCCATCTCGTCGGCGCTGCGCCACTCCGCCGGGGCGCGGTCGGGGTGGGCGTAGAGGCGGCGGCGGACCTCGGCCGGATCCTGCGGCAACCCGCCCTTGCCGCCCTCGCGCAGGCCGGCAGGGCAGAGGAGGACCATCTGGTCGAGCAGATCGGGATGGTCCACGGCGAGCCAGAGGGCGAGCCAGCCGCCGAACGACTGGCCCATCGCGTCGCACCGCGCGCCGACCACGGTGCGCAGGAACTCCGCCATCGTCGCGGCGAGCGGGCGCATCCCGCCCGTGTGGCTGTGGAAGGGCGTGCCGTCGAAGCCCGGCGTCACCGGCATGTAGAGGCGGTGCCCGGCGGCGACCGCCTGCGCGAGCGCACCCGCGCGCGGCCCGCCCGAGGCGTGGAAGGCGACCACCGGGCGGCCTTCGCCGACGACCTGGTAGGACAGCGGCCCGCCCGACAGGCGGACGGTCTCGATCGGAAGGTCCATGGCGTCGCTCTCCGTCGGTCGTTTGCCGGTCAGTGGTTGCGCAGCTCGGGCAGCACGCGGTCGCGGAACAGCTCCATCCCGCGGCGGACGACGGCGTCGGGCATGGTGCCGACCTTCATCGTCATGTTGACGCGCCCGTTCCCGAGTTCGCCGTTGATGCGCTTGATCTGCTTCACCACCGTCTCCGGGCTGCCGCACAGGATCGAGCCGGCCTCGATCTGGTCCTCCAGCGTCCGGGCCTTCAGCGTCTCCAGCCGCTTGGTGAAACCCTGTCCGAGGCGCTCGTCCTGGAAGAAGCGGGTGCCCTGGACGACGATGGCCTGGGCGTCCTGCTGCGGGCGCATCAGCACCTTGTGGAAGTACTTCAGCGCCTCGCGCATGTGCTCGCGCGCCTCCTCGTCGGTCTCCGCGATGCAGGTGTGGTGGCCGGTCAGGACGCTGTCGGGCGTGATCTCGTGCCCGTGGGCGCGGGAACTCTCGCGGAAGGTGTCGATGGTCCGGGCGGCGATCTTCAGGTCGGCGATCAGCGTCATGCCAATGATCGTCGGGTACTGCCCGGCGAAGGCGGCCGACTCCTCGTTCGACGCGGACATCAGCATCTGCGGGTGCGGCTTCTGCCAGGGCTTCGGCCAGATCGAGATGGACGAGAACTGGTAGTGCTCGCCCTCCCAGCCGAAGGGCTCGGTCTCGGTCCAGGCCTTCACGATGATCTGGATCGCCTCGCGCAGCCGGTCGCGCGACTGGTTGGGGTCGTGGTTGTAGGCGATGTACTCGTGCGGGATGCCGCGCACGAACCCGGCGATGAGGCGACCGCCGCTCATGCAGTCGATCATCGCGTACTCCTCCGCCACCCGGACGGGGTTTAGCAGCGGGATGAGGTTGCCGAGCATCGCGATCTTGGCCGTCTTCGTCCGGTACGCCATCGCGGACCCGACGAGGTTGCAGTTCGCGTTCAGCCCATAGGGGCTGAAATGGTGCTCGTTGCACGCCACCCAGTCGAACCCGCACTCCTCCGCGTAGGCCATCTGCCCGTGATAGGTGTCGTACAGCTCCTTCGCCCGGACGGGATCGAAGTCGCGGTTCGAGACCGGGTACTGGGTCGGGGCGTCCTCGAGCTCGGTCCAGGGCATCAGGTGGAAGAAGCTGAACTTCATGGGGCTCGTCCCTCGGTGCCGGGCCCGTCTTCGGCGGGCGGTCCGGCGCCAGTAAAGTATGCAAATGCCGAATCGGTCAAGGCTGCCAATGGAAATGATGGCTCAGGAAGCCTGATGTTCCCGTCCGGCCCGCTCACCCCGCCCCGCTTTTTGTATACCAGATCACTCAAGCGGAACGGTCGCGGGATCGTAGGAGAAGAGCCAGCCGTTGCGCTCCCCGCTCATGTTCCGCCGCGCGAAGGAGGCCCGGAGGTCCTCCATCGACGGCATGTGGAAGAGCTTGCGGTTCTCGGTCGATTCCGTGACGACCCGGGCGGTGCGGTCGACGCGGTTGCGCTGGTAGCGGTCGAGCGCGGCCGGGATCTCCGCGTCGATGTCGAGCGCGCGGGCGAGCACCAGCGCGTCCTCGATCGCCATCGCCGCGCCCTGCGCCATGTAGGGCAGCGTGGGATGGGCGGCGTCGCCCATCAGCGTGGCGAACCGGGTGCTCCAGTTGCGCACCGGCGTCCGGTTCTTCAGGACCCAGCGATAGCACTCGCCGCGGGGGGCGGCCTCGATGATGGCCGCGATCATCGGGTTCCAGCCGAGGAAGTCGTCGCGCATCTCCTCCCACGGGCGGGGGGTGGTCCAGCTCTCCGCCTCCAGCGTCGGATACTCGACCGCGCCGACGAAGTTCATCAGCGTGCCCCGGCGAAGCGGATAGGTGACGGCGTGCCGCCCGGGCCCGACCCAGATGTCGGTGCAGGTCTCGCGCGCCATCGGCGGCAGGTCCTCCATCGGCACGATCACGCGCCAGACCGCGTCGCCGGTGTAGTCCGCCTGCGCGTGACCCAGGATCTGCTCGCGCAGGACCGACTTGATGCCGTCCGCCGCGATCACGAGGTCGGCCCGCTCGCTCGCCCGGCCGTCGAAGTGCAGCGTGACGCCCGTCTCGTCCTCCTCGAACCGGGTCACCCTGGCCCCGGTCTCGATCGCGTCCGCCCGCAGCCCGCGGACCGCGTCCACCAGAACGGTGTGCAGGTCGGCCCGGTGGATGGTGACGTAGGGCTGGCCGTGGGTCTCGCGATAGCGCGCGCCGAGTTCGATCGCCTGCAGCACCGATCCGTCGTCGAACGTGCGGAAGCGATACTGGTCGGGCAGGAACCCGATCTCCGCGACCCGGTCGGCGACGCCGATGTGGGCCATCACGCGGCCGGCGTTCGCGCTGACCTGGATGCCCGCCCCCACCTCGCCCAACTGCGGCGCCTGCTCGAACACGCGGACGTCGTGCCCGCGCTTCAGCAGGCAGGCGGCCACCGTCAGGCCGCCGAGGCCGCCGCCGGCGACGAGGATCCGGCGACGGGGGGTGGAGATTTCGGACATGGGGGTGCGGCTCCGGCTGCGGGCGGCGGCTTGACAATATCAGGAAGCCTGAGCTTAGGCTGCCCGTCAACGACGGGAGGGCCTGATGGACGAAGGGACGCGCTCCGCCGCCGAGGTGTTCCTCGGCCGGTTGAAGGAGGCCGGGATCGACGTGCTGCTGGCCAACGGCGGCACGGACTTCCCCTCGATCATCGAGGCCTATGCCCGCGCGCCGGAGACCGGCATCGCGATGCCCGAGCCGCTGGTCGTCCCGCACGAGAGCGTGGCCGTCGCCATGGCGCACGGGCACTGGCTGGTCTCCGGCCGGCCCGCGGCGGTGATGGTCCACGTGAACGTCGGCCTCGCCAACGCGGCGATGGGGCTGGTCAACGCGGCGTCCGACTTCGTGCCGCTCCTGATGCTGTCGGGCCGGACGCCGGTGACCGAGGGCGCGCGCTTCGGCGCCCGCAGCTCGCCCATCCACTGGGGACAGGAGATGCGCGACCAGGGCGGGATGGTGCGCGAACTGGTCAAGTGGGACTACGAGATGCGCTATCCCGAGCAGGCGGGCGGCCTCGTGGAGCGCGCGATGGCGATCGCGATGAGCGATCCCAAGGGTCCCGTCTATCTCAGCCTCCCGCGCGAGGCGCTGGCCGAACAGGTGGTTCCCTCCCGCCCCGGCCCGCTCGCCCCGGCGCGCATGGGGGCGGCCGACGCGGCGGCGGTGGCCGAGGCCGCGGCGCTCATCGCCGGGGCGCGGGCGCCCGTCGTGATCACCCAAGGGCCGGCGCCGCGCGAGGGGTTCGAGCCGCTGGCGGGGTTCGTCGACCGGTGGGCGCTGCCGACGGTCGAATTCTGGGCGCTGCGGCAGGCGCTCCCGACGGGTCACCCGATGCACGCCGGCCGCGACCCAGTCCCCTGGCTGAAGGACGCCGACGTCGTCGTGGTGATCGACGCGCTGGTGCCCTGGATCGCCGGGCATGTGACCCTGCCCGAGGGCTGCCGGGTGGTGGGGATCGGCGCCGACCCGCTGTTCGGGCGCACCCCGTCCCGCGGCTTTCCGGTCCACGTGCCCCTGGTGGGCGACACGGCGGCGACGGTGCGGGCGCTGGACGCCGCGCTGGCCGCGCGGCCGCCCGTCGGCGAGGGTCTCGC
>CANGXM010000281.1 GCA_947457845.1 Rhodospirillales bacterium | reverse complement strand
GTCCCGGTCGACCAGCAGGTCCGGCGCCGCGGACCCGCGGGGGCCCGGCCGGCCGCTCACCGCCCGACGATCCCGAGCGCGGCCAGGATGCCCGCCGCCTCGAACAGCGGCAGGCCGACGACGTTCGGGTGCGAGCCGCCGACGGACTTCACGAAGGCCGCGGCCCGGCCCTGGATCGCGTAGCCGCCGGCCTTGCCGTGCCATTCGCCCGCCGCGAGATAGCGGTCGATCTCCGCCGCGGAGAGCCGCTTGAAGGTCACGACCGTCTCGACGAGGCGCGCGTGCGACCGCCCGTCCGGTCCGAGGATTTGCAGGCCGCCGAGGACGCGGTGGCGGCGGCCGGACAGCAGCGCGAGGCAGTCGCGCGCCGTGCGATCGTCCTCGGCCTTGGGCAGGATGCGCCGGCCGCAGGCGACGACGGTATCGCAGGCGAGCACCACGGCGCCCGGATGGCGGCCGGCGACCGCGCGCGCCTTCTCGGCGGCACAGCGGGCGGCGTAGGCGCGGGGGGGTTCGCCCTTCAGCGGCGTCTCGTCGACCGCGGCCGGATCGACCGCGGCGGGTTCGATTCCGATCTGGCGCAGCAGATCGAGGCGCCGCGGCGACGCCGACGCGAGGACGAGACGGGGCGGGGCCGTTGCGACGGAACCGGTCACTTGAACCGGACGATGGTTCGGCCCTTGGTCAGGTCGTAGGGAGTCATCTCGACGTTCACCCTGTCTCCGGCCAGCGCGCGGATCGGATTCTTGCGCATTTTGCCGGACGTGTGCGCGAGGACCACGTGATCGTTGTCGAGCTTGACCCGGACCATCGCGTTCGGCAGCAGTTCGATGACCGTGCCCGGGACCTCGATCAGAACCGCGTTCGACATCGAGGCCGGAACCGCACGGGTCGCTTGACGAGGAAGAGGTGTTCGGATGGCGCGATCGGGTCAAGCGTTTTTCGCCCGTTCCGCGATCGTCTGCCTGCTCGTGTCGGGTGGGTGCACGGCGGCGGACGGACCGGGGGCCCTGCGCGGTGCCGGCGACGGCACGCCGGTGATGACGCCCGACCCCGCGTCGCGCGAGCGGCAGGAGCGGCTCGAGCGCCGGCGGCAGGACGATCAGATCCAGCGCGAGATCTACAATTGGCTTCCGCCGTTCCTTCGCCGCGGCTGAGACGGTGCGATCAGGCGCGCCGGCGCCGCACGAGGGTCCAGATCACCGGCAGCAGCACCAGCAGCAGCGAAATCGCGAGCAGCGTCGCCGACAGCGGGCGCGTGACGAAGGTGGTGACGTCGCCCTGCGAGATGGTCAGGGCCTGCCGCAGGTTCTGCTCGGCCAGCGGTCCGAGGATCATGCCGATGATCACGGGCGCGGTGGGGAAGTCGAACCGCCGCATCAGGTAGCCGATGCCGCCGACCACGTAGAGGATCACGAGGTCGATCGGCGACTGGCTGATGCCGTAGGTGCCGATGGTCGCGAAGATCAGGATGCCGCCGTAGAGGAGCGGCTCGGGGATCTTCAGGATCTTCACCCAGAGCCCGACCAGCGGCAGGTTGAGCACCAGCAGCATCACGTTGCCGATGTAGAGGCTGGCGATGAGGCCCCAGACGAGGTCCGGCTGGGTCTGGAACAGCAGGGGGCCCGGATTGATGCCGTAGCTCTGGAAGGCCGACAGCATGATCGCCGCGGTCGCCGAGGTCGGGAGCCCGAGGGTGAGCATCGGCACGAGCACGCCCGCCGCGGACGCGTTGTTGGCCGCCTCCGGTCCCGCGACGCCCTCGATGGCGCCCTTGCCGAACTCCTCCGGCTTCTTGGAGAGCTTCTTCTCCATCCAGTAGCTGAGGAAGGTCGGAATTTCGGCGCCGCCGGCGGGCATGGCGCCGATGGGGAACCCGACGGCGGTGCCGCGGAACCAGGGACCGACCGAGCGGCGCCAGTCCTCCTTCGACATCCAGAGCGATCCGGTGACCGGGAGCACGCCTTCGGGCGCGTGCTTGCGCCGGGCGGCGAGGAACAGCGTCTCGCCAACGGCGAACAGGCCGACGGCGACGATCAGCACGTTCACCCCGTCGAGCAGTTCCGGCAGGCCGAAGGTGAACCGCGGCTGCCCGCTCTGCAGGTCGATGCCGATCAGACCGAGGAAGATGCCGAAGAACAGGGTGATGAGCCCGCGGATCGCCGAACTCCCCAGGACGGCGGAGACGGTCACGAACGCGAGCACCATCAGCGAGAAATACTCGGCCGGCCCGAACTTCAGCGCGAACTCCACCACGACCGGGGCGAGGAACGTGATCCCGACGGTGCCGAAGGTGCCGGCGACGAACGATCCGATGGCCGCGGTCGCAAGGGCGGCCGCACCGCGCCCCCGCTTGGCCATCTTGTTCCCCTCCAGCGAGGTGATGATCGTCGCGCTCTCGCCCGGCGTGTTCAGCAGGATCGAGGTGGTCGAGCCGCCGTACATCGCGCCGTAGTAGATGCCCGCGAAGAGGATGAAGGCCGCCGTCGCGTCGACCTTGAAGGTGATCGGGAGAAGGAGCGCGATGGTGAGCGCCGGGCCGAGGCCCGGCAGCACGCCGATGGCCGTTCCCACCGTCACGCCCACCGCGGCCCAGACGAGGTTGATCGGCGTCAGGGCGACGGCGAAGCCATTACCGAGGGCTGCGAGGGTCTCCATGGAACGGCCCCTTGTTCGCGACGATGCCGGAGACCGGCCTAGAGGAGCCCTTCGAGGATCCCGGCGCCGATGTTGATGCCGAGGACCTTGTCGAACCCGAGGTAGGCGACGAGCGCCACGATCACGCCGACGCCCGTGTCGAACAGCGGACGACGGCTGCCGAAGGCGCGGGCGACGCAGACGAACATCAGCGTCGATGCGATCACGAAGCCGAGCGGTCCGATGAGCGTCAGATTGAGGACCAGGCCGAGGCCGAGCCAGCCGAGCGACGGCCAGTCCACCGGCTCGTCCTGAAGTTCCGCCTCGTCCGTCCAGCGGCCGGTGACCGACTGGACGGCGAGGGCGAGGCCGAGCGCGATGAGCCCGAAGGACACCGCGAACGGCACCACCTTTGGCCCGATGCGCGCGTAGAGCGGCGAGACCGGGATCTGGAAGGTCTGCCAGAGAACGACCAGACCGAGGAGAAGCACCCCGGAGGCGACGGCCACCTGCGGCCAGCGAAGGCTGAACATGGCGGCCGTCCTCCGGCGCCCGGTCGCGTCAGGCGAGGCCGAGGGTCTTCAGGATGCCCGACAGGCGCGTGAACTCGTTCGTGACATAGGTCCCGAACGCGTCGCCCCCGAGGAAGGTGGGCGTCCAGTCGCGCTTGGTGCACTCCTCCTTCCACTGGGCACTGGCGTTCATACGCTCCATCAGGGTGATCATCGCCTGCTTCTGCTGGGCGTTCACCCCGGCCGGGGCATAGACGCCGCGCCAGTTGGTCAGGTCGGTGTCGACACCCTGCTCGCGCAGCGTCGGGGCGTCGATGCCGGGAACGCGCTGGGCGGCCGAGATGGCGAGGAGGCGCATCCGGCCGGCCTTCACCTGCTCGGCGAACTCGCTGAGGCCCGAGACGCCGGCGGTGACCTGGTTGCCGAGGATCGCCGCCGTGGCCGGGCCGCCGCCGGCGAAGGGCACGTAGCTCGCCTTCGTCGCGTCGACGCCGACCGCCTGGCAGATCAGGCCCACGAGGATGTGGTCGGAGCCGCCCGCCGAGCCGCCGGCCCACGACACGCCGCCCGGATTCGCCTTCAGCGCCGCCACGAGGCTGCGCATGTCGCGGTGGGGCGATTCGGCCGGCACGACGACCGCGAGATACTCCTCGGTCAGCCGCGCGATCGGCGTGAGGGTCGACAGGTTGACCGGCGCCTTGTTCGTGATGATCGACCCGATCATCACCATGCCCATCACCATCAGGGCGTTCTGGCGACCGCGCCACTGGTTGATGAACTGCGGCAGGCCGACGACGCCGCCGGCGCCCGGCACGTTGGTGACCTGGGCGGTGCCGATCAGGCCGGCCGCGCGGAGCGCCTGCTCCATCGTGCGGGCCGTGCCGTCCCAGCCGCCGCCCGGTGCGGCGGGCACGAACATCTGCAGGGTGTCGACCATCTGCTGCGCGCGGACGTCGGGCGCGAACCCGATGCCGCCGGCGAGCGCCGCCCCGCCGAGAACGCTGGTCCCGAGGAATTCACGACGATTGAACTGCATCACTTCCCTCCCATGCGGATCTTGAATTATTTGGAGAGCACGATAGGCAGGGCCTTCCGCCCTTGGCAATGCCGAACCGAGCGCGACGGCCTTCGCTGCCGTGCCTTACATCCGATGGATACGGGTTCTATATTGGCGGACGACGAGCGCGGGCCGCCGGAGGCGCCGCCGCTCCATTCGATGTCTGGAGAGCACCGATGCCGCGTCCGTTGATGCCGAAGGCGACCGCCGTCTGGCTGGTGGAGAACACCGCGCTCACGTTCGAGCAGATCGGGGAGCTCTGCGGCCTGCACCCCCTCGAGGTGCAGGTGATCGCCGACGGGGACACGGCCACCGGCATGCTGGGCCAGGACCCGATCGCCAACGGACAGCTGACCCGCGAGGAGATCGAAAAGGGCGAGAAGGATCCGGAGCACCGCCTCGTCCTGCGGACGAGCGACCTTCCGGGCGTGACCAACCGGGCCAAGGGCCCGCGCTACACGCCGGTGACCAAGCGGGGCGACAAGCCGGACGCGATCGCCTGGCTGATCAAGACCTACCCCTCGATGAGCGATGCGCAGATCGGCCGCCTCATCGGCACCACGAAGCCCACGATCCAGGCGGTGCGCGACCGCTCGCACTGGAACGCCACCAACATCAAGCCGCGCAGCCCGGTGCTCGCCGGCCTGTGCACCCAGCGCGAGCTCGACGACTTCATCGACCGTCTGCCCGCCGGCAGCGCACCGAAGGGCGAGGACATGGCCGGCGGGCGCGCCGATTGATCTGAATCAGGGCGCGGGTGCCGGTCGCGGGCCAGTCTCGCGACCATGGACCCTCTGCACCATGCCCCCGCTGCGCTCGACTGGGCCGTCTCCCTCGGGCTGCCGCTGACCCTGCTGCTCGCCGGGCTCGTCGGCGGCGCGACCCATTGTGCCGGCATGTGCGGCCCGTTCGTGCTGGCCCAGGTGGGCGCGCGACTCGACCGCACCGGGGCGCCCTACGGCGAGGTGCGGCGCCTCGCCGGCGCCGCGCTGCTGCCCTATCACCTCGGCCGGGCGACCACCTACGCCCTCCTCGGCGCCGCCG
>CANGXM010000280.1 GCA_947457845.1 Rhodospirillales bacterium | reverse complement strand
GCTGCGCCAGATCCGCGTGGCGCTCCGCGGCTTCCGCACGCTGGGCGCCCTGCTCCGCCAGAGCCTCTACCCGCTCGACGGCGAGGCGCGCCAGCCCGCCGTCCTCGACGCCTTCGCCCGCCACGCCGACGGCACGACACCGCTGCCGACCGAACGGCTGGCGACGATGGTGGAGGCGATCCGCTGGCGGTCGCCGCCGATCGCGTCGGCCGTGAACGCCGCCGCCGTCTGCTTCGAGGACTGGGCGCCGCGCGTGCTGCGCCCGGACGCGGAGGCGGAGCGCATGCGGCGCGAGCGACGGGGCTATGGCGCCGTCTGCGGCGAACTCATCGCCCGCTCGGACATCGGTTTCCGCCCGCCGCCGCTCGGGCCCGCGCCGAACCTGCCGCTCCTGGTCCTGACCGGCGTCTTCGACTACGCGACGCCCACCGAATGGGCGGACCGGGTGGAGCCCGCGAACCCGAAACGCCGGGTCCTGCGGTTCCCCGACCTCGGCCACGGCGTCTACAACCACTCCGCCTGCGGACGCGCGGCGACGGATGCCTTCGTGCGGACGGACGGGGCGATGGTGGATGACGGCTGCGTGCGCGCGATCACGGGGCCGCGGTTCGCCCCGGCACCGTGAGCCTCAGACCGGGTTCAGGCGCACGAACGCTGCATTCAGCGCGGCCGCGTAGCTGACCCAGAGCAGGTAGGGCACCAGCATCGCTCCCGCTGGCCGGTCGTTCCGCCAGAAAGCGACGAGCGTGGCGACGATCGCCAGCCACAGGACGGCGATCCAGGCCAGCGCCGCGGGCGGCATCCGCAGCCCGAAGAAAAGCAGCGACCAGCCGAAATTGAAGCCCAGCTGCGTGAAGAAGAACCCGAAGGCGACCGGCGCCCCGCGGAACCCCCGCAGGCGCCAGACGCGCCACGCGGCGATCCCCATCAGCACGAACAGCGCCGTCCAGACGACGGGGAAGGCCCAGTTGGGCGGGGTGAAGGACGGCTTCGCGAGTTCCGCGTACCAGACGGGAAGCGACGGTCGCGTGACCACGCCGCCGGCCGCCCCGACGGCGAGGCTGAGCGCGAGGAAGAGTGCGAGCATGCCCCACGACCGGAGCGGCCCGCGCCAGGGAAGGGTCGTCACCGCCCCTCCCGCCGCCACGCGAGCAGCAACGTCCCCAGCGCCAGGAACAGCGCGGCCGCGGCCGGCAGGAGCGACGTCTCGCTGACGCCGGTCACGATGAAGTCGCCGTTGGCGCGCAGGCCGATCCAGTCCCGCCCCGCTTGGTTCCGGTCCGGCCGGGTGCGGCGGACGTCGACCTCGGGCCGCTCGGCGAGCCAGATCACGCCGCCGCCCGTCCGGTCGACCACCGGCTGGAGCCGGGCCGGCGTGGCGCGCATGTCGGCGAGTTCGGGGGGGTTCACGGCGCCCACCACCGCCACCGCCGACCGCGTGCCGTCGCCGAAGCGGTAGATCCCCGGCTCGGCGGCGAGGATCTCGGCCCGCGCGACCCCGTCGGTCCCCTCGCCGAGGTCGATCTGCTCGGTCCGGCCGCTCGGCGCGGTCATCTGGAGTGGCCGGCGGTCGGGCTCGAGCGAGCGGCGCTCGACCGTGATCCGGTTGCCCTCGACCCGGGCGCGGAGGTCGTTCTCCTCGAGTTCCGGCTCCTTCATGAGCCAGTGGGCGAGGCGGCGCAGCAGTTCCGCCTGCGGCCCGCCGCCCTCGATCCCGCGGCTCCAGAGCCAGATCTGGTCCGACGTGAGCTGGGCCACGCGTCCCTCGCCGACGCGGCTGAGGATCAGCAGCGGCCGGCTCGCGTTGCCCTCCATCACCACGGCCCCGTCGGCCGAGGCCACGTCCATCTGCCGGAACCAGCGACCCCAGGCGGGATCGACGGCCGGGTCGGCGGGGCCCAGGCCGGCGGTGACGGGATGGCGGCGGCCGACGTCGGTCACCCGCGGCTTGAACCCGCCGTCCACCACGTCGCCGGTCGGCCGACCGGGCAGGATGGTCGAGAGCGGCGAGCGCGCGAGGCCGGTCGGGCCGGCGAAGGCCGCCCCGCTCGCCTCCAGCAGCGCCCCGCCCCGCTGGACGTAGTTGACGATGTTCTGGAGGTAGAGATTGGGCAGGATGCCGCGGCGGCGGTAGCGGTCGAAGATGACGAGGTCGAACTCCGCCAGCTTGACCTCGAACAGCTCCCGGATGGGGAAGGCGATCAGCGACAGTTCGCGGATGGGCGTTCCGTCCTGCTTCTCGGGCGGCCGCAGGATGGTGAAGTGGACGAGGTCGACCGAGGGGTCGGACTTCAGGATGTTCCGCCACGTGCGCTCGCCCGCGTGGGGCTCGCCCGAGACGAGGAGCACGCGCAGCCGGTCGCGCACGCCGTTGACGACGACGGCGGCCCGGTTGTTGGCGAGAGTGAGTTCCTCGCGCGCCGCCTCCACCTCGAACTCGAAGACGTTCTGGCCGGCATGGTCCAGGCGGAGCAGGAGGTCGTGGTCGCGGCCGACCGGCACGCGGATGCGCTGGGGCGCCGCGGCCCCCTGCCGGACCGTGACGATCGCATCGGTCGACTGCCGGTTCGGCTGGTCGTCGACCCGGATCGTGAGCGAGACCGGCCGGTCCATCGTGCCGTAGGTGGGGGCACGGACGATGGCGAGCCGCCGGTCGGACTCGTCCGGCCGCCCGGTGAGCAGGGCGTGGACCGGCCCGATGTCGAGGAGCCCGCGGAGGTCGGGCGGGATGTCGTGGACCTGCCCGTCGGTGACGAAGACGGCCCCCGCCGCCCGCCGCCGCGGCACGTCGGCCAGCGCCCGCGACACCGCCTCGGCGAGGCGGGTCTCGTCCACCGGCGACTGGCCGTCGCCGCCCGCCTGGGTGCGGACGACCCGCACCTCCAGGTCGTCGAACCGGGCGAGCCGGCGCTCGAGGTCGGTGACGACCCGCTCGGTCTGGGCCCGCCGGTCGCCGATCGCCTGGCTGGGCGACTGGTCGACGACGATCACGGCGACGTCCTTGATGGGCTCCCGCTGCTCGCGCACGAGCGAAGGGTTCGTCAGCACGAGCGCGAGGACGGCGAGCGCGAGGGTGCGCCACGCCGCCCCCCGCGCCCGGCGGATCAGGCCGAACAGCGCCAGAAGGGCCGCCACCGCGAAGAGCGGTCCGAGGACCGCCCACGGCAGCAGCGGCGAGAGCGCGATCGACGCACCGTCCATCATTGGCCGAGCCGCTCCAGGATCGCGGGAATGTGGACCTGATCGGCCTTGTAGTTGCCGGTCAAGACGTACATCAGCAGGTTCACGCCGAACCGGTAGGCCATCTCGCGCTGGCGCTCGCCACCGGGCATCACCGCCGCCATCGGCCGGCCGTTCCCGTCGATCGCCCAGGCGGCGGCCCAGTCGGCGCCGCCGACGATGACCGGCGACACGCCGTCGTTGGCCGCGGTCTCGCGCGCCTCGACCCAGACGTCGCCCCCGGCATAGCGGCCCGGGAACTCCTGCAGCAGATAGAAGGCCTTGGTGAGGACGTGGTCGGGCGGCACCGTGGCCAGCGGGGGGACGTCGAGCCCGGCCGTCACCCGCCGTAGCATCTGCGTGCCGGGGCCGTTCCCGGCGAAGCCGCCGAGCTGGCTGTCGCGGGTGTCGAACAGGATCGTCCCGCCGTTGCGCAGGAAGGCGTTGATCCGTTCCTGCCCGGCGGGCGAGAGCGGCACCTGCGCCGCCGTCATCGGCCAGTAGAGGACCGGGTAGAAGCCCAGCTCGTCGACCTCGGGATCGACGCCGACCGCGCCCTGCGCCTCGATCGAGGTGCGGCGCGACAGCATCTGCGTCAGCCCGTCGAGCCCGGCGCGCGACATCGCGTCCTGCTCCCGGTCGCCGGTGATGACGTAGGCGAGGTGGGTCTCGCCGGTGACGGCGATGATGCGGGCCTCGTCGGTCTGCGCCGCCGCGGGCGTCGCCGCCACGGCCAGCAGAAGCCCGACCCCGGCCGCCGCCGCCGCGGCGCGTCTGGCCATCCGCGTCCGGCCCGGCAGCACGAGGCCGCGCAGGACGAGCGCGATCAGGAAGTCGAGGATCGCCAGCACCATCGCGGCACCCAGCAGCCAGGGTTTCAGGTCGGTCTCGCCACGCGCGGCGTAGCCCGCCAGCGCCACGCCGGGCGGCATCGCCGGAAGGGGCCGCACCTCCGTCAGGCCGGCCGTCAGGTTGAGGGCCTGCCGGGCGTCGGCCGTGCCATAGAAGCCCGGCGGATGGCGCGGACCGATGGCGTCCGCGCGGAACCGGTCGCCCGGCACGGGGAACGCCGTCGGCGGCGCCGGCACGAGGCGGCCGAGCCCGTCGAGCACGTCGAGGGGCGACAGCGTCTGCCCGCGAGCGGGTCCGGCGACCCCCTCCGACATGGCCGTCAGCCGGCGCAGCATGTTCACGAACAGGCCGGACAGCGCGAGGTTCGACCAGTCCGGGCTGGCGGTGGTATGGACGAGGACGACGAACCCCTCGCCACGCTTCGCCCCGGTGACAAGCGGCGTGCCGTCGGCGAGCGTCGCCCACGTCTTCTCGGCGAGGTCGATCGCCGGTTCCGCCAGCACCTGCCGGGTAACGGCGACGTCCGGCGGCACGGGAAGGCCGGCGAAGGGGCTCGTCTCCGCGAAGGGGGCGAGGCTCGCCGGCTCCTGCCAGGACAGGGCACCGCCCAGCTGGCGGTCCCCGGCCCGGAGCCGGACGGGGATCAGCGCATCGGCGTTCTGGGCGAGGCGCGGGCCGGCGAAGCGCACGAGCACGCCCCCCTGCTCCACCCACCGCTGGATCGCCGTCGCCTCGGGGCCGGAGAGGGCGCCGACGTCCGACAGGATCAGCACCGCCGTCTCGCGCTCGAGGAGCTGCTGCACCGTGCCGCGCCGCACCTCCGACGTGGGGCTGAGCGCCCGGTCGAGATAATGGAGGTCGGAGAGCAGCGGCTGGCTCTCCTGTGCCGGGCGGCCTGAGACGAGGCCGACCGGGCGGCGGCGCCAGCGCTCGTCGAGCAGCACCGTGGCGCCGGCCGTCGTCTCGCTCTCGATCCGGACGGCGGCGGCCTCGTTGCGGAGTTCCGTCGGCATGGGCAGGCGCACGTCGAGCGTGCGCGACCCGGCCGCGAAGCTTCCCGTCTCCCGCGTCAGGAGGCGGCCGTCGCCCGCGGTCACCCGCAGGATCACGGCCTCCACCGGGCCCGGCTCGGCGCGGACGACGCGGGCGACGAGGTCGCCGCCCTCGGTCGCGGGCGGCAGCACCAGCTTCGGCT
>CANGXM010000279.1 GCA_947457845.1 Rhodospirillales bacterium | reverse complement strand
GGCCTCCGCGCGCCGCCCGACGCGGTCGTCCTCTACCCGGCCGGCCGCCTGCCAGCGCCCGAACCGCCGTTCCCGCGTGCCGCCTGAGCCCCGCCCGACCGGCCCCCCGGGGCCGGACGTCCAAGGTTCAGACGAAAGGCACCAGACCATGATCCGTCCGTTCGCCGGCCGCGCCGCGGCCGTCCTCGCCATCGCCCTCTCCGTGGCCGCGGCTTCGGCCGTCCTCGCGCAGATGCCCCACGGCTCCCACGGTTCGCACGGCACGCCGCCGCGGGCCGACGACAGCCCGTCGACCCGCGCCTACAAGGCGGCCAACGACCGCATGCACAAGGACATGAACATCGCCTTCACCGGCAACGCCGACCGCGATTTCGCGGCCGGCATGATCCCGCACCACCAGGGCGCCATCGACATGGCGCGCACGGTGCTCCAGTACGGCAAGGATCCGGAACTCCGGAAGCTGGCCGAGGAGATCGTCGCCGCCCGGGAGAAGGAGATCGCACAGCTTCGCGCCTGGCTCGCGCGCGCGCCGCGCTGACCTGCGGGCCCGGCGGGTCGGGGCGGGAGGTCACCCTCCTGCGTCCGGCCCGCCGGCGTCCGGGACGCTCGCCGCCACGCCGAAGCGCGCCGACCGCCGGTTCAGCGCAGCGCGATCGACATCCCTTCGCGGGCCGCGAACGCCTGCGTCCACTCGCCCTGCGCGTCCCGCTCGATCGCGGCCATCGTCTCGTCGTCGTGGGACGGGTCGTGGTGGAAGAGCGCAAGGCGCTTCGCCCCCGCCAGCCGGCAGAGCCGGACGCCCTCGGCCCAGGTCGAGTGTCCCCAGCCGACCTTTGTCGGGAATTCCTCGCTGGTGAAGGTGCTGTCGTAGATGACGAGTTCGCAGCCCTCGATCAGCTTCAGCACGTTCTCGTCGTCGGTGCCGGGCACGTGCTCGGTGTCGGTCACGTAGGCGATCGAGAAGCCGCCGTTCTCGATCCTGTAGCCCGTCGCCCCGTCGGGATGGTTGAGCGACGCGGTGTGGACCCGCACCTCCGAGCCCACCATGAACTTGTCGCCGGGCGTCACCTCGCTGAAGTCGAAGGTGGACGGCATCCGCGCGAGCGGCACGGGGAAGAGGGGGGCCGCCACGTACATGTCCAGCGCGCCGTAGAGGCCGTTGGCGCAGCTGACCGGACCGGAGACGACGCGGACGTGCCAGTCGGGGGAGAAGAGGGGCGCGAAGAACGGGAAGCCGTTGATGTGGTCGTGGTGGGCGTGGGTGACCAGAAGCGTCGCGGTGTTCAGCCCACGCCGCATGAGGGTCTGTCCCAGCCGCCTGATGCCGGTTCCGGCATCGAGGATGATGGTCACGTCCCCGGCCTCCACCTGCACGCAGCTGGTGTTTCCGCCGAAGGCGAGGTGTTGGCTGGACGGACAGGGAACCGTCCCGCGCACCCCCCAGAACGTCACACGCATTCCGGTCTCTCCAAGCCCGTCCGGTGACAGACCCACATCGACCCGGGCGTTCGACTGGGGGTTTCGTCATTCATATGTAGTTACCCGGAAAGATCATAGTCGTGGTGATCAGTCCAAGCCAAGTTTCCTACGAGGGTTGTAGCTCGCCGTCTTCGCCCAGGCCTCGACGAGTTCGGTCAGTTCCGCGTCCGGCGGATCGGGCAGGACGACCCGGAGCTTCACGTACTGATCGCCCCGGTTCCCGCTCGCCTGATCCACCACGCCCTTGCCGCGCATTCGCAGCACGGTGTCGGTGTTCGAGCCACGCGGGACCTTGAGCGCGACCTCGCCCTCCAGCGTGGGCACCCGGATGGACGCGCCGAGCAGGGCTTCCGGCAGGCTCACCGGAACCTCGACCGAGATGTCCGATCCCTGGCGGCGGAAGAGGGGGTGGGTCTCGACCCAGACCTCGACGATCGCGTCGCCCGGCGGGCCGCCGCCGATGCCGCCCAGCCCCTGTCCCTTCAGCCGGAGCTTCTGCTGATCCTCGGTCCCGGGCGGGATCGCGACGTCGATGCTCTTGCCGGTGGAGAGCGCGATCCGCCGCTTGGTCCCCAGCGCCGCCTCGATGAAGGGGATCGTGAGGGAGTAGGTGACGTCGCTGCCGCGCGTCTTGAAGTCGCCGCCGCCGCCGCCCCGCCGTCGGCCGTTGAACAGGTCGTTGAACAGGTCGTCGGGTTCGAATCCGTAGCCCTCCGGCCGCGACC
Source organism: Rhodospirillales bacterium (assembly GCA_947457845.1). Lineage (GTDB taxonomy): Bacteria > Pseudomonadota > Alphaproteobacteria > Azospirillales > Azospirillaceae > CANGXM01. The sequence goes on along the minus strand of CANGXM010000279.1, from coordinate 3,084 downwards.
GCGTCCCGCCCTTCGCGCCCCGCGCCCCGAATCCGCCGCTCCGCTCGGCGCCGCCCGCGTCGATGTCGCCGCGGTCGTAGCGCGCCCGCCGCCCGGCGTCGGAGAGGAAGTCGTGGGCGGCGTTGACCTCCTTGAACCGCTGCTCGATGTCGCCGCGGCCCGGGTTGAGGTCGGGGTGCAGTTCCTTGGCGAGCTGCCGGTACGCCTTCTTGATGTCGTCGGCCGAGGCCGAACGCGGCACGCCAAGCACCTGATAGGGATCGCGGGGCGCGCTCACGGGCCGTTCGTCAATTGCTGACGAGCCGCCACTGCCCGTCCGGCTGGCGGCAGGTGACGCCCAGCACCTGTCCGGTGCGGCCGGAGACGGTCATGGACTGATGGTATTCGCGGCAGAAGGCGCCGTTCTGCGCGTAGCCCTCGCGGATGGGCGTGACCGATCCCGCGTTCCCCGTCTCGGGGTTCCGCCATTCCAGCCGGGCGCCGGCGCGCGTGCCGTGCGCCGCGTCGATGACCTTCCGGGCGAACGGCACGTCCGATCCGCGGATCCCCGCGCCGACGTCGCTCGCGAGGAGTGCGCCGAAGAGCGTTCCCGATTCCGAGAGCCGGGGCAGCGGCTGCGGGGCCGGCGGGGCCACCGTCGGGGCGGCACAGGCGGCGAGCGCCATGGACGACGCCGCGACGAGGACGATATTGAGGCGCATGGACGGCCGCTGGCTCCTTGGGACCGGACGGGTCAGATCCATAACAGACGAACGGTGGGCATCATAGCGGTCCGCCGGCCACGATCCATGGGCAACGCGATGACCGACCTGACGCACGACGATCCCTTCACCCTGTTCGACGCCTGGATGGCCGAGGCGGCGGCCGCCGAGCCGAACGATCCGAACGCCATGGCGCTCGCGACCGTCGGCGCCGACGGGATGCCGTCGGTCCGGATGGTCCTGCTGAAGGGCGTCGATCCGCGCGGCTTCGTCTTCTTCACGAACCTGGAGAGCCGCAAGGGCGAGCAACTGGCCGCCGCGCCGGCGGCGGCCCTCTGCTTCCACTGGAAGAGCCTGCGCCGGCAGGTGCGGGTGGAGGGGCCGGTCGAGCGCGTCGCCGACGCGGAGGCGGACGCCTACTACGCGAGCCGGCCGCGCGGCAGCCGAATCGGCGCGTGGGCGTCCCGCCAGTCCCGGCCGCTCGCCTCCCGGGCGGCGCTTGAGGCCGACGTGGCCGCCGTCGAGGCGCGGCATCCGGACGACGACATTCCCCGCCCGCCCTTCTGGTCGGGGTTCCGGGTCCTGCCCCGGCGTATGGAGTTCTGGGCCGACCGCCCGTTCCGCCTGCACGACCGGCATCTGTTCACCGGATCGACCGGGACCGGCTGGGCCACCGGCCGCCTGTACCCCTGAGCCCGGTCCGCCGAACACGCACGGCATGAGGAAACGGTCGTGGAGGAATCCGGCACGTCTGCGCGATCCCGCCCGACCGCCCCTACCGCTTCAACGAGGAGGTCGGCCGGGCGATGGGCTACCGGACGCGCTCGGTCCCCGCCTTTCCGCTCCTGAACGTCCGCGGGGTGGCGATCGGGCCGGCTCGGCCAGGACGCGGCCGACTGAACGGCTCAGTTCGGGACGAACAGCTGCAGCCCGAACCAGTGCCAGCGCCCGTCGATCGCGGGAACGGTGCAGTTCACCCGCAGGCGGCCGGGCGCCAGGGGCTCCCGGAACCGGATCTCGATCCGGTCCGTGCCCAGCCGTTCGAGCGCGGTGCGCCCGATCCCGCTCGCGAAGCAGGCGAGGCGGTCCGCGTTCGCGACCCGGTCGGCCAGGGTGAAGCCGATGGCCGGCGGGTTCTGGCGGATCAGCGGGTCGACCGGGGTGATGTCGGCGACCGGAAGGGGCAGGGCGGCCGTCACCTGGAGGAACCGGTCGATGCCCCCGAACGCCTCGTTCACGACGAAGCGGGGCAGGGCGAGGTGGTCGGCGCCCCGGCCCGCGGCCCCCGACTGCTGCCCGAAGGCGGCGACGAAGCGCGCCTGTTCGACCAGCGCCCTGTGGGCGAGACCGAACTCCCCGTGGGGATAGGCGAAGAGCGTGGGCGTCTGCCGGAGTTCGGCGGCAATGCGGTCGACCGAGCGGCGGATCGCCGCCGCGCTCTCCTCCAGCGGCCGCCCCGTCATCGGGAGCGCGGCCGCCGGCATGGCCGCGATGGTCGCGCCGGCGGCGGCGACCTCCCGCAGCTCGGCCCAGCTCATGTGGGTGGCGGCGCCGCGGTCGAGCGGATCGGTCGACACGAACAGGGTGAAGGGAAGGCCCGCGGCGCGAAGGCGTGGAAGGGCCTGCGCGTACACCGACCGCCACGCCTCGTCGATGGTGATGACGACCGTGCGGTCGGGGAGGGCGGTCCCGTCGCGCAGCGCGGCGACCACGCGCGCCAGCGGAAGCACGCTGTACTCGCCGGACGTCAACTCGGCGAGATGGTCCTCGAACTGGTCGATGCGGACGCTGCTCGAGGGCGAATCGTCCTCGCCGAACCGCCCGTAGGCGAGGATCACCGCCCCGCCGTCCGGCACCTGGGCGACCGCGGGACCGACCACGACGGACCCGGCGACGGCGACGAACGTCGCCGCCAGCACGTGGCGCACAAGGCAGCCGAGCCTGTCGCCGGCGACGTTGCGACGGCCTGGGGTTTCGGGTGTGGTCCGCATCACTGGTTAGATGGCGCAGCATGAGGAGCGGGGCAAGCGCGCCGAGGACCTGCGCTCATGTCGCTTGCATTCGCGCGGGCCTCCGGGGACGCTGGCGCGCGTTCCGAACCCAGCCGCCGGGCCTCCGTCGCGTGATCATCCTCGCCCTCGACTGCGCGGTCATCGGCGCCTCCGTCGCGGTCGTCGCCGACGGCGTTCCGCTCGGGCGGGAGGCCGCCGACGGGCCGCGCGGCCAGACCGAGCGCCTCGTCCCCCTGGTCGAGGCGGCGTTGGCGGCCGCCGGTCTCGGCTATCGCGACGTCGACCGCATCGCCGTCACCGTCGGGCCGGGATCCTTCACCGGGATCCGGGTCGGGCTGGCGACCGCCCGCGGCCTCGCGCTGGCGACGGGG
>CANGXM010000278.1 GCA_947457845.1 Rhodospirillales bacterium | reverse complement strand
GCCCGCGGCGACGGCGGCTCCCCGCGCGCCGACGCCCACCGGCGACCGCATCGTCCGGCTGCGGGCCATGCCGACGCCCACGGCGCGCCCCGACGTGATCGCCATCGGCAGCTCCACCGGCGGCCCCCAGGCGCTTTTCCAGGTGGTGGCGCAGCTGCGCGGTCTGGCTCAGCCGATCCTGATCACCCAGCACATGCCGGCCACTTTCACCACCATCCTCGCCGAGCACATCCAACGCCAGTGCGAGGTGATCTGCGCGGAGGGGAAGGACGGCGAGCCGGTGGTCGGCGGCCGCGTCTACATCGCGCCCGGCGACAACCACATGCTCGTCGTCAACCGGGGGGCCGGTCCGCAGATCTCGCTGACCAAGGACCCGCCGGAGAACTTCTGCCGGCCGGCGGTCGATCCGATGCTGCGCAGCATCGTCGCCAACTACGGGCGCAAGGTGCTCGCCGTCGTGCTGACGGGCATGGGCCAGGACGGCATGCGCGGCTGCGGGGTGGTCGCGGAGGCCGGCGGTCTCGTGGTCGCCCAGGACGAGGCGAGCAGCGTCGTCTGGGGAATGCCGGGGGCCGTCGCCACGGCCGGCCACGCCAACGCCGTGCTCCCCGTCGGCGAAATCGGGTCGCACGTCCGCCAGCTCGCGTCGAGGGTCGCGTGATGAAAGCCGAGGATTTCGAACTCTTCTCGACACTCCTTCGGCAACGGTCGGGTCTCGTCCTGACGCCGGACAAGGCGTACCTGCTCGAGTCGCGTCTGATGCCGATCGCCCGCAAGCAGGGGATGAAGGGGCTCGACGATCTCGCCGGCGCCATCCGCGCCCGGCGGGAGGAGAGCCTGCTTCGATCGATCACCGAGGCGATGACGACGAACGAGTCGTCCTTCTACCGCGACCAGAAGCCCTTTGATCAGTTCAAGGCGACCGTGCTTCCGAACCTGCTCCGGTCTCGCGCGTCGAAGCGCCAGATCCGGATCTGGTCGGCCGCCTGCTCGTCGGGGCAGGAGGCCTATTCGCTCGCCATGCTCCTGGAGGAGGAGAAGTCGAGGGTCGCGGGGTGGCGGATCGAGATCGTCGGCACGGACCTGTCGGCCGAAATGGTCGAGCGCGCCCGTGCGGGGGTCTACACCCAGTTCGAGGTGCAGCGCGGTCTGCCGATCACCCACCTCGTCAGGTACTTCAAGCAGAACGGCGACAAGTGGCAGATCTCGCAGGAGATCCGGGCGATGGCCCAGTTCCGCGAGTTCAACCTGCTCACCGATCTCTCGCCTCTCGGCCAGTTCGACGTGGTCTTCTGCCGGAACGTGCTGATCTATTTCGATCAGCCGACGAAGGGGAAGGTCCTCGAGGCGATCGCCCGTCAGATGCCGGCCGATGGGGTGCTCTATCTCGGCGGTGCGGAGACGGTCCTCGGCATCACCGACAAGTTCAAGCCGGTCGAGGGGCAGCGGGGACTCTATCAGTTGACCCGCGCGGCGAACCCCGCCGCCGTCGCCTGAAGGACGCGCGGCGCGAGGCGGGCGCGCGCTTGCGCCTTCCGCGCCCGGAAGACGTCAGGCGACATGGGCGTCCGCCGGGGCGCCCTGGCGGGTGTCCACCGGATCGCGCAGGACGTAGCCACGTCCCCAGACGGTCTCGATGTAGTTCTCGCCGGACGTCGCCGTCGTCAGCTTCTTGCGGAGCTTGCACACGAAGACGTCGATGATCTTCAGCTCCGGCTCGTCCATCCCGCCATAGAGATGGTTCAGGAACATCTCCTTGGTCAGCGTCGTGCCCTTGCGCAGCGAAAGCAGCTCCAGGATCCCGTATTCCTTGCCCGTGAGATGCAGCGGCTTTCCCTCCACCTCGACCGTCCGGGCCTCGAGGTTGACCACCAGCTTGCCGGTGCGGATGATGCTGTGGGCATGGCCCTTCGACCGCCGGATGATCGCCTGGATCCGTGCGACCAGCTCCCGCCGGTCGAACGGCTTCGTCAGGTAATCGTCCGCGCCGAACCCCAGGCCCTTCAACTTGTGGTCGAGTTCCGTGAGCCCCGACAGGATCAGGATCGGCGTCGTCACCCGCGCCGCCCGCAACCGCCGCAGCACTTCGTAGCCGTCGATGTCGGGAAGCATCAGGTCAAGAATGATGATGTCGTAATCGTAGATCTTCCCGATCTCCAGGCCGTCCTCACCGAGCTCGGTCGTATCGAGGATGAATCCCTCGGCCTTGAGCATCAGTTCGATGCTCTTGGCGAGCGATGCGTCATCTTCGACCAGCAAAATGCGCATGATGGGCGTCCTCCGGGCGAACGGCTCGAAAGCCGAGCGAACCTTAACGGATCCACGGGCGGAAAACCAAGTTCCGTGACGTTCCGGCGATCCGCGTCCGCCGTCGACGCTTCGATGGAAGTCGCGGCGCTTTACTGGCAGGATCGGTCGTTCACCAATTTCGTGGGACCGCGACCATGACGCTCGCCGCAGGGCCCTTCCTCGATGCCATCGGCACCATCCCGCCGATCCGCTTCTTCGGGCGGGTCGCGGCCGTACAGGGCCTGCTCGTCGAAGTTGCGGGTGTGGAGCGCTTTCTCTCCATCGGGGGTCGGGTGAACATCGTCACCCGCGACGGGCGGCGGGTGCCTTGCGAGATCGTCGGCTTTCGCGAGCATCGCGCGCTCGCGATGCCGTTCGGCACCCTCGACGGCGTCGGCGTCGGCTGCCGGGCGGAGGTGGTGGACGGTCGCCCGCTCGTGTTCCCCTCGGAGGCGTGGCTCGGCCGGGTGATCAACGCGCTCGGCGAGCCGGTCGACGGCAAGGGGCCGCTTACGTCCGGCAAGATCGGCGTTCCCATCCGCAACCAGCCGCCGCCGGCGCACGCGCGCCGCCGCGTGGGTGCGAAGATCGACCTGGGCGTCCGCGCGCTCAACACGTTCCTGTCCTGCGCGCGGGGCCAGCGCATGGGGATCTTCGCCGGCTCGGGCGTCGGCAAGTCGGTCCTCATGTCGATGCTCGCCCGCTACACCTCCGCCGACGTCAGCGTGATCGGGCTGGTCGGCGAACGCGGACGTGAGGTGCAGGAGTTCCTGACCGAGGATCTGGGCGAGGAGGGCCTGCGGCGCAGCGTCGTCGTCGTGGCCACGTCCGACGAGGCGCCGCTGATGCGACGGCAGGCCGCCTATCTCACCATGTCCGTGGCCGAGTACTTCCGCGATACCGGCCGCGACGTCCTGTGCCTGATGGACAGCGTCACCCGTTTCGCCATGGCCCAGCGCGAGATCGGGCTGTCGGCGGGCGAGCCGCCGACCACGAAGGGCTATCCGCCGACCGTCTTCGCCGAACTTCCGCGCCTTCTGGAGCGCGCGGGCCCGGGCACGCACGAGGGGACGGTGAGCGGGCTGTTCACCGTGCTCGTCGACGGCGACGACCACAACGAGCCCATCGCCGATGCCGTGCGCGGCATCCTGGACGGGCACATCGTTATGGAGCGCAAGATCGCCGAGCGCGGACGCTATCCGGCGATCAACATCCTCAAGTCCGTGTCGCGGACGATGCCAGCGTGCAACACCGACGCCGAGAACGCACTGATCCAGCGGGCACGGGCCCTGCTTTCCGTCTACGAGGACATGGCCGAACTGATCCGCCTCGGCGCCTATCGGCGTGGCACCGATCCCCAGGTCGACGAGGCGATCCAGTACCAGCCCGCCCTCGACGCCTTCCTGAACCAGAACAAGCGCGACCACACGGACCTGGCCGGCGGCTACGCCGGCCTCGCCAAGGTCCTCGGCGTTCCCTGGCCGCAATGACCGACGCCGATCGCGCTGGACGGGACGTGGCGGCGTGAGCGACCTGAAGCCGCTGATCCGGCTGACCAAGTTCCGGCTCGACGACATGCGCCGGCTGCTCGCGCAGCTTCACGCCGAGTCCGACATGCTGCGCCGTGCGATCGCCGATCACGACGCCGAAGTGGTCCGCGAACGGGAGGTGGCGCGGGAGAACACGGAATCCCGCCTCGTCTTCGGCGCCTATCTTCGGCGCATGAGCGACCGGCGCGACCAGCTGATGGCGGCCGTGCGCGACGTCGAGATCCGCATCGCCACCGCGACCGACGAGTTGGCCGAGATCTTCATGGAGCAGAAGCGGCTGGAGATCGTGGAGCAGAACCGGATCGACGAAGAGCGCCGGGAAGTGGCCCGGAAGGAGACCCAGGTCCTCGACGAGACCGGGGCGATCGCGCACCTGCGCCGGAAGGCCGGCCGGATCTGACGTCGTTCAGGCCACCACGCCGCGTCCCGACGTGGCGTGGCCGGGCAGGGGGACCCAGGCTATCGCCCGTCCGGACTGGAAGCCGAGATCGCCGGCGAGCCGCAGGTCCGCCATCGCGCCGGCGTAGATCTGCCGCAGCTCGGTCCGCAGGAACTCGGGCAGGCCGTCCCGGCTCCGGACGATGAGGTCGAGCCGCTTCGGGCGCACCAGCCCGTCCAGCTGGAGCGGGCCGAGCCGGCTGAGATTGACGTCGACCAGGAAGCGGGTCCCGCCACCGCGGCGCTCGACCCTTTCGGCCTCGCCCTCCTCGTCGTCCTCCCGCCGTCGGACGCGCACGACCACCCGATCCATCACACCGTCGTGGAGGAGGGGGAGGGGGTAGGTCCGCCACTCGCCCCCGCCTCCCTCCGCCTGGCGCTGGAGGCCGCGCAGATCCTCGGCGAGGCGGTCCACCAGTTCCGCCCGGCCGGAAGCCTCGAGCGCACGCACGCCGCGGTCGCCGATCCACGCCCGCGGATCGACGCCGCCCCGCACGATGCCCATGAAAAGGGCCATGTTGGTAGCGAGGCGGGCGTTGATCTGCGGCAGGATCGCGGCGGTCACCGCCCGGGCCGACTGCGGATCGGACTGCGCCATCGCGTCGAGGGCATGCTGAAGCGCCGGCCAGTCCCGGGAGCCCATCGGATCGAGCGGGGCGAGCCTCGGCAGCGTCGTGGGCGCGGGCGGCGGAAGGGTTTCGAGCGTCAGTCGGGTTCCGGCCGGCAGGCCGGGATGGGCCTGGAGAACGAGCAGGCCGCGGTCGGTGGCGACCACGGGCTGGCCGCCGACCTGTGCCCCGGTCACCGTGGCGACGGTGACCGGGCCGCCGCCGATGGCCGCGCGCGCAGGGCTGTCGCCGACCGAGAGGACGCGCAGCGTCCCGATCCCGGCCGGACCGACGATCGAGCCTTCGGTCGACGCCGGCGCGGCGGAGCCACCGGCCGACGCGCCTGCTGCGGTGCCGCCCGGCGTCCCCGTTGCCGCAGCCCCCTGTCCCGAAAGGACCGGTCCGGCGGCCGACG
>CANGXM010000277.1 GCA_947457845.1 Rhodospirillales bacterium | reverse complement strand
CGCCGGCGTCGCGCGGGTCGTCGTGGCCTGCGAGGACCCGGACCCCCGGGTCGACGGCGCCGGCGTGCGACGGCTTCGCGACGCCGGCCTCGCGGTGGAGGTCGGGCTGATGCGGGCCGAGGCGATGCGCCTCAACGAGGGATTCTTCCGGCGCATCCGCGACGGCCGGCCGCTCGTCACGGTGAAGCTCGCGACGACGCTCGACGGCCGCATCGCGACCCGCAGCGGCGAGAGCCGCTGGATCACGGGGTCGGTCGCCCGCGCCTGGGGGCACGGGCTGCGGGCCCGGAACGACGCGATCATGGTCGGCACGAACACCGCCGTCCTCGACGATCCCGACCTGACCTGCCGTCTGCCCGGCATGGCCGACCGCTCGCCCGTGCGCGTCGTCGTGGACGGCCACCTGCGCCTGCCGCTGACGGCGCGGGTCGTCGCGACCGCGCGGGAGCGGGCGACGTGGCTCCTGACCCGCACGGACGCGGACGCCGCGCGCGTCGCCGCCTTCGCCGGCGCCGGGGTGGAGATCCTCGCGGTGCCGCCGGACGCCGACCGCCTGCTCGATCTTCCGGCCGGCCTGCGCCTCCTCGCGGCGCGCGGGATCACCCGCGTCCTGGTCGAGGGCGGGTCGCGGCTCGCGGCGTCGCTGCTGGCGGCGGGGCTGGTCGACCGGCTCGAGTGGTTCCGCAGCCCCCGGGTCATCGGCGGCGACGGGACCCCCGCGGTGGCGGGCTGGGGCATCGAGCGGCTCGCCGATCTGGCCGCCTTCCGCCGCACCGGGGTGCGCGCCGCGGACGACGATCTCTGGGAGAGCTACGAACGCGTCGGCTGACGGTCGTCTCCGGCGGCGGAGCGGTGTAGGATCCCGCGCGGCAACGGCGGTGACGGGGGCGTGGGTGCATCTCTTGGTATCGGTCCTCACGCTCGCGCTGCTGGTCGCGTTCCGGCCGGCGACCGCGTCCGACCAGCCGACCGAGCCGCAGTGGCGGACGGTGTCGAGCCTGTCGGCGACGGTCCGCCGGACGCTCGACCGACGCATGCGCGACGCCGACAGCCGGGAGCGGCGCGAGGCCCGCGTGGCCGTGGTCGGCGTGGGGGAGGGGTTCCGCATCCTCGTGCTCCGCACCCCCACGAGCGGCACCTGCGGCGCCTTCATCTTCGAGATCCACCGGCTCGCCGGCGACATCATGACCGAGGTGCCGACGACGATCGTCTGCTCCAACAGCTTGCGGCTCGGCCCCGGCAACATGGATGGGGTGACCGACCTCCGCCTCGTCGCCAACGAGATGGTGGCGGCGGTGTGGAGCTGGACCGGCACGTCGTGGTCGCCCTTCCGCCTCGACGAGGAGGCCCCGTCGCCCATGCGCCGGCCGATCGCCACCTGGGACGGCCTCACCCGCCTCGCCGGCACCTACGACGCGCCCGACCTTCTCTACTTCCCCGAGGTCGACGCCATCCTCCGCCGGATCCTGGCCGAGCGCCGCGTGACCCTGCTGGCGAACGTCGGCGTGCGCGGGCCGATGTCGTGGGTCGACGACTGCCTCGTCCTCGAAGGGCTGCGGCCGCATTCGGGCGGGGAGGAGGAGGCCGGGGTGGTCGCCTGCCCCGGTGACCGGTCGGTCCACGCGGCGCTCCTGACCCAGGGCCGCGTCGTCGTCGCCTCCACCCGGCCGCGCGACGCGGCGCTTCCGGCGCGGCTCGACGCGTGGATCCGCGGGCGGCTCCCGGCCGAGCCGCCGGCGGACGGGCAGGGGACGCTGGTCGACCTGCGACGGTAGCGACCCCGTTCGATCCTCGCCTCGGGATCGCGGGCGGCCTATGTTGACGGCCATGTTCACCGGCATCATCACCGACGTCGGTCACGTCGCAACCATCCAGCGCCGTGGCGACACCCTGTTCTCCATCGCGACAGCGTGGGACACCGACGGCATCGCCCTCGGCGCGTCCATCGCGTGCAACGGCGCCTGCCTGACCGTCGTCGACCGCGGCCCGGGCCGGTTCGACGTCGAGGCGTCCGCCGAGACCCTGTCGAAGACGACGCTCGGCGACTGGACGGTCGGAACGCCCGTCAACCTGGAGCGGGCCCTGCGTCTCGGTGACGAACTCGGCGGGCATCTCGTCTCCGGTCACGTCGACGGCGTCGCGACCGTCGTTTCCGTTCGGCCCGAGGGCGACAGCCACCGGATCGTGTTCGAGGTTCCGGCATCGCTCGCGCGCTTCGTCGCCCCGAAAGGATCGGTCGCGCTTGACGGGGTGTCGCTGACGGTCAATGAAGTGGAGGACACCCGCTTCGGCGTGAACATCATTCCGCACACCCTCCAATGGACGAACTTCAGGGGCGTTCTGCCCGGCACGGACGGGCCGGCCTTCGGGCCGGGTCGTCGCGTGAACTTCGAGATCGACATGCTGGCGCGCTACCTGCAGCGCCTCGTGGAGACACGATGACCGGCCCGGGTGGCCATCGGCTCCCGGTCGAGGACGAGCGTCTGCTCTCCCCGATCGAGGAGATCATCGAGGAGGCGCGGCAGGGCCGCATGTTCGTCCTCGTCGACGATGAGGACCGGGAGAACGAGGGCGACCTCGTGATCCCGGCCGAGTTCTGCGACGCGGCCGCCGTGAACTTCATGGCCCGTTACGGCCGCGGCCTGATCTGCCTCTCGATGGAGCGCCAGCGGGTCGAGCGGCTGGGGCTCCAGCTGATGTCCCGGCAGAACGCGAGCCGGCACCACACGGCCTTCACCGTGTCGATCGAAGCGCGGGAGGGCGTGACGACGGGCATCTCGGCCGCCGACCGCGCCCGGACCATCGCGGTGGCGATCGATCCGCAGGCGGGTGCCGCCGACATCGTGACCCCCGGCCACATCTTCCCCCTCGTCGCGCGGGACGGCGGGGTCCTGGTGCGGGCGGGCCACACCGAGGCCGCCGTCGACATCGCGCGGATGGCGGGGCTGAACCCGGCCGGCGTGATCTGCGAGATCATGAATGACGACGGCACCATGGCCCGGATGCCGGACCTCGTGCCCTTCGCCCAGTTCCATGGGCTGAAGATCGGCACGATCGCCGACATGATCGCCTACCGCCGCCGGACCGAGACGCTGATCGAGCGGCGGCTGGAGACGGAGTTCCGAAGCCGGTTCGGCGGCACCTTCCGGATGTCGATCTATGTCAATACGGTGACCGGCGCCGAGCACGTGGCCCTGGTGAAGGGCGACGTGACGACCGATCCGCCGCCGCTGGTCCGCATGCATGCGCTCAGCGTGCTGGACGACGTCCTGCACGACGCGGGCAGCGAGCGCGGGGGCGAGTTGCAGGCGGCGATGGCCGAGATCGGGCGCGAGGGGCGCGGCGTCGTTGTTGTCCTGCGCGAGGCCCAGCCGGCCAGCCTCTCCCGGCGCCTGCAGGCGGCCGGCGACGTCGCGCAGGACCAGCCGCCCGAACTGCGGGACTACGGCGTCGGCGCGCAGATCCTGTTGGATCTCGGCGTCCGTCGCATGCACCTGTTGAGCAACACCAGGAGGACGATCGTCGGGCTCGACGGCTACGGTCTGACGGTCGTGGGCCAGCGGCCCATTCCGCCGATCGATCCGTCCGCGGCGCGCTGATGGAGGGGACGATGGCCGGACCGCATGTGATGATCGTGATCGCGCGCTTCTACGAGGACCTGGCCGACGAGCTGATCCGGGGCGCGACGCTGGAGCTGGAGAAGGCCGGCGCCACGTGGGAGGTCTTCACGGTCCCCGGCGCGCTGGAGATCCCGGCGGCGATCCGGATCGCGGTCCGGGCGATGGACTTCCCCACCATCCGGCCTCGCTTCGACGGCTACGTGGCACTCGGCTGCGTCATCCGGGGCGAGACCACCCACTACGACGTCGTCGCCAACGAGAGTGCGCGGGGCCTGTCGGAACTGGCGCTGCGCTTCACGCTGGCGATCGGGAACGGCATCCTGACGGTCGAGACCGACGATCAGGCCTGGGCCCGGGCCAAGGTCGACGGGCTCGACAAGGGCGGCGGTGCCGCCCGGGCCTGTCTTGACATGATCGAGGTCAAGCGCCAGTTCGGCCTCTACCCCCGCTGACCCCCCGTTCGCACGACATGTCCAGCCCCACAAGATCCGGGCCGGCCGCACCGGCCACGCCCCGTCGCCGCCGTTCCGGGCCGAGCGCCAAGGCCCGTCGCACCGCGGCCCGTCTCGCGGCGGTGCAGGTGCTCTACCAGATGGACCTCGTCGGCGTGGCGCCGCGGGTCGCGCTCGGCGAGTTCGCGACCCATCGGGTCGGCCAGGACCTCGACGGCGACCTCTATGTCGAGCCGGACATGGCGCTCCTGAACGGTATCGTCGAGGGCGTGGCCGAACGCCAGGGCGACATCGACGCGATGGTGTCCGCGAGCCTCCAGGGCCACGCGCTCGAGCGGCTTGAGATGCTGCTGCGAGCCATCCTGCGCGCCGGGACGTACGAGATCCTGGCCCACGCCGACGTGCACCCGCGCATCGCCATCAACGACTACATGAACGTCGCGCACGGCTTCTTCGGCGGCCGCGAGCCGGCGATGGTCAACGGCGTGCTGGACCGCATCGCGCGCAACCTCCGGCCGGAGGAGATGGCGCGCGGCGAGGGCGGTCGCGACCCGGGCGACGATGGCGACGGCTGATCCGCCGTCGTCCGCTCCCCTCGGGGAGTTCGGGCGGATCGCCCGCCTCCTGCGGCCGCTCGCGGCCGGCTTCCCCGGCGCCCTCGACCTGACCGACGACGCGGCCGTGTTCGCGCCGCCCCCCGGCCGCGACCTCGTGGTCACGACCGACGCGATGGTGGAGGGGGTCCACTATCTTCCCGACGATCCGCCGGGCGACGTGGCCGCCAAGCTGCTGCGTGTGAACCTCTCCGACCTCGCGGCGATGGGGGCCGATCCGCTGGCCTACACGCTTACGACGGCGTTGCCGCGGTCGGTCGACGACGGGTGGCTCGCCGCCTTCGCCGCGGGGCTCGCGGCCGATCAGGTCCGGTTCGGCATCGCGTTGATGGGCGGCGACTCGGTATCGGTCCCCGGCGTTCCCGTGCTGTCGGTCACCGCGGTCGGGACCGTGCCGGCCGGTCGCGCGGTGCGGCGGGGCGGGGCGCGGGCGGGCGACGCGATCGCCGTGACCGGGACCATCGGTGACGCGGCGTTCGGTCTCGCCGTTCGGCTGGGGCGTCTCGTGGTGCCCGACGACGATGCCCGGACGCTGCTGGAGCGCCTGCGCCGCCCCGTGCCGCGCACGGCCTTCGCGGCGGCGCTGCGGGAGGGGGCGACGGCGGCGGCCGACGTTTCGG
>CANGXM010000276.1 GCA_947457845.1 Rhodospirillales bacterium | reverse complement strand
GGGCCCGGCGGGCGGCCCGCCTCGCGCCGGAGAACCCGGTCCACCACCATGTGCTCGGCCTCGCGCTCGCCGTGCAGGCCCGCCACGAGGAGGCGGCCGCGGCGCAGCGGGCGGCGCTCGCCATCAATCCGCGCAACGCGGCCTTCCTCTTCCATCTGGGCGCGGCACTGGCGGAGGCCGGGCGCGAGGACGAGGCGATCGGCACGATGGAGGCGGCGCTCACCGCCAATCCGACGCAGTCCATGCCGCACTTCCGCATCGGGCTGATCCACGCCCGCCGGGGCGCCCACGCGGAGGCCGAGGCGTCGTTCCGCGCCGCGGTCGCGCTGACACCGACGAACGCGGCCTTCCACCACCAGCTGGCCCTGAGCCTCGACGCGCAGGGGCGGGCGGCGGAGGCGGCGACGGCGCACGAACGCGCCTTCGCGCTGAACCCGCACAACCCGACGCTGGCCCGCTGCGTGGAGGCCGTCCGGACACGGTCGCGGGCGGCCTGACTGCAGGCGCAATGCCGATTGACTTCAGCATACTTTGCCGACTAGATCGAGTTCAGCTACCGCACCGTATCGATAAAGTCATGCAATTTGCATCGTTTTTTCTGCCATTCCCTCCTGCCGGAGATCAAAAATCATGCCGACCTACAGGGATTTACCGAATAGGGAAAAAGAACTGATAACCCGAATATTTCAGCCGATCAGTTTTTGCTTCGTGACGAACGAACCGATAAGGAGTCCTACCTTTTATTTCGCGAAGGGTGGACTCCCTAACCTGCAAACGGCTGTGCTGTGTGGCCGGATCCGGACCATGCACGGCGATGGCCCCCTGATCGACGTGACCCAAAGCAGCAAGAGGCATTTCTTTTTCGCCAGCAGGACGGTCCGGAACCAGATCAAAGGCTTCTCGGATGATCTGACGAGAGACCAGCTCGACGACGGGTTCGCGAGCAGCTTCTTCGAAGTCGTCGGCCAGCACTACGGAACGGTTCCGCAGGCCAATCATCTTCATTTCGAGTACACGGTGCCGGCCGGCGGTCCAAATCGGGTGACACGACGGCATTGGTCGGGCGGAACCGTCGTCGTCGGACTGATGCTGACCCGCGACATCGTCGTCAGGCTCGTCGATCGCGTCCTCGACGATGGCGCCGCGATCAAGATCGACGGCGTTGAGGTCGTCGCACGGAGCCCGTCTATGCAACGGCTGGCGATCGTCAATCCGACGGCCTACATCGCGTCGCTTTGAGGTCGATCGCCAACCACGACCGCCTGGCGATCGGCAGTTTTCGACTCACAGGATCGGAACACCGGTCTGTTGCCGCTCGGTATCGGGTTCGACGTGAATGCTGACGTGGGTCTCCGTCAGCTCGTCCTCCAGCGCTGCCTCGATCCGGTCGCAGATCGCGTGCGCCTCGGCCACCGACATGTCGCCCGGCACGACCAGATGGAACTCGATGAAGGTGACGGGACCGGCATGGCGGGAGCGCAGGCCGTGGACCTCGATCGCGCCGGCGGCGCGTTCGGAGACGATCCGGCGGATGGTGTCCATCACCTCCCCGGCCGGGGCCGCATCCATCAGCCCGCCGACCGATTCGCGCACGAGGCGCCAGCCCGTCCAGAGGACGTTGACCGCCACGAGTGCGGCGAGGATCGGATCGAGGATGGGCCAGCGGAAGGCGGAGGCGGCCATGACCCCGGCCAGCACCCCGACCGACGTCACCACGTCGGTCACGAGGTGTCGCCCGTCGGCGACGAGCGCGGGCGAGCGCCATCGCCGGCCGTAGCGGATCAGGACCGACGCCCAGACGGCGTTCAGCGCCGTCGCCGCCCCGTTGATCGCGAGCCCCGCCACCGGGGCGTCGAGCGGCAGCGGATCGGCCAGCGCCTGCCACGCCTCGCTGAGGATCGAGAAGGCGGCGACGACGATCAGCACACCCTCGACGACGGCGGAGAAGTACTCGGCCTTGTGGTGACCGTAGGGGTGGTCGGGATCGGCCGGCTGCCGGCTGACCTGGAGCGCCACGAGTGCCGCGATCGCGGCCGCCACGTTGATGATGCTCTCCAGCGCGTCGGAGAAGAGCGCGACGCTGCCCGTGATCCACCACGCGAGGAGCTTGAGACCGAGGACGACCACCCCGACCGCGATGCTTCCCCAGGCGATGCGGACGGCGAGCGCGGCGTTGCGGCGGCCCGATACGGCCGCCGCCTGTGCCGGTCCCCTGAACATGGCGGTGGCCCCTCCCCCTCGCAACGGTCCGATGGCGGGCGGAGGCCCCGGAGGCCCGCCGGACGCGACTGGCGTTCGCGGCTTACCTACCAGCGGCCTCCGCCCCGACGCCAGCGCGAAGACGTCGCTCCCCGCCGGGAAAGAGGAGGACGACGCGGAGCCCCGGGGTGGCGCCCTCCAGCGACAGGCGCGCGCCGTGGCGCCGTGCGACCGCGTCCACCAGCGACAGGCCGAGGCCGTGGCCCGGCGTCGAGCGGCTCGGCTCCAGCCGGACGAACCGGTCCAGCACCCGTTCCCGCTCCCCGACCGGGATGCCGGGCCCCGTGTCGGCGACCGCGAGGCGGGGGCGACCGTCGTCCGTCCGGTCGGCGACGACCGAGACCCGGCCGCCGGCCGGCGTGAACTTGACCGCGTTGTCGAGGAGGTTGGCCAGCGCCTGGGCGAGGAGCTGCGGATTGCCGACGACCGGGACCGGGCCGGCGCCGGTCCGCAGTTCCAATGCGAGACCCTTCTCCTCCGCCGCGGGCCCGTAGAGCTCGGCGACGTCCGTGGCGAGGGCCGCGAGGTCGACCTCCGCGACCGCCTCCCCGCCCGCCGCCGCCTCCGCTTCGGCGATGCCCAGCAACGCGCGGAAGATGCCGAGGAGGCGGTCGCATTCCTGCACGCTCTCCTCCAGGGACCGGCGCGCGCCCTCGGTCAGGTCCGGGGCGGCCAGCGCGGTCTCCAGCCGCGCCCGGAGCCGGGTGAGCGGCGTGCGGAGGTCGTGGGCGACGGCGTCGGTCACGGTCCTGAGGCCACCCATCAGGTGGGCGATCCGGTCCAGCATGCGGTTCATGTTCTCGGCGAGCCGGTCGAGCTCGTCGCCCGCACCGCTGCGCGGCACCCGCTCGCCCAGGCTCCCCTCGACGATCCGGGTCGTGGTGGCGTTGATCACGTCGACCTGCCGCAGGGCGCGGCGGCCGAACCAGCCGCCGACGACGAGGCCGGCGACGAGGGTGAGGCCGACGGCCCAGGCGAGCGCGATCTCGATCCGGGCCTGGAGTTCCCGCCGCTCCGAGCGGTCGATGCCGACGAGGATGCGATGCCCGGCCGGCAAGCCGAAGGCCCGCGCCGCGACCGGGACGCGCCGCCCCTCGCGGGTCGGGTCGGTCAGCTCGATCGTCCGCACCGTGCCGTCCGGCCGGACCTCCGCCGGCCAGCCGGAGAGGTTGCCCACGACCCGGCCGCCCCGCGGGTCGGCCAGGAGATAGATCATCGAATCGAGGCCCTGCTCCGACCGCTCCGCCACCTCGCGCGCCAGCCCGGGCAGGCCGGCGCGCCGGAACACGGTCTCCAGCGCCTCGATCTCGGCCGCCAGCATCTGATCCATGCGGGCGTCGACGTGCGCCGCCGTCAGCCGGTAGACGCCGAGGAGGACGAGCAGCACCACCGCCAGCTGGAGCACCGTGAACAGCAGCGCGAGGCGGAACCACGTGGTGCGGGCGAAGGCGGGCACGTCAGGGACCCAGCCGGTAGCCGGCGCCGCGCACCGTGTGGATCAGCGGCGACGGGAAGTCCCGGTCGACCTTCTGGCGTAGCCGCGCGATGTGGACGTCGATCACGTTGGTCTGGGGATCGAAGTGGTAGTCCCACACCTTCTCCAGCAGCATCGTGCGCGTCACCACCTGCCCGGCGTGGCGCATCAGGTGCTCGAGCAGGCGGAACTCCCGCGGGAGCAGCGCGATCGGCCGGCCGCCCCGCGTCGCGGTCCGGGCGAGGAGGTCGAGTTCGAGGTCGGCGACCTTCAGCCGCGTCGCCGCGGGCTCCGGCGCCGCCCGTCGCCCCAGCGCCTCGACCCGGGCGAGCAGCTCAGCGAAGGCGAAGGGCTTGGTCAGATAGTCGTCGCCCCCCGCCCGCAGGCCCCGCACCCGGTCGTCGACGCTGCCGAGCGCGGACAGGATGAGGGCGGGCGTCCGGTTGCCCGTCGCCCGCAGAACCTCGATCACCGCCAGCCCGTCGCGCCCCGGCAGCATCCGGTCGACGATCAGCACGTCGTAGGGCTCCGCCGCGGCGAGGAACAGGCCCTGCGTCCCGTCGGCGGCGTGGTCGACCGCGTGCCCGGCCTCGCGAAGCCCTTTCGCGACATAGGCCGCGGCGCCCGCGTCGTCCTCGATCACCAGGATGCGCATCCCCGCCCCCGCCCCTCGGCCCCCGCCCCGCCCGATCGTCCCAGATTAGCCGCGCGGCGCCGCGGCCGCACGGGCCACCGGCGCCTCGCCGGAGCGCACGGTGACGTCGAGCGTCTTCTCCTGCCCCTCGCGCCAGACGGTGAGCGGCACCGTCGTGCCTGGCGCGGCGGCGGCGACCCTGC
Organism: Rhodospirillales bacterium; assembly: GCA_947457845.1. Taxonomy (GTDB): domain Bacteria; phylum Pseudomonadota; class Alphaproteobacteria; order Azospirillales; family Azospirillaceae; genus CANGXM01. The sequence continues at coordinate 760 of CANGXM010000276.1, read as the reverse complement.
GCGTCACGTCGCGTGCGGTCTCCACCTCCTTGCCGTCGACCGCGACGATCACGTCGCCGGGGCGCAGGCCCGCGCGCATCGCAGGGCCGCCGCGCGTCACCTGCGCGACAAGGACGCCCGCCGGCCGGTCGAGGCCGAGGTCGGCGACCATGTCCGGGGTCACCGGCTGGATCGAGACGCCGATCCAGCCCCGCTCGACCGAGCCGCGGGTCCGCAGCTGCTCGATCACGGCCTTCGCCTGGTTGGACGGGATCGCGAAGCCGATGCCGACCGACCCGCCCGACGGCGAGACGATGGCGGTGTTGATGCCGATCACCCGCCCGAAGACGTCGAAGGTGGGGCCGCCGGAATTGCCGCTGTTGATGGCGGCGTCCAGCTGAAGGAACTCCGCGTCGGGGCCGCTGCGGATGTCGCGGTTGCGGGCCGAGACGATGCCCGACGTCACCGTCCCGCCGAGGCCGAAGGGATTGCCCACCGCGACCACGCGGTCGCCGACCCGCACCCGGTCGCTGTCGCCGAAGGCGACGTGGGGCAGCGGCGCGCCGGCCTCGACCTGGAGGAGCGCGATGTCGGTGCGCGCGTCGGTGCCGACGATCCGGGCCGGCAGGCGGCGCCCGTCGGCGAGCGTGACGTGGATCTGGTCGGCGCCGTCGATCACGTGGTCGTTGGTCACGATCAGGCCGGTCGGATCGACCACGAAGCCGGACCCGAGGCCGGCGGGGACGAGGCCGCGGCGGACCCGCGGGTCGCCCGGCCGGCG
>CANGXM010000275.1 GCA_947457845.1 Rhodospirillales bacterium | reverse complement strand
CCGCTCTACCTCGCGCAGAACCCCGTGGCGCGGTGACCCGCTGATGCCCCGCCGCCGCCTCGCCGCCACGGACCTGCCGGGCTGGCCCCGGTTGCTCCCGGCTGCGCTGGCGGCGGCCTACATCGGCGTGTCCGCGAGCACGCTCGCGGGCCTCGGGGTGCAGCCGGTCGCCATCGGCCGGCGCCGCCTCTACGACCGCCTGGATCTCGATCGCCTCGTGGACAGCGCCAAGGGAGGCGTGCAGCCTCGCCGGGCCCTGGACACCGCGATCGAGGCGCTCGGATGATCGTGCGGATGAAGTCCGTCAAGAAGGTCACGGCAAAGGGCCGGGCCTACTACTACCACCGCGGCACCGGCGCGCGGCTTCCCGACGACCCGCGCTCGGCAGCCTTCCACGAGGCATGGAAGCGGGAGGAGGCCAAGCTCGCCGGCCGCACCGTCCGGGCCGGCACCTTCGGCGGGCTGATGGTGGCCTACCGGGGAAGCCCGGAGTTTCTCAATCTCGCCGACAGCACGCGCCGCGACTACGCGCGCATCATGGCCTACCTCGAACCCCTGGCGACCACCGCCCTGGCGGAGTTCGACACGCCGGCCGTGATGCGGATCCGGGACAAGGCCGCCAAGCGCGGCTATCGCGAGGCGAACTACGTGCTCGCGGTGATGAGCCGCCTCTTCTCGTGGGGCCTTCCGCGCGGCATCACATCCTCGAACCCCGTGAAGGGGGCGGAGAAGGTCCGTCGGCCGGCCGGCAAGGCGAAGGCGAACCGGGCGTGGTCCTCGGCCGAGCTCGCGTTCGTGACGGCTGCGGCGGCGCCCGGCATCGCACTCGCGGTGGAGATCGCCGCCGCGACCGGGCAGCGCGAGGGCGACGTGGTGCGCCTCACCTGGACCGCCTTCCGGGACGGGAAGCTGCATCTGCGCCAGCGCAAGACCGGGCAACAGGTGGGGATCACGCTCCCTGCAGGGCTCGCCTCGAAGCTCGACCGGCTGCCGCGCACCGCGCCCAACATCATCGTCGGGGAGCGCGGGCGACCCTACACCCGCGACGGGTTCGGGACGGTGTTCTTCCGCTTGATCGCGGAACTGGTCGCCGACGAGTGCGTGGCGCCGGGTCTCACCTTCCACGGCCTGCGGCACACGGCCGGCGTCACGCTCGCCCTGTGCAGCGCCACCACGTCGGAGATCCAAGCCGTGCTCGGCTGCACCGCGCAGATGGCCGAGCACTATTCGTCCCAGGCCAACCGGGAGGAACTTGCTCAATCCGCGGTCGCGAAGCGGGAACGGACCCGAAACTGACCGATGGAAAACTTTTGGAAAACTCGGGCCGATGTGGGACGACCCGCCTTGTAACCTGTTGAAAAATGGTGATCCCGCTGGGACTCGAACCCAGGACCCACTGATTAAAAGTCAGTTGCTCTACCGGCTGAGCTACGGGATCGCCCGGCGGCGCACCTTAGGTCGCGCCCTCCGGCTTGGCAACAATGCGACCGGCGGTCGCTCCTCACGCCGTCTTGGCGAATCGGCGCAGGAGTTCCTCCTTCACCCGCGGGCTGACGAAATGCCCGATCTCGCCGCCCAGCATGCAGATCTCCTTCACGAAGCGGGAGGAGATGAACTGGTGCCGGTCGGACGCCATCAAGAACATCGTCTCGATCCGCGGATTGAGGCGTGCGTTCATGCCGGCCATCTGGAACTCGTACTCGAAGTCCGAGACCGCGCGCAGGCCGCGGATGATGACCGAGGCCTTGAGGCTCTCGGCGAAGTGCATCAGGAGAGTCTCGAACGGCCGGACCTCGATCGTCGTGCCGTTGGTCCGCCCGTCCTCCAGCGCCTCGACCTCGCGACGGATCAGTTCCACCCGTTCGCTGATCGAGAAGAGCGGCCCCTTGCCAGCGTTCCGCGCCACGCCGACCACGAGGTGGTCGACGATGCCGGTGGCCCGCAGGATGATGTCCATGTGGCCGTTGGTGATCGGATCGAAGGTGCCCGGATAGACACCGATGCGGTGACGATTGCCCGAAGCCATCGCGAGCCTCCTTCCGTCGTCCCTGATCAGCCGCCCGCCTGCCCGTCGGCCGGCGTGGTCGCCGCCTCCGCGAGCGGCGCAACCGACACCACCCGCTCCTCCGCCGCGAGGCGGAACAGCGTGACGCCCAGCGTCTTGCGCCCCGCGATCCGGACGCTGTCGACGCCGAGGCGGATCATCTGGCCGCCGTCGGAGACCAGCATCAGCTCCTGCCCGTCCGTGACCGGGAACGCCGCCACCACGGCCTTGTTGCGGCCGGACATCTCCATGTTCCAGATGCCCTGCCCGCCCCGGCCGGTCAGCCGGTACTCGAAGGAAGAGGTGCGCTTGCCGAACCCGCGGTCGGAGACGGTGAGGATGAACTCCTCCGCCGTCTGCATCTCGGCGAACCGTTCAGGCGACAGCGTGACCGGGGCACCGATCGCCTCCTCCGCGTCGGGATCCGCCCCCTCGGCCACGATCGGCTCCTCGCCCGCCGCACGCCGCAGCGCGTTCGCCGCGCGAAGATAGGCGTCCCGGTCCTCGGCCGAGGCCTCCATGCGACGCAGGACGCACATCGAGATGCAAGCATCGTCGCCGGCGAGGCGGATGCCGCGCACGCCGGTGGAGGTGCGGCCGGAGAAGACGCGCACGTCGTCGACCGGGAAGCGGATGCAGCGACCGTCGCGCGAGGCGAGCAGCACGTCGTCCTTCTCCGAGCAGAGGCGGACGGCGATCAGCCGCTCACCCTCCTCCTCAAGCTTCATGGCGATCAGGCCGCTCGCGCGGATGTTGGCGAAGTCCGACAGCTTGTTGCGGCGGATGTTGCCCTTCGAGGTCGCGAACAGGACGTCGTAGTCGCCCCAGGTCGCCTCGTCCTCCGGAAGCGCCAGCACGGTCGAAACCGTCTCGCCCGGCGTCAGCGGCAGCAGGTTGACCAGCGCCTTGCCGCGCGCCTGGGCCGTGCCCGTGGGCAGGCGCCAGCACTTCAGCTTGTAGACCATGCCGCGTGTGGAGAAGAACAGCACCGGCGTGTGCGTGGAGACCACGAACAGCTCCGACACCGCGTCCTCCTCGCGGAGATCCATGCCCGTCTTCCCCTTGCCGCCCCGGTGCTGGGTGCGGAAGGCCGAGGCCGGCGTGCGCTTGATGTAGCCGGAGTGCGTGACCGTGACGACCATGTCCTCGCGCTGGATCAGGTCCTCGATGTCCGCCTCGAACTCCATCTCCTCAAGCACCGTGCGGCGCGGGGTGGCGAAGCGGCTCCTCACCTCCACCAGCTCCTCCCGGAGGATGCCGAGCAGCGTCTCCCGGTTCGCGAGCACCTCGAGATAGTAGAGGATGCGGTCGACGATCTCCTTCAGCTCGGCGGCGATCTTCTCGCGCTCGAGGCCCGTCAGGCGGTTGAGGCGCAGGTCGAGGATGGCGCGGGCCTGGGCCTCGGACAGGCGGTAGGTGCCCGCGTCGGAGACCGCGCGGCCCGGCTCGTCCACGAGCGCGATCAGGGGCGCTACGTCGGCCGCGGGCCAGTCGCGCTCCATCAACTGGGTGCGCGCCTCCACCGGATCGGGCGCCTCGCGGATGAGGCGGATCATCGCGTCGAGGTTGGCGACCGCGATCGCGAGGCCGACCATCGTGTGGGCCTTGCCGCGCGCCTCGTTCAGCTCGTACTCGGTACGCCGGGTGATCACCTGCTCGCGGAAGGCGAGGAAGGCCGCGATCACGTCGCGCAGGTTCATCACCTCCGGCCGGCCGCCGTTCAGCGCCAGCATGTTGACGCCGAAGGTCGTCTGCAGCTGGGTGTGGCGGTAGAGCTGGGCCAGCACCACGTCCGGCACCGCGTCGCGCTTCAGCTCGACGACCACGCGGACGCCGTCGCGGTCGCTCTCGTCGCGGAGTTCGGAGACGCCCTCGACGGTCTTCTCGTGGATGCACTCCCCGATGCGCTCCATCATCCGGGCCTTGTTCACCTGGAACGGCACCTCGGTGACGATGATGGCCGAGCGGTCCTTCTTGAACTCCTCGATGTGCACCTTGCCGCGCACGGTGATCGAGCCGCGCCCGAACTGATAGGCCTGACGGATCCCGCTGCGGCCAAGGATCACGCCGCCGGTCGGGAAGTCCGGACCGGGGACGTACTGCATCAGATCCTCGACCGACAGGTCAGGCTCGTCGATCAGCGCGAAACAGGCGTCGATCACCTCGCCCAGATTGTGGGTCGGGATATTGGTCGCCATGCCGACGGCGATGCCGCCCGCGCCGTTCACCAGCAGGTTCGGGAAGCGGGCCGGGAGGACCGTCGGCTCCCGGTCGCTCTCGTCGTAGTTCGGCTGGAAGTCGACCGTGTCCTTGTCGATGTCCTCGAGGATCGCCTCCGCCGCCTTCGCCAGCCGCGCCTCGGTGTAGCGCATGGCCGCGGGCGGGTCGCCGTCCATGGATCCGAAGTTCCCCTGCCCGTCGATCAGCGGCAGGCGCATGGAGAAGTCCTGCGCCATGCGGACCATGGCGTCGTAGATCGCGCTGTCGCCGTGCGGATGGTACTTGCCCATCACGTCGCCGACGATGCGGGCGGACTTCTTATAGGCCTTGGTCGAGTCGTACCCGCCCGCCTTCATCGCATAGAGGATGCGACGATGGACGGGCTTGAGTCCGTCGCGGACGTCCGGGAGCGCGCGCGCCACGATCACGCTCATCGCGTAATCGAGGTACGACCGGCGCATCTCCTCCTCGATGGTCACGGGCGAGATGTCTGGCGGGTCGATCGGCGGAGGATTGGTCACGGCGTCTCGAACGGTCGAGGGATCGGAGAGGAAGGGTCGCGCGGGCAGCCCGGGACGTCCCGGTCTGACTCTGGAACCACGGACGGGATTAGCAGATTCCGCACCTGCACACAATCACGGGCGAACCGCGGGGCCAGGCGACCGGCAGCGTGGGCATCAGGGACGGGGAACCCGGCGCGCGCCGCGTGCGTTCGTGCGGCATCGTCCACACTCGGAGCGAGAACGATGACCCCCTCCACCCGCCCGTCCGCCGCCCGCGCGCTGCTGCTCGTGTTCGCGCTGGGCCTCGCCGCAACCACCCTGGCCGCCTGCAACACGATGCGGGGCGTCGGCCAGGACACGCAGGCCGCAGGCCGGGGGATCAGTGGCGCCTCGACCGACGTGGAGCGAAAGATCCAGTGACGCCGGTCCGCTGACCGCGGCACCGGGCGCCGGATCCGCACCGGTGCCCGGCCCGCGGGATCGTCAGAAGGGGATCTCGTCGTCGAGGTCGTCCTGACGCTGGGGGCGCGAACCGCCGCCGTCACCGGCACCGCCGCGCGGCCCGCCGCCCGTG
>CANGXM010000274.1 GCA_947457845.1 Rhodospirillales bacterium | reverse complement strand
GGGGCGCCGGCCCGTGGGACCCCTCCTTCCGCCGCCTGCCGCCCGAGGCGCAGCGCCGGATGATGCGCTGGGGCGCCAATCCGCCCCAGCGTCGGGCGGCCGAGACGATGTCCGAGGAGCGCGTCCTTTTGGCCACCCTCGCCAACCATCCCGGCATCTTCCCCGACGTGGGCGAACTGCTCGCCGACGTCGGCTTCGCGGTGCCGGCGCTGGAGTCGCTGCGTGCCGAAATGGTCTCCGTCCTGAGTATCCGGCCGGATCTTGACCGGCCTTCCCTAGCGCGCCACTTGGTGGATCTTGGTCACGGTCCCGTCCTCGACGATCTGGCCGCGGTCGAGGCGCTCTATGGTTTCGCCCGTGCCGAGGCGCCTTCGGAGATGGCGCTGAAGGGATGGCTTGACGCGTGGGACATCGGGCCGGGCCGGCTGCGACGGGTCCGGGACCTCAAGGAAGCCGGTCGTCTTGCCGGCGCCGAGGTCACGGAGCCGAACGTTCGCCGGATCGCGGCCCTTAAGCGGGAGATCGCGGTGGCGAACCGCCGGGACGATGACGATTTCCTGCCGAGTCTCCCGACGGTCCGGGCCGACGAGCCCGGCGACGGGTCGGCGGGCTGAGGCGAGCGGTGGGGTTTTGGTGCGGCGCGCGGGTCGGCGCGTCGCGACGAGGATCGGCGGGGGCAAGGACCGGATGGTGACGAAAGCGACGGCCAGCGCGGAAACCACGGAGGCCCGCGAGGAGAACGGAGAGGCCGCCATCCTCGACACGATGGTGGCGACCGTCCGGCGAATGATCGCGCGCGGCAAGGAGCGGGGCTACGTCACCTACGACGAGCTCAACGCCGCCCTGCCGCCCGAGCAGTACTCCTCCGAGCAGATCGAGGACGTGATGTCCCAGCTGTCGGAGATGGGCATCAACATCGTCGATGCCGAAGAGAATGACGACACCGCCACCGCCGAGCGGGAAGGCGACGGCGAGGCGCGGGCCAGCGGCAATCTCGACGACGACGACATCGGCCGGACCGACGATCCGGTACGCATGTACCTGCGCGAGATGGGGTCGGTCGAGCTGCTGTCGCGCGAGGGCGAGATCGCGATCGCCAAGCGGATCGAGGCTGGCCGCGAGATGATGATCGGGGCGATCTGCGAATCGCCCCTCACCATTCGCGCGATCATCGAGTGGCACGATTCCCTCAAGGAAGGGAAGATACTGCTCCGCGACATCATCGATCTCGACGCGACCTACGGGGCCGGCCCCGAGGGCGACGGCGAGGCGGCGGAGATGGAGCGCGCGGCCGAGCTGGCCGGCGACGGGACCGAGGAGGAAGAGCCGCCCGTTCCCGTCGAGGGTGAGCCGGACGGCGAGGAGGAGGATCAGAACCTCTCCCTCTCGGCCATGGAGGCCGAACTCAAGCCGCGCGTGCTCGAGACGTTCGAGGCGATCGCCGTCACCTACGGCAAGCTGCACAAGCTGCAGGAGTCCCGCCTCCAGCAGATCCAGAAGGGCGAGGAGCCCAACCGGGCGTCCGACCGCAAGTACGACAAGCTCAAGGGCGAGCTGATCGACCTCGTCAACACGATCCGGCTGAACAACGCCCGGATCGAACAGCTGGCCGAGCAGCTCTACAGCGTCAACCGCCGCGTCGTCGGGCTGGAGGGCAAGCTGCTGCGCCTCGCCACCGACGTGGGGGTGAAGCGCGAGGAGTTCATCCAGCAGTACGCCGGGCACGAACTCGACCCCAACTGGCTCGATCGGCTCTCGGTCGTGTCCGGCGCCGCCTGGGGCCGGTTCGTCGAGCGGCACGACCGCGACCTCCGGGGTGCGCGCGGCCGGATCGCGGAGCTGACCCGGCAGGCCGGCGTTCCGGTCGAGGTCCTGCGCCTCGCGGTCAAGCTGGCGCCCCACGGCGACGCGGTGACGGCGCTCCACGGCCGCTGGGCCGAGGTTGCGGCGCAGACGGCCTGCACCCGCGGCCAGCTGCTCGAGATGCTGCACGCCGGCGTCTCGGGCGTCGACGCGCTGCCGTGCGATGCGGTGCTGAAGGCCGGCTTCAAGGCCCTCGCCGAGGTGCCCGGATCGACCGTCGCGGAGCTGACGAAGACCGTCAACCAGTTCGCGAAAGGGGACGAGACCGCCAAGCGTCGCCTGCGCGCGGTCGGCGATCTGCCGGCCGCGGTCACGGCGACCATGCTCCAGCTGGAGGCCGACCTCGCCGCCGCGGCGGTCGAGGTGGGCATCCCGCGCGAGGAGTTCGTCCGTCGCTATCAGGGCAACGAGGGCGACGAGGGCTGGCAGCGCAAGATCACGAAGCTGAACGGCGTCGCCTGGGGCCGCTTCGTGGAGCGCCAGCGCGGCGACATCGTCGCCGTGCGCGAGGATCTCGCACGGCTCGCGAACGAGTTCGGCCTGCCGCTCTCGGAGTTCAAGCGCATCGTCGCCACGGTCCAGAAGGGCGAGAAGGAGGCGGGGCGCGCCAAGAAGGAGATGGTGGAGGCGAACCTGCGCCTCGTGATCTCCATCGCCAAGAAGTACACGAACCGCGGCCTGCAGTTCCTGGACCTGATCCAGGAGGGCAACATCGGCCTGATGAAGGCGGTGGACAAGTTCGAGTACCGGCGCGGCTACAAGTTCTCGACCTACGCGACGTGGTGGATCCGGCAGGCGATCACCCGCTCGATCGCCGATCAGGCGCGGACGATCCGCATCCCGGTCCACATGATCGAGACGATCAACAAGCTGGTCCGCACCTCGCGCCAGATGCTCCACGAGATCGGCCGCGAGCCGACGCCCGAGGAACTGGCCGAGCGGCTGATGATGCCGCTGGAGAAGGTTCGCAAGGTCCTGAAGATCGCGAAGGAGCCGATCAGCCTCGAGACGCCGATCGGCGACGAGGAGGATTCGCACCTCGGCGACTTCATCGAGGACAAGAACGCCGTCCTTCCGCTCGACGCGGCGATCCAGGCGAACCTGCGGGAGACGACGACCCGCATCCTCGCCACGCTCACCCCGCGCGAGGAGCGGGTGCTGCGCATGCGCTTCGGCATCGGCATGAACACCGACCACACGCTCGAAGAGGTCGGCCAGCAGTTCAACGTCACCCGCGAGCGCATCCGCCAGATCGAGGCGAAGGCGCTCCGCAAGCTCAAGCACCCCAGCCGGTCGCGCAAGCTGCGGAGCTTCCTCGACACCTGACCGGCGCGGCGGCGCGTCAGCGCGCCGCCGTCCGCCCCCGCGCCGCCAGCAGCGGCGCGATCACGTCGAGCGTCGGCGTCGGGACGCCGAGGTCGCGCGCGATCGCGAGGACCGATCCCACGATCGCGTCGTATTCGATGGGCCGTCCGGCCTCCACGTCCTGCAGCATCGACGGCTTGTGGGCCGTGCCGTGGGGCTTCAGGATCGGCGCGGTCGTGGCCGGGGCGACGGGCCACCCCGCCGCCGCGGCGACGGCCATCCCCTCGGCCAGGACGCCCGCCTTCAGCGCCAGCAGCGCGGGATCGGACACGACCCCGTCCGTGGTGTGGCCCGTGAGGCTCGACAGCGGCGCGCTCGACACGTTCGCCATCAGCTTCTCCCAGACGACCCGGCGGATGTCCGCGACCGTCGGAACGTCGAGCCCCACCCCGCGCCGCAGCGTCTCGGCGAGCGCCGCGAGGGTGGACGTCGACGCCCCGTCCGGGCGGCCGACGACGAAGCGGTTGCGGGGGGCCGAATCGTTGTGGACGACGCCCGCCGAGGCCACCGCGTTGCCGGAATAGACGACGCATCCCACCGCGCGGTCGGCGCCGACCGACCGTTCGAGGACGCCGTCGGGATCGAGGGCGGGAAACCGTCGGCCTGCCAGCGCGCCCGTGTCGCCGAACCCGTACCACCACGGGATCCCGTTCGTGGCGAACACGACCGGCGTGTCGGCGCCGAGGAGCGGCGCGAGGCCGGGCGCCACCGCGGCCAGACCGTGCGCCTTGAGGGAGAGGATCCAGGCGTCCTGCGGTCCGGCCTCGGCGGCGTCCGCCGCGACCCGGGGGCGGACGGTGACGCGCTCGCCACCGGCGACCAGGGTCAGCCCGTCGGCGCGCATGGCCGCGGCGTGGGGGCCCCTCGCGACCACCGTGACGTCGATCCCGCCCTGTGCCAGACGGGCGGCGAGGTTGCCGCCGACGGCCCCCGCCCCGTAGACGCAGATCCGCATCAGGCCGCCTCCGCCTTCGCGGCTTCGATCGCCCGGCGAAGGAGCGGAAGGCGATCCTGGCCCCAGATCATCCGGGCGCCGACCGCGAAGCTGGGCACGCCGAACGCGCCCGCGTCCCGGGCCCGCCTCACGATGCGGCGGTGCTCCGCCTCGGTCTCCGGATCGGCGATCAGCGCCATCAGATCCGCCGGATCGAGCCCCGTCACCTCCTGGCCGAGCCGGCCCAGCGCCGCGTCGTCGAGCGGCGACAGGCCCTCGATGAAGGCGGCCTGGAACAGGCGGCGGGCGAACACCTGGCCCGCGTCAAGGCGACGGGCAGCGACGCAGGCGAGGGCCAGCCGGCGAGTGTCCGGAACGGCGATGCCGGCCGGATCGCGATAGGGAACGCCGTAGAGTTCGGCCCAGGCCGCGGCGTCCTGCCCACGCCAACTGGCGTCGTACTGGCCCGACGCGAGCCGGCCGTACTGCACCATGTCGTGCCCGGCGGCGGCCTGCAGGTCGGCGAGGTGGAGCGGGTACCAGTCCACACGGCACCCCGTCTCCAGCTGCAGCGGCAACATGCGGGTCGATGCGAGGTAGGAATATCGGCTCGTCGGCGCGAAGAAGAAATCCACCGTCACCGGACGGTTCATGCGAGGGCTCCTCCGAGGCGGCGCCCGGGTCAACTTCGGCTTGCCGGGCGACGGGGAACGTAGCAGGTTTATCGTCCGAGAGGGCCCGTAGTTCAGCGGTTAGAACGCGCCGCTCATAACGGTGTTGTCGTCGGTTCGAATCCGGCCGGGCCCACCACCCGGAGCCGCGGGCGTCCCTGCCGAACGCCCGCGGGTCCTCCGCGCTCCCATGATGTCCGGACCATGCCGCGCGGTCGCCCCGATCCCCGCCAGTTCGACCTTCTCGGTCCCGCCCCGCCGCCCGCGGCGGCGTCGGCACCGGAGCCGCGCCCCGTGGCGGCGGACCTCGCCGACGAGCGCCTGGTCGCCGCGCTGCACGACCATCTCTTCGGCTCGTCCGACCGTGCGCCGCCGCTTCCCGATCTCGTCGCCGAGTCCGCCCGGCGTCGCCTTGCGCCCGCCGTGGGGCCGCTTCTCCAGCTGTTGCGGCGCGCCCGTGGCCACGACCTCGCCCGTCCGTCGGGCCTTCCGGCGGCGGCCGCGTCGGCCCTG
>CANGXM010000273.1 GCA_947457845.1 Rhodospirillales bacterium | reverse complement strand
CGCCCGGCTGGCCGGCCACGCCGATTCCGCCGGCCGCCTCACGCCCTCCGGCCGGGCGCGGGCGGTGGCCGCGGACCGGGACGCCCGGCTCTGGGACCGGTTCGTCGCCGACTATCCGACGCTGCTGCCGGACCACGCCGACTGGGGCTTCGGTCCGATCGACCGGTTCCTGCCGCCGGACCTCGTGCGCGAACTCGAAGGGCGGGTCCGATGGAGCTGACGGTCCAGGAATTCCTCCAGATCGACCTGCCGGCCCTCGCGGCGGCGGTGCTGGCGTGCGTCGCCAACGCCATGGTCGGCAACTTCCTCATCCTGCGCCGCCAGAGCCTTCTGGGCGACGCCGTCAGCCACGCGGTCCTCCCGGGCATCGTCGGCGGCTTCCTCCTGCTGGGCACGCGGGCGACCTGGGCCATGTTCGCCGGCGCGCTGGCCGCGGCCATCTTCGCCGGCGTCGCGATCGAGGCGGTGCGGCGGTGGGGACGGATGGAGGCGGGTGCGGCCATGGGCGTCGTCTTCACGATCATGTTCGCCGGCGGCGTCCTGATGATCGAGCAGTCGGCCGCCCACGCCGTCGACCTCGACGCGGACTGCGTCCTCTACGGCGCGCTGGAGGACATCATCTGGATGGCGCCGACCGGCTGGTCCTCGCTTCTGCTCGCCGCCACCTGGGCCGACGTCCCGCGCGAGGTGGCGACGCTGGCCGGCATGGTCCTCGTGATCGGCGTCGTGGTCGTCGCCTTCTGGAAGGAGCTGAAGCTGACGACCTTCGACCCGGCGCTGGCCTCTGCGCTCGGCATTCCGGCGGGGCTCTTCCACTACGGCCTCGTCGCGCTGACGGCGGGGGCGGCGGTGGCGTCGTTCGAGGCGGTGGGCTCGATCCTCGTGATCGCGATGCTGATCTGCCCGGCGGCGACCGCGCGGATGCTGACCGACCGGCTGTCGACCCAGGTCTGGCTCAGCGTGCTGTTCGGCGTCGTCGCGGCCGTCGTCGGCTATCTCGCCGCCGCGTTCGGGCCGCGCCTGTTCGGGGTGGAGCAGTCGCTGAGCGCCGCCGGCATGATCGCCGTCGTCGCCGGACTGCTGCTGACGCTGGCCGTCGTGCTGGGCCCGCGACACGGTGTCCTCGGCCGCAGGCTGCGCACGCGGAGCCTTGCGCAGCCTGCCTGACCGCCCGGACGGGGCTTGCCATTCGCCGATTGCGGACTAGGGGGCGGACGCTTATGGTGCGGTGCATTCCGCGAGCCATCCGCCGGGATTTCCGATGAACATTCACGAGTACCAGGCCAAAGGCCTGCTGAAGCAGTACGGCGTCGCCGTGCCGCGTGGCGGCGTCGCCTACACGCCGGACGAGGCGCTCACCGTCGCCAAGGACCTCGGCGGCCCCGTGTGGGTCGTGAAGTCCCAGATTCACGCCGGCGGTCGCGGCGCCGGTCGCTTCAAGGACAATCCGCAGGGCAAGGGCGGCGTCCGCGTCGTAAAGTCCACGGCCGACGTCGAAGCGAGCGCCCGCGAGATGCTGGGCCACGTTCTGGTCACCAAGCAGACCGGTCCCGACGGGAAGGAGGTCAAGCGCCTCTATGTCGAGGAAGGCTGCGACATCAAGCGCGAGCTCTACCTCTCCATGCTGGTGGACCGCAGCTCCGGCCGCATCACCGTCGTCGCCTCGACCGAGGGCGGCATGGAGATCGAGGAGGTCGCCGCCAACCATCCCGAGAAGATCGTCAAGCTCGCGGTCGATCCGCTCACGGGTCTGCGCGGCTACCATGCGCAGAAGATCGCCTTCGGCCTGGGCCTCGCCGGCAAGCAGGTGGGCGAAGCGGTCGGCCTGCTCAAGAACCTCTACAAGGCGTTCGTCGAGACCGATGCGGCGCTGCTCGAGGTGAACCCGCTGGTCGTGACCGGCGAGGGAAAGCTGATCGTCCTCGACGCCAAGATGGGCTTCGACGACAACGCGCTCTACCGCCACAAGGACATCGAGGAGCTGCGCGACGAGAGCGAGGAGGACGCCTCCGAGATCGAGGCGGCCAGGCACTCGCTCAACTACGTCAAGCTCGACGGGGCCATCGGCTGCATGGTGAACGGCGCCGGCCTCGCCATGGCCACGATGGACATCATCAAGCTCTACGGGTCGGAGCCGGCCAACTTCCTCGACGTCGGCGGCGGCGCCACCAAGGAGCGCGTCACCGCGGCCTTCAAGATCATCCTGAAGGACCCGAACGTCGAGGGCATCCTGGTCAACATCTTTGGCGGCATCATGCGCTGCGACGTCATCGCCGAGGGCGTGGTCGCCGCCGCGCGCGAGGTGAGCCTGCACGTCCCGCTCGTCGTCCGGCTGGAGGGCACGAACGTGGACCTCGGCAAGAAGATCCTGGCCGAGAGCGGCCTTCCCATCCAGTCCGCCGATCATCTCGCCGACGCGGCCGAGAAGATCGTCAAGGCCGTGAAGGAGGCGAAGTAACGCCATGGCCGTTCTCGTCGACAAGAACACCAAGGTCATCTGTCAGGGATTCACCGGCGCGCAGGGCACCTTCCATTCCGAGCAGGCGATCGCCTACGGGACGAGGATGGTCGGCGGCGTGACGCCCGGTAAGGGCGGCTCCATCCACCTCGACCTACCCGTCTTCGACACGGTCGCGGAAGCGGTGGCCAGGACCGGCGCCGACGCCAGCGTGATCTACGTGCCCGCACCCTTCGCCGGCGACGCGATCCTCGAGGCGATCGAGGCCGAGGTCCCGCTCGTCGTCTGCATCACCGAGGGCATCCCGGTGCTCGACATGGTGATGGTCAAGCGCAAGCTTCAGGGCACGAAGACGCGCCTCATCGGGCCGAACTGCCCGGGCGTCATCACGCCGGACGCGTGCAAGATCGGCATCATGCCCGGCCACATCCACAAGCGCGGCAAGATCGGGATCGTCTCCCGCTCGGGCACGCTCACCTACGAGGCGGTGGCCCAGACGACGGCGGCCGGCCTCGGCCAGTCCACCTGCATCGGCATCGGCGGCGACCCGGTCAACGGGACGAACTTCGTCGAGGCGCTCGAGATGTTCATGGGCGACCCCGAGACCCAGGGGATCATCATGATCGGCGAGATCGGCGGGCAGGCCGAGATCGACGGCGCCGACTTCATCGCCGCGTCGAAGACGAAGAAGCCGGTCGTCGGCTTCATCGCCGGCCGCACGGCGCCTCCGGGCCGCCGGATGGGCCACGCGGGCGCCGTCATCTCCGGCGGCAACGACACGGCCGAGTACAAGGTCGAGAAGATGAAGCTGGCCGGCATCCACGTGTCGGAGAGCCCGGCCTCGCTGGGTCAGACCATGCTGGCGGCGATGCGGGGCTGACGGCCCTTCGTCACCGGAACGACGGGGGCCCCGCCGGCGACGGCGGGGCCCTTTTCCGTTTCGGTTCCGTGCTATCCTGGCGTCCGGAGGTTGCCATGGACCATCCCGTGGATTTCGTCGCCTGGGCCGACGAGCAGGCCGCGATCCTGCGGCGGCTGAACGAGACTCGCGTCAACGACGTCGACGCCCTCGACCTGGAACGGCTCGCGGAGGATGTCCAGGAGATGGCGGACGTCAAGCGGGACCATCTCCGCAGTGCGCTGTCCCGCATCGTCGAGCATCTCCTGAAGCTCGAACACAGTCCGGACGTCGATCTCCGGCGGGGCTGGCGGGTCAGCGTCGCCGAGCACCGGTCGCGGGCCGAGACGCTTCTCGACGACAGCGGCACGCTGCGGGCCGAGGTCCTCCCTTCGATGGTGCCGCGCGCATGGTCGACCGGACGGAAGCTCGCCGTGAAGGGGCTCCAGATCTATGGCCACGACGCCGTCGACGTCCCCGCCGACTGCCCTTGGACGCTCGACCAGATCCTCGACGACGCCTTCGAGCCCGCCAACCGCCACGGGCTCGTGTGACCGGATCGTCGCCGGACGTCCGGCCGCAGGTGACGGCCGCGGTGACCCGCGGCGTGCGCCGGGCGCTCGCCGACCGGGGGTTCGCGAGCGTGGCGGAGGTCGCGCTGCCCAACGGCCGCCGAGCCGACGTGATGGCCTTCGACGGGGCCGGCACGATCTGGATCGTGGAGGTGAAGTCGGGCCTCCTCGACTTCGTGGCCGACCGGAAATGGCCCGACTACCGCGACTGGTGCGACGCGCTGCACTTCGCGGTCGCCGCGGACTTTCCCGCGGACAGGCTGCCAGACGACTGCGGGCTCTTCGTCGGCGACGGATACGGGGCCGACCTCGTCCGGCCGGCACGGGTCTCCCGGCTGGCGTCGGCCCGCCGCCGCTCGCTCCTCCTCCTGGCCGCCGCGGTCGCCGCGCAACGGCTCCACCGGATCGAGGACCCCGGGTTCGGCATCGGCTGAGGAGCCCGCATTCCTTGTCTGAGCGCGGTGCGGGCGCATGTTATGGTGGCTCCCGACGACCGGAGATCGGAGGACGACCCCCGTGCTCGCCAATCTGTCGCTCTACATCGCCTTCCTCGTGACCGCCGTCCTCCTTCTCGGCCTCTTCGTCGCCGCCTATGTGGCGATCACCCCCTATCACGAGTTCAGCCTGATCCGGGCCGGCAACACGGCGGCGGCCTGGTCGCTCGGCGGGGTCGTGATCGGCCTGGCGCTGCCGCTGTGGAGCGTCGCCGCCCATTCGATCGAGATCGTCGACCTGTTCGTCTGGGGCCTCGTCGGGCTCGTCTCGCAGCTCGCCGTGTTCTTCCTGGTGTCGCTCCTGTTGAAGGGGCTCAAGGCCGGCATCGAGGCCGACCGCGCCAGCTACGGGATGACGTCCGCCGCCTTCTCGGTTTCGGTCGGGATCCTCAATGCCGGCTCGCTCACCACCTGACAGGAGTTCCTTCCGTGCGCAGGTCCCGGCACGTCGCGACCCTCCTCCTCGGTACGGCGCTCACCGCCCCGCTCGCCGCCTGCGACGAACGGCGGCCGGCCGAGACCCTCTTCGCCAGCCACGAGGCCTGCCTCGCCGAGAACCCGGCCGAGACCTGCGCCGAGGCGGAACGCAACGCGCTCGAAAGCCACCGGGCCGACGCGCCGCGCTACGCCACGCGTGAGGCGTGCGAGGCGCAGATGGGGCCTGGCAACTGCGAGGGCGTGCCGACCGCCGGCGCGCCCGGCGGAAGCTGGTTCATGCCGGCGATGATGGGGTTCCTCCTCGGCCGGGCGCTGGGTGGCCCCAGCGTCATGCCCGTCTATGTCGACCGCCAGGGCTACACCTACGCCGGCGGACGGCCCTACGGATCGCTCGACCGGGCGACCGCACAGAACTGGTCGCAGGGTCGCTGGGCGCCGGGCTACCGCGCCGCCGGCACGCCGCCCCGCCCCGGCGGGATCGCCGCGG
>CANGXM010000272.1 GCA_947457845.1 Rhodospirillales bacterium | reverse complement strand
TGACAGCCTCCCGGGCCCTCGTCTAAAAGCCCCGCTCACCGATGACGACCCTGTGTCGCCGCCGGTTCCGGTCCGCTCGCCGCAGTCGCGGCAGTCCCGACGGGCCGACGTGGGCGCGTAGCTCAGCGGGAGAGCACATGCTTCACACGCATGGGGTCACAGGTTCAATCCCTGTCGCGCCCACCATTCTTCCCCGGTAAAGGGCGGTTGCCCGTCGGAACGGCTTGACGCGGGCACCCGCCGTTCCCGGTCAGTCCGCGAAGAAGACCGGGTTGGTCCACGCCTTCCGGCCCTGCGCGTCCACCACCACGACGCGGCCCCAGCCGCCGGGCACCAGGCGGTCGATCTCCAGCACCGCGCGGGTCTGGTTCGGCGCGAGCGTGTGGGCGTTCGCCGACCCGTGGCCGAGCGCCATGATCCGCGCGGCGGGCGAGCATTCCACCTCCACCGTCCGCGCGCCCCAGCGCACGTCGTGGATCGCGGGTCCCTGCGAGGAATAGTAGCGGCCCGCTTTCAGCGCGGCGACGAGGGCGTCGGGGTCTAGGACGTCGGCCTTCACCTGCACCCAGCCGCCGAACCAGTCGTCGCACTTGAAGTGGGCGTCGTCGGTGGCGCAGCCGGTCATGCGCCGGCCGCGGGCGGTCAGCTGGTCGAGCAGATACCAGCCGTCGCCCCGGTCGGTGCGGACCTGGCTTGTGTGGTTGTAGATCTCGACCGCGTGGGCGCCGGGGATCGTGTCGGCGTCAGCCACGTCCAGTGCGTACCAGGCCGGGTGCGCCAGCGCCACGAAGGCGCCCGCGTCGATGCAGCGGGCCGCCAGATCCGCCCCGCTCTCGTCGGGCGCGGTCGGCGCGAAGTCCGGTGGCAGGCCGACCGCGAGGATGTGCCAGATCTCGCCGAGCGACGTGGCCGGGGCGTGGACCTCGGCCCCTAGGATGGTGGTGAAGCTGTTCGTCCGCCACGGCCGCGTATCGACGACCGGCCAGCCGAAGCGGGCGACGAAATGGTCGGTCAGCGACAGGAAGTCGTAGCCCGCCTCCCGATAGATCGCACAGACCTCTTCGGGCGCCCGGCCCGCGTCGGTGACGGTGGAGTGGGTGTGCAAATTGCCCTTGAAGAAGCGTCCGGGCGTGGAGAAGGCGGGGTCGATCGGCATGGCGGCGGCTCGGTTGCGTTGGGTCTGTCCTCGGGAGAAGACCCTATCCGAACGTGCAATGGGATGAAGTTCGCGTGACGGTGACGGAGTCCGGGACTGCCGCACCCGCGGAACTCCATCCGGTCGCCGCGCCGATCGCCTCGTGCAGCCGGTTGTCCCACATCACGGACTGCTGGAAGGTGCGCCCGGCCCGGGTCCGGGCGAGGCAGGTCCGCCGCAGGGCCGAACCGGTCGGCGAGCCATGCCGCCCCAAGCTCCTCGTGCCGGTCGTCGACGCCGACGCTGGCCGGGTCCTCGCCCAGGTCGTTGACCATGTGGCCGACGTCGTGCAGCAGGGCGGCGACGATCAGCGACGCCGGCTCCCCGTTCGCCTCGGCCTTGGTGGCGGCCTGCAGCGCGTGCTGGAGCTGGTTGACGCTGGACAGGCCGTAACGGCCCGTCGCCCGGCCGTCGTGGATCCCGAGGAGTTCGTCGCGTAGGCGGTCGGACATCGTCATTGATCCTGACCAATGAGGTTTCCGGAACCACGGAATGGCATCGCGGTCCCGGCAAGCGGCCCCCCCCGGCGCGTCGTGGCATGGCCGACCCGTCCGGAAGAGGGTCTCGCTGCAATGGGACCGTCATGGAAAGGAGCTATCGATATGGTCTTCCCTTAAGCCCGAAGCCGGTCCCGGTCGGGCGGTTCCACCGTGGAGAGGCCCATGTCCGACCGTCCGAACGCCCTTCCCGCCCTCACGCGTCGCGGCTTCGGCGCCGCCGCGGCGGCGACGCTGGCGACCGCCGCCGCCAGCCCCGCGCTGGCCCAGGTTGCCCCCTTGCGCGAACTCAAGGTCGGCGTGCAGTCCCACGTCCGCGGCCTCGACATGCAGTCGCAGACCTCCAACGCCGCGGCGCAGTTCCTCGACACCTTCGTCGATACGCTGATCGAGGTGGAGACGCGGACGGACGAGGCGAAGTACACGCCGATGCTCGCGACCTCGTGGGAGCGGCTGTCGCCGACGGTGACGGAGTTCCGCCTGCGCGACGGCGTGCGCATGCACGACGGCACGATCATGGACGCGCACGACGTCGCCTTTTCGCTGAACCGGGTGTTCCAGCCGACCGACGCCCGCTTCCGCGGTGCCCAGGGCCGCTACTTCTACAATTTCGAGCGGGCCGAGGTGACCGGGCCGATGACGGTGCGCCTCGTCACCCGCAAGCCGGAGCCGCTGCTGGAGGCGCTTCTGTCCTGCCGCAACGCCGGCATCACGTCCAAGGAGCACGTCGAGGCGGTCGGCGCCGACCGGGCGGAGCTTCAGCCCGTCGGCAGCGGCCCCTATCGGGTGACGTCGTTCAACCCGAACAACGAGTTGGTGGTCGAGCGCTTCGCCGACCACTGGGGTCCGCAGGCGCCGCTCGAGCGCATCCGCTTCATCCGCATCGCGGAGATGGCGCCGCGGGTCACGGCGCTGCTGAACCGGGACATCGACTTCGCCGTTTCGCTGCCGCCCGACCAGGCCGACCTGATCCGCGGCCGGCGCGACGTGCGGCTGGTCGAGACGACGTGGCCGATGTTCTTCATCTACGTTCTGAACATGAGCCATCCCAGGCTGGAGGATGTCCGCGTCCGCCGCGCCCTCAACCTCGCCATCGACCGCAAGGCGCTGGCCGACGCGCTCTGGGGCGGCAAGGCGCTGCCGGCGCGCGGGCACTACTTCCAGGGCTTCGGGGAGCAGTCCTACCTCGCCGACCTCGACTTCCTCAAGTTCGACCCGGCCGAGGCCCGCCGCCTCCTCAAGGAGGCGAACTACGACGGGTCGGAGATGATGCTGAACTTCCAGCCGACCTACTACACCTACGGCGACCAGGCCGCGCAGGCGGTGCTGGACATGTGGAAGGACGTGGGCATCAACGCCCGGCTCCAGATCATCGACGGTTTCGGCCAGGACCCGTCCAAGCTGATGACCCGCGACTGGTCGAACCCGCTCTATTATCCCGACCTGCTGGGGGCCTTCGACACCCACTGGTCGGACTCGAGCTGGGTGACGCGCGACAAGTACTTCCTGCCGCAGAAGTTCCCGGAGTGGGGCCGGCTCTACGAGATCGTCCGCTTCTCGCCGGATCCGGAGGCGCGCCGCGACGCCTACCGCAAGCTCGTCGTCCACGCCGAGACCGAGGTGGTGCCCTGGATCCTGCTCTATCAGCCGCACGAGGCCTTCGCGATGCGGGCGGGCATCGAGTGGGCGATCCCGAAGAACGTGCGGCCCTATCAGCTCACCTTCCGGGCCGGGCAGATCCGCGCGACGGCCTGATCCGGTGGCGGGCGCGGGGGCGGGGTCGCATGTGGGCGGCCTCGCCGGGTTCCTGGGGCGGCGGCTCTTTCGCGCGGCGATCACGGTGACGGCGGCCCTCGTGCTCGCCTTCGCCGGCGCGCGCATCTCGGGGAATCCCTTCGACTATCTCTACGACGACGCGCTCTCGGTCGAGCAGCGGGCCGAACTCGCGGCCGAGTTCGGCCTCGACCGGCCGCTCGCGGTCCAGTTCGCGGCCTATGTCGGTGAAATCGCGCGCGGCAACTTCGGCCGCTCGATTGCCGAGCGGCGGCCGGTGGTGGAGATGTACGCCGAGGCCGTCGGCCCGACGCTCGTGCTGGGGGCGGCGACCGTCGCCGTCACGCTGCTCCTCGGACTGCCGCTCGGGATCGTCGCGGCGGTGCGCCGCCGGTCAGTGCTCGGGGCCATGGCGATGACGGTCGCCTTCGTCGGCTATGCCGTGCCGCACTTCGTGCTGGCGATCGTGCTGATCCTCGTCTTCAGTCTCGGCCTCGGTCTCCTGCCCTCGATCGGGCAGGACGGGCCGCTGCACTACGTGCTGCCGACGCTGACGCTGGCGCTCGGGCTGGCGGCCGCCGTTGTCCGCTTTACCCGCGCGGAACTGCTGGCGGCGATGGAGCAGGACCACATCCGCACGGCACTGGCCAAGGGCGTGTCGCCGGCGGGCGTCGTCGTGCGCCACGCGCTGCCCGCGGCGATGCTTCCGGTGGTCACGATCGTGGGCCTCCAGGTCAACGGGCTGATCAACGGGTCGCTGATCGTGGAGACCGTGTTCGCGCTCCGCGGGGTGGGACAGCTGTTCGTCGGTGCGGTCCAGACGCGCGACTATCCGGTCCTCCAGTTCGGGGTGATCGCCTATGCGCTGGTCGTCGTCGCCGTGAACCTCATGGTCGATGTCTGCTACGGCCTGCTCGACCCGCGCATCCGGCGGGGCGGATGAGCGATGGCGACGGTCGAGGTTCCAGGATCGGCACCGACGGAGACCGTCAGAGTCCGCGCCCGGGCGCCGATCCCGTGGCACGTGTGGCTCGCGATCGGGGTCGTCGTCCTCTTGGCGGCCGGCGCGCTGGCCGCACCCTGGATCTCGCCTTTCGACCCGGACCGGACCAATCTCCTGCGCCGCCTGCGCCCGCCGGCCCCGCTCGGCGGGCACCCGGCGCACTGGCTGGGCACCGACCAGTTGGGCCGGGACCTGCTGTCGCGCAGCCTCCACGCGCTGCGCACGTCGGTCGCCATCGGGCTTCTGGGCTGCATCGTCAGTACCCTGATCGGGACCGCGGTCGGCCTCGCGGCCGGCTATCTGCGCGGGCGGGTGGACGCGGTGCTCTCGGTGATCGTCGACACCCAGATCGCCCTGCCCTACCTTCTCATCGTGCTGGTCGGGCTCGCCGTCTTCGGGACCGACGTCCATGTCCTCATCCCGCTGGTCAGCCTCGCGGGGTGGGAGAGCACGGCGCGGCTCGTGCGTGGGCAGGTGATGGGGGTGGCGGCGCAGCCCTTCGTGACGGCGGCCGAGGCGCTTGGCGCCCGCCCGCGGGAGATCCTCTGGCGCCACGTGCTGCCGCACGTCCTGCCGGTGCTGCTGGTTCAGTTCACGCTGAACTTCCCCGGCGTGCTGCTGCTCGAATCCTCGCTGTCCTTCCTCGGTATCGGGGTGCAGCCGCCGACCGCATCGCTCGGCCGGATGATCGGCGAGGGGCGGCACCAGATGTTGGCGGGCTGGTGGGTGGTCGCCGTACCGGTCGCGGTCATCCTCGCGATCACGCTGGCGCTCCAGGTGATCGGCGACTGGCTGTCCGACCGGCTCGACGTCCGCCGCCGGTGAACCCGGTCAGTCCGCGAAGAACACCGGGTTCGTCCACGCCTTCCCGCCCTGCGCGTCCACCACCACGACGCGCCCCCAGCC
>CANGXM010000271.1 GCA_947457845.1 Rhodospirillales bacterium | reverse complement strand
CGGGCGCGCCGGTCCCGGCGCAGCCCGCCAGCGCCAGCAGCACGCCGGCCGCGATCGCCAGTCCCGACGCCCCGTACCGGCCGCCGCGTCCGCCCGCCATCCCGCAACCCCCGGTTCCGCCGCCCTGCGGCCTGTGCGTCCCCGGTTCCCCTTGCTATGCTGCGCCGGCGAAACGACACCGGCGTGCACGACGGGAAGCCATGGACCTCAAGTCATACATACGGCACGTCCCCGACTTCCCGAAACCGGGAATCCTGTTCTACGACATCTCCACGCTGCTGGCGGACGCGGGCGCCTGGCGCGAAACGGTGCGCCGGATGGCGGAGAAGGTCGCGGTCCACCGGCCGGAGGTGCTGATCGGGATCGAGTCCCGTGGTTTCCTCGTCGCCGCACCGCTGGCACTCGAACTCGGCATCGGCTTCGCGATGGTCCGCAAGAAGGGCAAGCTTCCGGGCGACGTCATCACCCACCACTACGACCTGGAGTACGGGTCGGACACGATCGAGATCCAGGCGAACGCGGTCCGTCCCGGGCAGCGCGTCGTCCTGCTCGACGACCTGCTGGCGACGGGCGGAACCGCGAGCGCCGCGATCTCGCTGCTCCGCCGGGTGGGGGCGGACGTCACGGCGGCCGGCTTCATCATCGAACTGACCTTCCTCGCCGGGCGCGACCGCCTCGGCGTGCCGGCCGAGACGCTCCTTGCCTATGACGACTGAGCCGCCCGTCGGGCTGATCGCCGCCATTCCCGAGGAGGCGGAGCACCTGCGCGACGTGCCGGGGCGGATCATCCGCGTCGGCGGCCTCGCGTTCGAGACGACGACCCTCGACGGGACGCCCGCCGTCATCGTGGAGACGGGCATCGGCAAGGTGAACGCCGCCGTGACGGCGACGCTGCTGTGCGAGCGGTTCGGGTGCCGCGCCCTGCTGTTCGGCGGGGTGGCCGGCGGGCTCGACCCCGATCACCACGTCGGCGACGTGGTGATCGGCACCACGGTCGTCCAGCACGACTACGGGGCCCTCGTCGACGGCGGGCAGGTGACCTACCAGCCAGGAACGATCCCCTTTCCCGACCGGGACCGCAGCCGCGGCTATCACGTCTCCCCGTCGGCGGCGGCGGCACTGGCGGACATCGTCCGCGACCTGCGCCTGCCCCATCTGCCGGCGTCGATCGCCGGGGACGCGCCGCGCCGCCCGACCGTCTCGCTCGGGCGGATCCTGACCGGCGATACCTTCGTCAACGACGAGGGCGCGCGGGCGCGGCTCCATGCCGCCTTTGCGGCGCAGGCGGTCGAGATGGAGGGCGGGGCCGTCGCCCAGGTCGCCGAGCGGTTCGGCATCCCCTGGGTGGTCGTCCGCTGCCTGTCGGACCTCGCCGGGTCGTCGAGCCACGTCGACTTCCGCGCCTTCCTGCCGGTCGCCGCGGCGAACGCCGCCGCGGTCGTGCGGGCCGTGGTCCGTCACCGGGCCTGGGGGTCGCCCGGCGGTGGTACGCCGAGCGGCAGCCAATGATGCGGACCTGGCGCGCGAACGGCAACCCGGGGTTGCCGATCCGCGTGCTGCGGAACGCATTGCCTTGCTTGAGTCGGGTGCTTTTCCTATAAGTTTTCGGTGCCGCGCGTGGCCATGCCGATTGGACCCCGATGATCATCAGTTGTCCGGCCTGTTCGACGAAGTTCGTGGTCGATGCGAAGAAGCTCGGATCCGACGGTCGTCGTGTCCGCTGCGGCAACTGCGGCCACATGTGGCACCAGACGATCCCGCCCTCGCAGATGGCGCAGCTCTCGCAGCCTGACGTGGTGCTCGATCCGCCGCCGGACCGCATCCGTCCGATTCCCCCCGGCTCGGGCCTGCCGGTCCCCGTCCGCCGGCCACGGTCGAACGCGCCGCTCATCGCGGCGGGAACCTTCGCCGGCGTGTTGGGCGTCATGGTGGTCGGCGCCGTCCTGGCGCGGGAACAGATCGTCCAGGCGTGGCCGGCGTCCGCGCGGCTCTATGCTGTCGCCGGGTTGAACGTGGAGGCCCCGGGAACCGGCCTCATCCTCCAGAACATCCGCTCCGAGCAGCGGTTCGAGGAGGCGACCCCGGTGCTGCGCGTCACCGGACAGGTGGCGAACGTCTCACAGACGGCCCGCGAGGTGCCGGAGATCCGCGCGGTCTCGCTCGACGCCCAGCGCCGCCCGATCCAGAGCTGGAAGTTCACCGCGACCCCCACCCGCCTCCTGCCGGGCGAGGTGGCGACGTTCGACACGGTCCAGAAGGAGCCGGGCGAGAACGTCGCGCAGGTCACCGTCAGCTTCGACGGGATGTGAGGATCAGCCCGCGACCATGCGGGCGATCCAGCGGCCGAAGCCGAGCGCGGGCGTGACGCTCATGCCGCCGACGAACGAGTTTCCGGACAGCACGCCGCCCCCCAGCGCCTCGCCGACGATCCGCAGGTTGCCGTAGGGTCCCGCCGGGCCCACGGGCCGAAGGTCGGCGTCGACCGTGAGGCCGGCCGACGTGCGCAGCACGAGGCCGTGGCAGCGGATGGCGCGGAACGGGGGCTCGACGATCGGCAGCGGCGCATGGGTCCGCCCCAGGGGATCGCGGCCCGAGGCGACGCCCTCGTTGAAGGCCGCCACCGTCGCGGCGAGGCCGGCCGGATCGATGCCGGCGTCGCGGGCGAGGCCGGCGACGCTGTCGGCGGCGGCGAAGGACGGGTGATCGCCCGCGAAGGCGGCCGCGAGCCGGTCGGGCGCCCAGCCCGGCAGCAGCGGCGGCGCCTCGCGCCGCATCCGCTCGTCGAACACGATCCAGAACGTCAGGTCCGGCTGGCGCAGCAGCGCACGCTCCCGCGCGTCGACGCTGTCGACGTCCTCCCGCACCAGCCGGGCGCCGTCGCGGGTGACGAAGATCTCCCACGGCAGGCGGCTCTGGGGCGTGAGCTGGGGAAGCTCGTCCCAGACGATCCGCCCCGTGCCGGGCCGCGACTCGATGCCCGCGAAGGTGGGCAGGTAGTGTTCCGCACCCCGCACGCCGATGCCCATCCCCGCCCCCCAGCGGTAGGCGTCGCCGGTCGAGGTGTCCGCGGCGGCGCTGAAGAGGGGCCGGTCGCCCGTGAACCGGGCGAAGAGATCGGGCGCCGCGCCATAGCCGCCGCTGGCGAACACGTACTCCCGCGCGGTCACGACCGTCTCCCGCCCGTCCGGCCCACGGACGACCAGCCCGTCGACCGCCGCCGGACCGTGCCGCACCGCCGCCACGGCGTGGCCGAGGCAGAGGTCGACCCCGCGCGCGCCTTCGAACAGGCGGGCGAGCACCCTCAGCACCGAGCGGCCGCCGTCGACCCCCCAGTAGGTCCGGGCGATCCGGTAGGCCTCGTGGTAATGGAGGACGACCGGGCAGACCGGATCCATCTCGAACCCCTCGGCCATCAGCCAGTCGATCGTCTCCGCCGCCATCCCGATGGCCTTGCGGACGAGGACGGGATCGGCGGTGTCGCGGCTGATGCGCATGACGTCGGCGAAATGCCGCTCGGGGTCGTCGTCGATCCCGCGCTCGCGCTGGAGGCGGGTCCCGGCGGCGCTCATCTGGCCGGCGCTCTGGTGCAGGGTCCCGCCGATGCGGTCGGACTTCTCCAGCAGGCAGACGCGCAGGCCGAGCCGGGCCGCCTCGATCGCGGTCGCGAGCCCGGCCGTGCCGGCGCCGACGATCGCGAGGTCGTAGGTCACGGGGTCCGGGCGGCGGGTCGACGGCATCGGTCGGCGCTCCTCATGTTCCTTGGTCGGGAACACTGTATACGGTGCGGAGCCGTCCGCATCGTCCATCGAAGGGAGCCTGACATGATCCGCCGCCGTTTCGTCGACGTTCCCGGGGGGCAGGTCCACGTCCGCGAGGCGACCCCGTTGTCGGACGGGGGGCTGTCGGACGCGGGTCGGACGCCGCTCGTGATGCTGCACGCCTCCCCTGGCTCCTCGAAGCAGTTCGAGGACGTCGTCGCGGCGCTGGGGCGGGACCGCCGGGTGTTGGCGCCCGACACGCGGGGGAACGGCGACAGCACGCCCCTGCCCCAGGACCATCCCGAGATCGCGGACTTCGCACGGGCGACGCTCGCGTTCCTCGACGCCGCCGGCCTCGACCGCGTGGACCTCTACGGCTCGCACACGGGTGCCAGCATCGCGGCGGAGCTTTCGCTGCTCGCGCCGGGACGGGTGCGGCGCCTGATCCTCGACGGCATGGGCCTCTATCCGCCCGAGCAGCGGGACGAGATGCTGCGGACCTACGCGCCGGCGATCGTGCCCGATCACCAGGGCACGCACCTCCTGTGGGCCTTCATGTTCTGCCGCGACCAGTCCGTCTTCTGGCCCTGGTACGCGAAGGGGGCGGAGAACCGCCGGCCGACGGGCCTGCCCGATCCCGGGACGCTGCACGACCTCACGGTCGAGGTGCTGAAGTCGATCGGCACCTACCACCGCTCCTATCGTGCGGCGTTCCGCTATCCCAAGCGCGAGCGCCTGCCCCTCGTGCGCGTGCCCACGCTCGCTGTGACGGCGGATGACGACATGCTGCGGCCCTTCCTCGACGAGGTCGCGGCGCTGGTTCCCGGGGCGGTGCGCATGGCGCTCCCGCCGGGGGAGACGCCGGAGGGGCGGCGGGCGCTGGTCGAGGCGATCGCGGCCTTCCTCGACGCCTAGGGGGGCGGTCGCTCCCCCTACGCCTGCTTGGCGTCGATGACCCCGCGGCGGATGTCGCGCGTGCGGCGGAAGAGGGCCTCCAGCGTCTCGCCCTCCCCCCATCGGATGGCACGCTGGAGCATCGTCAGGTCCTCGGTCAGGCGCTGTGCCATCTCCAGCACGGCCTCCCGGTTCGCGAGGAAGATGTCGCGCCACATGATCGGGTCGGAGGCGGCGATGCGGGTGAAGTCGCGGAAGCCGCCGGCCGAGAACTTGATCACCTCGGACTTGGTCGTCTCCTCGAGGTCCGTGGCCGTGCCGACGATGGTGTAGGCGATCAGGTGCGGCAGGTGGGACGTGATCGCCAGCACCTTGTCGTGATGGCCGGGGTCCATCGTCTCCACGTTGGAGCCGATCCGCCGCCAGAGCGCCGCCACCTTCGCCACCGCCGCCGCGTCCGTCCCCTCCTCGGGGGTGAGGATGCACCAGCGTCCTTCGAACAGGGTGGCGAAGCCGGAGTCGGGGCCCGAGTTCTCCGTCCCCGCGACCGGATGGGCCGGAACCAGATGGGCGTGCGGCGGGACGTGCGGCGCCAGCGCGCGGACCGCCGCCGCCTTGACCGACCCGGCATCCGACAGGATCGCGCCGGGGGCGAGGCGGGGCCCCACCTCCGCCCCCAGCGCCTCGAAGGTGCCGACGGGCGTGCAAAGGATGACGAGGTCTGGCTCTATATATAAACCATTTACAAAAAATGTAAAGTTGCCAACACCCGTAGTTGGTAATTCAGTTGGTGCTGCTAAAAAGTTTGCT
>CANGXM010000270.1 GCA_947457845.1 Rhodospirillales bacterium | reverse complement strand
CGGCGGCGATGGCCCCCGCCGCGTCCAGCGCCGATCCGGCGGTCACCGCGTCGAACACGAGGTCGGCGTCGCGGACGGCCGCGGCCGTGCTCTCGGCCACAGGCGTCCGGTCCTCGGCCGCCGCGCGCGACGCACGGCTCGCCGGGTCGGCGAAGGCGACGTCGAAGGCGACCAGATCGTCGATGCCCTTGGCCCGCAGGTCGCGGGCGAGACTGCGCCCGACCTCGCCGTAGCCGATCAGGGCGATGCGCCTCATCGCCGTCCCTCCCAGACCGCGGCGGGCACCTCCACCTCGCCGCGCATGAGCCTGCGGGCCGTGCGCAGCAGGGCGGAGCGCGCGACCCGCACCGTGCCGGCGTCGGCCTCCACCGCCATCTCGACCGTGAAGAAGCCGGTCGGGTGCTCCACGTCGAGCTGGCGGGCGCCCGCCGCCGCCGACCCGCCCGCCATGTCGAAGGCGACCGTGCCCGGGATGACGCAGGCGGTCGCCACGCTGACCGCGCCGAAGACGCCGATCGCCTCGTGGACCCGGTGCGGGATGAAGGTGCGGGTCGAGAGCGCACCGCCCGCGCGCGGCGGGGCGACGAGCGACATCTTCGGCACCGTCTTCTTCCGCACGTCGCCGAGGGTCATCCGCTCCCCGCACAGGAGGCGGATCTCCTCCACCCGGGCCTTCAGCGCGGCGTCGGCCTCCAGGTCCGCCGGGCTCTCGGCCCCGGTCTTCCCGAGGTCGGCGGCACGGAGGAGGACGACGGGCATCCCGTTGTCGATCATCGTGACGTCGACGCCGGCGATCCGGTCCACCGGGTTGCCGGTGGGCAGCAGCGCCCCGCAGCTCGATCCCGCCACGTCGAGGAAGTCGATGACGACGGGGGCGGCGGTACCCGGCACCCCGTCGATCCGCGCCTCGCCGTCCCACACCACCCGGCCCGCGCGGGTGCGCACGCGAGCCACGGCGAGGCTCGCGGTGTTCAGCATGTGGATGCGCACCGGCGTGACCTCGCCCGTCGCGGGGACGAGGCCGGCCTCGACCGCGAAGGGGCCGACGCCGGCCAGGATGTTCCCGCAGTTCTGCGACGCGTCGACCCGCGCCTCGTCAACCACCACCTGGAGGAAGAGATAGTCGACGTCGGCGTCGGGGCGGGTGGAGCGGGAGACGACCGCCACCTTGCTGGTCAGCGGGTTGGCCCCGCCCACGCCGTCGATCTGGCGTGCATCGGGCGATCCCATGGCCGCCAGCAGCACCCGGTCGCGGACGGCGGTGTCGGCGGGCAGGTCGTCCCCGAGGAGATAGAGCCCCTTGGACGTGCCGCCCCGCATCAGCGTGGCGGGGATCGCCGTCTGCATGGTCTCAGACCTCCTCGTCGCGCCAGACCAGCCCCTTGGCCGCGAACTGGTCCCGGAACCCGTAGAAATCGAGGCCGAGTTCGCCGGCGGCCAGCCGCTCGCGCGTCTGCGCCTCCTTGGCGACGCGGGCCTCCGACGCCGCGACGACCGCGTCGACCGCGTCGCGCGGGATCGCCATCACGCCGTCGTCGTCGGCGACGATGGCGTCGCCGGGGTTGACGAGGGCGCCCGCGCAGACGACCGGCACGTTGACCGAGCCGAGGTTGCCCTTGACCGTGCCTTGCGCGAAGACCGCGCGCGACCAGACCGGGAACCGCATCTCCGTCAGCGGGCCGACGTCGCGCACGCCCGCGTCGATGATGAGCCCGCGCACGCCGCGCCCGGCGAGCGAGGTGGCCAGAAGCTCCCCGAAGTATCCGTCCTCGCAGGTGGAGGTGGGGGCGACGACGAGGATGTCGCCGGGCCGGCAGACCTCGACCGCCACGTGGATCATCGAATTGTCGCCGGGCGGGATCGACACGGTGATGGCCGTCCCGGCGATCGACGCGCCGGGGAAGATCGGACGCAGGCGGGACCCGAGAAGGCCGCGCCGGCCCATCGCCTCGTGCGCCGTCGCCACGCCGTATCCCGCGAGCGCGTCGAGCGACGCGGCCGCGGGGCGGCGGACGTTGCGGTTGACGACGAAGCTCATGCGAGGCTCGTCGTCACGTCGGGGAAGATGCGCATGTAGCCCTCGCCGTAGGTCATCTTCACGTCGGAGTTGCGGGCCCCCTGCGCGCCGCGCTGGAGGGCCACGCGGGTGTAGTATTCCCACAGGTGTTCCTGCCCCTCCATGCACTCGATCGCCTTCTTCTTCGTCTCCCACACCGGCGTGATGTCGAGGATGACCTCGGGCTTCCACTCGCACTGCTCGGGCTGGTGCGGCTCGAACAGGTAGACGGGCGGGGCGCCGATCACCGGCACATCGGGGCGATAGCCGTGCGCCTGCGCGATGATCCGCGCCTCCTGGGTCAGGTGCGTGGCGAGCGGGTGGTCGAAGTTGTACGGGTCCTTCAGCGAATGGCTGAGAACGAAGGACGGGCGTATCGCGCGGTAGAGGTCGGCGAGGCGGAACAGCGTCTCGTCGCCGGACCGGAGCGGATAGTCGCCGAGGTCCCAGAACTCGACGTCGGCGCCGAGGATCCCGGCCGCGCGCTGGGCCTCCGCCCGCCGGCCCGCCTTCACCTGGTCCAGCGTCATGCCCGGCTTGCGCCAGAGCTTCGCACTCTCCCCCCGCTCGCCGAAGGAGAGGCAGACGATGCGGATCTTCCAGCCCTGGGCGGCGTGCAGCGCGATGGCGCCGCCCGCGCGCCAGACGAAATCCGCGGAATGGGCGCTGACCACCAGCGCCGTCTTGGTCTCGGCCATGTTCAGTCGCTCCGGATGCCGGTCAGCCAGTCGATGAGGAGACGGTTGAGGTCGTCGGGCTTCTCCACGGGCAGCATGTGCCCCGCGCCCTCGACGATTTCGAGGCGGGCGCCCGGCACGGCGGCCGCGATCGCCTCGTGCTGGGCGACCGGGGCCCAGGCGTCGTGGCGCCCGCAGGCGACGAGCGTGGGGCAGGTGATGCCGGGCAGCAGCGGTTCGGCGTCCGCCCGGTCCAGCAATGCGCGCTGCTGGCCCGCGAAGTCGTCGGGCGTGGAGCGGCAGATCATCGCCACCATCGGGTCGATGAGGGTGCGGTCGGCGAGGCGATCGGGGTGCACCATGGGGGGGATCCACTGCGCCGCCATCGCCGCCATGCCCTTGGCGCGGGCGAGGTCGACCAGGGCCATGCGCTTGCCCTCCTCGCCGTCGCGGCGCGGGTGGGCGCCGGTGTCCAGCAGGCCGAGCCCGCGCACGCGCCCGGGCCAGCGGCGCCAGATCTCGAAGGCGACGCGGGCCCCCATGGAATGGCCGACGACGACCACCCGCTCCGGCGCCCCCTCCATCGCCCGCTCCGCCATCGCCTCCAGCGAGGCGAGGCCGCGGAAGAGGGGGACGCGGGTCCCGGCGTGGGGGGCGAGGGCCGCGACCTGATGCTCCCAGGTCCAGTAATCGCACAGCAGGCCGGGGAGGAGGAGGACGGTGTTCATGGCACCTCGAACAGCACCTGCGCGAAGCCGGTGTGAAGGGGCGCGTGGTAGTTGCGGTGCAGGCGCCGCACCTTGGCCGGCAGCGCGCCGCGCATGGCGAGCCACATGATCACCTCCGACCCCTCGGCGCCGCCGCGGTCGATGTAGTCCTGCAGCCGCAAGGACGTGAGCCTTTCCGGGTCGTTCTCCAGCAGGTCCAGGAACTCCATGTCCCACGGGTGGTTCTGGTAGCCGAACCGCTCGCCGTGGAGTTGGTGGGACAGGCCGCCCGTGCCCAGCACCACCACGCGGAACCCGTCGTCGCCGAAGCTCTCGACCGCCCGCGCCAGCGCCTGGCCGAGCCTGAACAGCCGCCGCGGGCTCGGCACCGGGAACTGCAGCACGTTCACCGCGATCGGCAGGATCGGGCAGGGCCAGCCCTGCGACCGGTCGGGCCAGAGCGCGGAAGCGGGCGTGAGCGCGCCGTGGTCGAGCGGCATGTCCTGGCAGACGGTGATGTCGAACTCGTCGTCGACCAGCGAATGGGCGACGTGCCACGCGAATTCGGCGTTCCCCGGGATGGGGGGCAGGGGCCGCGGCCCGAACCCCTCGTCAGCGATCGCGTGCTCCGCCGCGACCGAGAGCGCGAAGGTGGGGTAGAGGTCGAAGAAGAAGCTGGTGACATGGTCGTTGTAGACGAGGATCGCCGCGTCCGGCTTCGTCCGCGCCAGCCACGCCTGCATGGGGCGATAGCCGTCCATCAGCGGCTTCCAGTCCGGGTCGTCCCACGCGCCCTTGTCGATGAGGGCGCCGATGGACGGGGCGTGGGGCGAGCCGAGCCCGCCGACGATGCGGCCCATGGGTCAGGTCTCCTTCGACGTGAGCGAGGCACCGGCCTTGATCTTGCGCGAGGCGAGGTATTCCTCGACCGTCTCGCCGCGCATCTGGGCGCCGGTGGCGGTGAGGCTGTCGCCGTGCATGAGCGAGAGGCGCAAGAGCACGAACACGTTGGCCCCGCGCTTGACGAGCGCCAGCCAGTCCTTGGCGCGGATCAGGTCGCGGTCGACGGGATCGATCCCGTACCGCTCCATCTCCCCGTCCGGGTCGGCCTTGTAGCGCTCCCGGTTCTCCGGTCGCTTCAGGTCGTAGCAGAAGCGATTGATGGCGAGCCCGCGCGACGCGGCCTCGCCGGTGTTCAGATAGGTGCCGGGGGGCAGGCGGTCGGGGTCGATCTGCCGGCTCTTCACGGGGGCGGCTCCATGCGGCGTCGATCGGGACGGGCCGGGAAGCTAACGGGGCCGCCGCCCGCACGTCCCATTGCCAAATCGTCGCCAGCGATCACCATCGATTGCTGCGTGTGCGAAGGCGTCACCCCGCCAGCCCCCGCACCGCCGCGCGCAGGCAGTCGACCACCGCCTCCACCCCCGGCGTCGCCGGCCGGTCGGGCACGCGGACGATGCCGGCCGGGCGGGGGGGCAGGTCGAGGGGGAGCGGGAGTTCGGCGATGATCCCGCGTTCGATGTCGCCGCGCAGCATCAGCCGCGGGATCAGCGTCACCGCGTCGCCCGCCAGCAGCATCTCGCGGATCACGATGACCGACGACACCCGCAGCGTCCCGGCCGGCGGCGCGAGGCCGATCGCCGCCAGCGCCCGGTCGATATCGCGGCCGATCCGCTGGCCCAGCGTGGGGATCACGAGGTCGAAGGCGGCGAGGTCCGCGGCCCCGATCGCGGCCCCGACCGCCGACTGCCCGAGGAGCGGGTGGCCGGCGCGCACCAGCACCGCCACCGGCTCGTCCCACATCGGTTCCCGCTCGAAGCCGTCCGGGGCGGCGGGGGGATAGAGCTGGCCGATCACGATGTCCACCTCGCCCGCCGCGAGTGCGGGGAGGAGCTGTTCGGTCGTGCCCTGCACGAGGCGCACGCGCAGGTCCGGGTGGCGGTCGCGCAGGAGGCGCAGCGTGCCCGGGAGCACCCCGGCCGCCGCCACCGGCAGGGCGCCGATCGCGACCGTGCCCGCCGCGGCG
>CANGXM010000269.1 GCA_947457845.1 Rhodospirillales bacterium | reverse complement strand
GCCGCCGCCATCGCCACCACCGGCCCCCGCGGCGCCTTCGTGGTCGACATGAACTCGGTCGCCCCGGCCACGAAGGTCGCAGCGGCGGAACGGGTGGAGGCGGCGGGCGGCCGCTACGTGGAGGCGGCCGTCATGTCGCCCTGGCCGCCCAAGGGACTGCGCACGCCGCTGCTCCTGGGCGGGCCGCACGCGGCGGCGTTCCTCGGCGCGGCCGGCGCGCTCGACCTGGACGCGCAGGTCTACGCCGACCGGATCGGCCCGGCCTCGTCGGTCAAGATGTGCCGCAGCATCATGGTCAAGGGCGTCGAGGCGATCGCGATGGAGTGCGTGACGGCGGCGGACGCTTATGGCGTGCTCGACGACGTGCTGGCCTCGCTGAAGGACCTGTTCCCCGGCATCGTGTGGACGGACAAGGCCGGCTATCTGACGAGCCGCGCCCTGATCCACGGCCGCCGCCGGGCCGAGGAGATGCGCGAGGTCTGCCGCACGATCGAGGACGCGGGCTTCGAGCCCGTGATGACCCGCTCGACCGTCGTCGTGCAGGACCGGGCGGCCGACATCGGTGCGACGCTCGACCGGGCGAAGGTGGAACCGGGCGACCTCGCCGCGATCCTCGCGATGCTGCGCGACAGGCGGGGGCGGCGCGACTGACGGCGACCGACGCCCGCACGGGCGTCAGATCGCCGCGTCGTCCAGATCGTCGTAAACCGGGTGGTCCGTCAGGTCGTTGATGACGAAGTGCAGGAACGCGACGAACATCCGGTCGATGTCGTCGTTCGCGGCGGCCCGCGCCGGAAGCGCGTCGGCCGGGCCCGGCGCCGCCGGACCGTCGTCGGCCGGACGGATGCGCCGGTTCTCCGGACACTCGGTCAGCGACCACGCATCGGGCACGGGGCCCTGTTCGGCACACTCATTCATCGGTCGCTGACATAAGGAAGTCAGGGGCGTTTGTCCACCGACAAGGCGACCCGAAGGGCGCGCGGTCCGGCCGCGCCGCGCGGATGGATCCAATCGGACGGATCATCCGCCTCGGATCGCTCACGATGCCTTGACTCGCGAGCCACCGACGCACATTCCTGCATACATCCTGCATCCACTGTCCGGCCGTGCCCGTCGATGCGTTCCGATCCGCAACACCCGGCCCGCGACCCGGCGGAGCGCAGCGAGCCCCAGACGGTCCGCGCGCTGCTGGCGCTGCGGAACCTGCTGCTCGAAGGGGCGCTGGCCCCGGGCGAGCGGTTGGCGGAACTCCATCTGGTCGAGCGGCTGGGCATGTCCCGCACGCCGATCCGCCTCGCCCTCGTCCGCCTCGCCGAGGAAGGGCTGATCGACGCCATTCCCTCGGGCGGCTTCGCCGTGCGCGCCTTCACCGATCGCGACGTGACCGACGCGATCGAGATCCGGGGTGCGCTGGAGGGGCTGGCGGCACGGCTGGCGGCGGAACGGGGCGTGTCGCCCGCGGACCTTCGGCGCCTGCGCGACGTGCTGGCGGAACTCGATACGACGATCGCCGTCGAACCGACGACCGAGGCGGGGATAGCCGCCTACATCGACGCCAACGCGCGCTTCCACGACCTGCTCGTGCGGCTGGCCGACAGCCCGGCGCTGTCGCGGCAGGTGGAGCGCGCGCTGGCCCTGCCCTTCGCCTCGCCCAGCGCCTTCATCAAGGCGCAGGTGTCGAGCCCCGAGAGCCGCTTCATCCTCACCGTCGCCCAGGACCAGCACCGCTGCGTCGTCGACGCGATCGAGCGGCGGGAGGGGGCGCGGGCCGAGGCGATCATGCGCGAGCACGCCCGTATCGCGAACCGCAACCTCGCCGCGGCCCTTCGGTCGCGCGCGATCCTCGACCTCGTGCCCGGCGGACCGCTGATCCGCGGGCGGGGCTGACAGACCGACGAATTCCGGAGGAAACCAGAGAATGACGATGCATCCCGCCCCCTTCCGCGCCGACCAGGTCGGCAGCCTGTTGCGCTCGGCCCCGCTCAAGGCGGCGCGCGAGAAGCGGGCGATGGACGAGATCACGGCGGCCGAGCTGAAGGCCGTCGAGGACGCCGAGATCGTGACGATCATCCGCCGCCAGGAGGCGCTGGGCCTCGAGGCGGTGACCGACGGCGAGTTCCGCCGGTCGTGGTGGCACTTCGACTTCCTCGAGAATCTCGACGGCGTCGAGGGCTTCGTCGCCGACACGGGCCTCCAGTTCAAGGGCGTGACCACGGCGTCGAAGGGCGTGCGCGTGGTCGGAAAGCTCGGCTTCTCCAGGCACCCGATGCTGGAGCACTTCGCCTTCCTCAAGGCCAACACGGCGGCTGTGCCGAAGATGACGATCCCCTCGCCCTCCATGCTTCACTATCGCGGCGGGCGAAAGCTGATCGACGCGACGGTCTATCCGGAGATGGAGGGCTTCTACCGCGACCTCGGCCTCGCCTACCGCTCGGCCGTGGGCGCCTTCGCCGACATCGGCTGCCGCTATCTCCAGCTCGACGACGTCAGCTTCGCCTACCTCTGCGATCCCGAGCAGCGCAAGATGCTGGCCGACCGCGGCGACGACCCGGCGAAGCAGCCGCACATCTACGCCGACATGATCAACGCCGCGGTGCGCGGGCGGCCGTCGGACATGGCCATCACCATGCACCTGTGCCGCGGCAACTTCCGCTCGACCTTCATCGCGTCGGGCGGGTACGAGCCGATCGCCGACGTGCTCTTCAACGCGATCGACGTCGACGGCTACTTCATGGAGTGGGACACCGACCGCGCCGGCGGGTTCGAGCCGCTGCGCTTCCTGCCCAAGGGCAAGAAGGTGGTCCTCGGCCTCGTCACGTCGAAGACGGGCACGCTGGAGAAGAAGGACGACATCAAGCGCCGGATCGAGGAAGCGGCGAAGTACGCGCCCCTCGACCAGCTCTGCCTCTCGCCCCAGTGCGGCTTCGCCTCGACCGAGGAGGGCAACGTGCTGGCCGAGGACGAACAGTGGCGCAAGCTGGAGCTGATCGCGGAGACGGCACGCGAGGTGTGGGGGTAACGGGCCCCTACCCCGGCAGCCGCCCGAGGAACCGAACCAACCGCCGGACGCCGGGCCCGAACAGGCGGGGCGTGAAGAACGACCCCGCCGCCCGCTTCCCCGCCTCGGCGAGCGTGGGATAGGGGGCGATGGTCTGCGCCATCGCCCCGACCTTCATCCGCTGCGCCACGGCGAGCGTCCAGGCGTGGATCAGCTCGCCCGCGTGCGCCCCGGCGATGCCCGCACCCAGCACCTCGCCGTTCTCGCGCACCACCAGCTTGACGAGGCCGTCGGTCTCCCGCTCCGTCCGCGCCCGGTCGTTGTCGGCGAAGGGGGACGTCAGCACCTTGAAATTCGCCGACCGCTCCGCCGCCTCCGCCGCGGTGAGGCCCACCTGCGCCAGTTCGGGCGCGGTGTAGGTCACCCGCGGCACGGCGCGCGGGTCGAAGGCCGCCGGCAGGCGGAACAGCGCCTGTCGCAGCACGATGCCCGCCTGGTGCCCGGCGACGTGGGTGAACTGGAGCCCGCCGACCGCGTCGCCGATCGCCCAGATGCGCGTGTTGGTGGTCCGCAGCCCCGGGTGGACCCAGACGCCCGTCGGCTTGCGCTGTACCCCCGCCGCCGCGGGGTCGAGCCGGTCGAGGTCGGCGACGCGGCCCACCGCGACGAGGAGGTGGGAGCCGGCCACCGTCGCCGGCCCGTCCGGCCCCGCGATCCGCAGGGCGACGCCCGCCGGGTCCGGGTCCGCGGCCGAGACCGTCACCCCCTCGCGCAGGTCCACGCCCTCCGCGACCATGCGGGCGCGGACGACCGCGACGAGGTCCGGATCCTCGCGCGGAAGGATCGTGCCTTTCTGGAGGACGGTGACCCGGGCGCCGAGGCGGCGGAACGCCTGCGCCATCTCGCACCCGATCGGCCCGCCACCGAGGACGAGCAGGTGGTCGGGCAGCGCGTCGAGGTCGAACAGCGTCTCGTTCGTGAGGAAGGGCACGCGGTCGAGGCCCGGCAGGTCGGGCACCCGCGGGCGCGAGCCGGTGGCGATGACGAAGCGCCGCGCCCGAACCGTGTCGCCCGCGTCCGTCGCCACCGTGTCGCGGCCGATGAAGCACGCGGTGGCGCGGAGCACCGTGACGCCCAGGCCCTCGAACCGCGCCTGCCCGTCGTGCGGGGCGATGCCGGCGATGACGTCGCGGACATGCGCCATCACGGCGGGGAAATCGACCGCGGGAGCGGCGGCCCGGATGCCGAGGCGACCGGCCGTCCGCACGGCCTCGGCCGCCTTCGCCGCCGCGATCAGCGCCTTGGACGGCACGCAGCCGACGTTGAGGCAGTCGCCCCCCATCGCCCCACGCTCGATCAGCACCGTCCGCGCACCCATCTGCGCGGCACCGGCGGCGACCGACAGCCCGCCCGACCCGGCGCCGATCACGCAGACGTCGGCCTCGATCCGGCTCACGCCGGGTCCGTCCGGCGGAAGCGGCGCACGACGACCGGCAGGAGGGCGAGCAGGGCGAGCCCGAGGATCGGGAGCAGCACTGCCGGCTTCAGCAGGATGCCGAAGTCGGGCCGCCCGCCCGCGTCGATCACCGATCCCAGCCCCGCGCCGACGGAGGCGTAGACGAAGGCGCCCGGAAGCATGCCGAGCGCCGTCGCCGTCGCGAAGGTCCGCAGCCGGACCCCGAGGACCGCCGGCACGATGTTCACCAGCCAGAAGGGGAACAGCGGCACGAGCCGGAGCACGAGGAGGTAGGAGAAGGCGTCGCGCCGAAACCCCGCCTCGAAGGTCCGCAGACGCGGGCCCGCCCGGCGTGCGATGGCGTCGCCCACCGCCGTCCGCGCGGCGAGGAAGATCCCGAGCGCCCCGAGCGTCGCACCGAGGACGGAGAGGATGCCGCCGCCCACGGTGCCGAACAGGAACCCGCCGCCGACCGTGAACAGGACCGCGATCGGCAGGCCGACCGCGATGGTCGCCGCGTACAGCGTGGCGAAACCGGCGGCCGCCGCGGTGGGGCGGGCGTCGACGAAGGCGCAGAGCTCCGCCCGATGGGCGGCCAGCGTGTCGAGCGTGAGGTCCCGGTGGGCGCCGGTCGCATACAGCGCCGCCGCCGCCGCCGCGATGAGGCCGAGGGGCAACCATCGCAGCAGGCCGGCTGTACGCGCGGTCCGGTCGTCGGGCGGGGGAGCGTCTGTCATGGGGGCAATGTCGGTCGGCCGGCGGCCGAAGGCCAGTCACCACGGCGTGAGTTCGCCGTGCGCCCCGCCGGGCAAGCCCGTCAGCGGAGGGTGCGCAGAAGGAGACCCCCGGCCAGCGCCAGCATGGTGGCGCCCACCGCGCCATCGAGGACGCGCCACGCCGCCCGGCGCGCGAACAGCGGCGCGAGCAAACGGGCGCCGAAGCCGAGCGCCGCGAACCAGAGCGCGCTCGCCACGGCCGCGCCGGCGACGAACGCGACCCGGGTCCCCTCGGGCT
>CANGXM010000268.1 GCA_947457845.1 Rhodospirillales bacterium | reverse complement strand
GTCCGCGTCCGCCGGCCCGGCGACCAGGACGCCCGGCCGCAGCGCGCGGCGAAGCGCGCCCGCGCCGTACCAGAGGAGGAACGCCGCCCCACCCAGCGTCAGCGCGGGTGCCAGGCCCGGCAGCCGTTCGAGCAGCGAGCCGATCCCGGCGACGCCGGCGGCGATCAGGATCGCGTCCGCCGTAGCGCAGAACAGGACGACGGGTCCCACGTGCCGGCGCAGGAGCCCCTGGCGCAGGACGAAGGCGTTCTGCGCGCCGATGGCGACGATGAGCGCGGCGGAGAGGGCGAGGCCGTTCAGCGCGGCGACGAGGACGGGATCGGTTATGGACGCGACCCTTGCCGACGAGGGCGCCGGAAGGGAAACTCAATCGACTGACGTGGATTAAGCTGGACTGAAGATGCTCGACTATCCCGCGCTGGCCACCCTGGCCGCCGTCGTGCGCGAAGGGGGGTTCGAGAGGGCCGCCGCCCGGCTCGGCGTCACGCCCTCGGCCGTCTCCCAGCGGGTGCGGGCGCTGGAGGAGCGCGTCGGGGGCATCCTCGTCGTGCGCGGCCAGCCGCCCGTCGCCACGGGCCTCGGCACCCGGCTGATCGCCCACCTGGAGCGCGTGCGGCTTCTGGAGGGCGATCTCGCCCCGGTCGTCCCGCCGTCGGACGGGGCAGGTCCGGTCCGCCCGACCGTCCGCGTCGCGGTGAACGCGGACAGCCTCGCGGCGTGGTTCATGCCGGCCGCGGCCCGGTTCGCGGCGGCGACCGATGCGCTGCTCGACCTCGCCCTCGACGACGAGGGCCGGACGGCCGACCGGCTGCGATCGGGGGAGGTGGTGGCCGCCGTGACGGCGGACCCGGTCCCGGTGCCGGGCTGCCGCATCCGGCCGCTGGGATCGCTGCGCTACGTCGCCGTCGCCAGCCCCGGGTTCCACCTGCGCCATTTCGCCGACGGCGTCGACGCCGCGGCCCTCTCCCGCGCGCCCATCCTGCGGTTCGACGGGCACGACCGCCTGCAGGACCGCTGGGCCCGGGAGCGGGCGGGCGTCGACCTCGACGCGCCGACCCACTGGGTCCCGTCCGCGCAGGGCTTTCTCGAAGGCGCGCTCCTGGGGCTCGGCTGGGCGATGAACCCGCTCGCCCTCGCCGGGCCGCACCTCGCCGCGGGACGCCTCGTCGAACTCCTGCCCGGCCGACCGCTGGACGTGCCGCTCCATTGGCAGGCGGTGCGCCTGGGCGCCGGGCTGATCGACCGGCTGACGCGCGCGGTGACGGTCGAGGCCCGGGCGCGTCTCGTTCCCCCGGCGTGACCGGCGGGGCGGGGCATGGCGGGATGGGTTCGGTGCGGGCGGGGTATTCCACCTGGGGTGGAACGATGCTATATGTGTTCACGGGAACCGGGGTGCTCATGACACCCCGGCCCCCTGTCACCAGGCGACGGTCAGGCGGATCTTGATCCGTCCGATTCGTAACCTGATGCACAGGAAGGCGCCCATTCCTCGCATGGGTCTCTCCTTCCGGTTGAACGGCGGCCCGGGATTGGGCCGCCGTTCTTGTTTGTGGCAGACCCCGATGCTCCCGTCAAAGTTGTGCTTCGGTCTCACCAGCGGCTGGTCGCGACCACCTTCGCCGTGTCGCAGCGGTTGGCGTAGCGGCGGGCGACGTCGATCACCTCGCCCATCAGCCCCTCCGACAGGCGCGTGGGCTTCAGCCCGAGGCGCACGAGCCCGTCGTTGGCCACCTGCAGGTCGTTCTCCGCCGCCTCCTTGCGCGGGTTCTCCATCGTCCGGACCGGAACGCCGGTCATGTCGGACACCATCCGCGCGAGGTCGCGCACACGGTGGGTCTCGGTCATCTGGTTGAGGATGCGCACCCGCTTGCCACGCGCCGGCCCGGACAGGGCGGCGAGTTCGATGCAGCGCACCGTGTCGCGGATGTGGATGAAGGCGCGCGTCTGCCCGCCGGTGCCGTGAATGGTGAGCGGGTGCCCGATCGCCGCCTGCATCAGGAAGCGGTTGAGCACGGTGCCGTAGTCGCCGTCGTAGTCGAAGCGGTTGATCAGCCGCTCGTCGGCGACCGTCTCCGGCGTCAGCGTGCCCCACACCACGCCCTGGTGCAGGTCGGTGATCCGCAGGCCGTCGTTCTTGGCATAGAAGGCGAAGAGCAGCGCGTCCTGCGTCTTCGTCATGTGATAGATGCTGCCCGGGTCGGGCGGATAAACGATCTCGACCGACGCCTCGCGCCCGTCCGCGCGCAGGGTGGCGTCGACGTATCCCTCGGGGATGCGCAGGCCCTTGGCCTTGCCGTAGCCGTAGACCCCCATGGTCCCGAGGTGGACGAGGTGCGCGTCGGGGGCGGCCTCCACCATCGCGCAGAGCAGGTTGTTGGTGGCGTTGATGTTGTTGTCGACCGTGTAGCGCTTGTGCCGCGGCGACTTCATCGAATAGGGCGCGGCACGCTGCTCGGCGAAGTGCACGATGGCGTCGGGTGCCAGCTCGCGAAGTGCGGCCTCCAGTGCCTCGTACGCCTTCGCCACGTCGATCCGCCGGAAGCCGATCGCCCGGCCCCCGAGGGCGGTCCACGCGTCCAGCCGCTCCTCCAGCGGGCGGATCGGCGTCAGGCTCTCCGCCCCCAGCTCCACGTCGGCCGACCGGCGGGCGAAATTGTCGACGATGGTCACGTCGTGCCCGCCGGCCGACAGGTGCAGCGCGGTGGGCCAGCCGCAGAACCCGTCGCCGCCCAGGACGAGGACGTTCACCGCGCGGCCCTCCCCGGCGTTGAACGTTCCGTCGCCGGCGTCCGTTGAGCCCCTGCCCCCATCGTCCCGATCCCCGTCCCCGGTTGCGGTCCGAATGCGCCTCCTGATCCCGACCGACGCCTGGCACCCCCAGGTGAACGGCGTCGTCCGCACGCTCGGCACGGTCGTCCGGGAACTCGAAACCCTCGGCCACGAGGTCAACGTCGTGGGTCCGGACCGGTTCCGGACCGTGCCGGCGCCGGGCTATCCCGAGATCCGTCTCGCGGTGGCGCCCCGGCGGCGGCTCGCGCGGATCATGGACGACTGGCGGCCCGATGCCGTGCACGTGCCCGTGGAGGGACCGATCGGATGGGCGGCACGGGCGATCTGCCGTGCCCGAGGCTGGCCGTTCACCTCCAGCTACCACACCCGCATGGGCGACTACGTCCGGGCCAAGTACGGCCTGCCGCCCGGCATCGGCTTCGCCGTCCAGCGACGGTTCCACGCGCCCGCCTCGGCCCTCCTCGTGCAGACGCCGACGCTGGAGCGCGAACTCTCCGCCCGCGGCTTCGCGAACATCCGCCGCTGGGGCCGCGGGGTCGACCTCGCCCGGTTCCGGCCCGTGCCCGGCGCCGACCTCGGGCTGCCGCGGCCGGTCTTCGCCTATGTCGGCCGCGTGTCGACGGAGAAGAACCTCGACGCCTTCCTGTCGCTCGACCTGCCGGGCACCAAGGTCGTCGTCGGCGACGGGCCGCAGCGCCGGCGGTACGAGCGCCGCCACCCGGGCGCCGTGTTCCTCGGCTGGCGGACGGGCGACGACCTCGCCTTCGCCTATTCGGCGGCCGACGCCATGGTTTTCCCCTCGCGGTTCGAGACCTTCGGGCTCGTCGTGCTGGAGGCGCTGGCGTGCGGAACCCCCGTCGCGGCCTTTCCGGTGCACGGGCCGATCGACATCCTGGGCGGCACGGACGCGGGCGTCCTGTCGGAGGATCTCCGCGCGGCGGCGCTCGCCGCGCTGTCGATCCCGCGCGGGCGCTGCCGGGCCTTCGCCGAGACGTTCTCCTGGCGGCGAAGCGCGGAGGAATTCCTCTCCCACCTCGCGCCGATCCCGTATCGTGTCGCGGCACGGGAACCGCTGGTCAGGCCCGCGGGTTGAGCGGGCATCCGTGCGGACGGCGGACCGGGAGGTCCGGGAGAGGACTTCACCCCTGGACCGGCCGCCGCGCCTTCAGCGCCGCCGTCAGCGTCCCGTCGTCCAGATAGTCGAGTTCGCCCCCCACGGGCACGCCGTGGGCGAGGCGGGAGATGGCGACCCCAGTCCCGGCCAGACGGTCCGCCACGTAGTGCGCGGTCGTCTGGCCGTCGACGGTGGCGTTGAGCGCGAGGATCACCTCCGCCACGCCCCCCTCCGACACCCGCCGCACCAGTGCCGCGATCGCGAGGTCGTCCGGCCCCACCCCGTCGAGGGCGGACAGCGTACCGCCAAGCACGTGATAGAGGCCACGGAACGCGCCC
The DNA here is from genome assembly GCA_947457845.1 of Rhodospirillales bacterium. Lineage (GTDB taxonomy): Bacteria > Pseudomonadota > Alphaproteobacteria > Azospirillales > Azospirillaceae > CANGXM01. The sequence continues at coordinate 1,230 of CANGXM010000268.1, read as the reverse complement.
GTGCGCTCCAGCGCCCAGAGATCGCCCACCTCCTCCACCACGCAGATCGCCGACCGGTCGCGCCGTGCATCGGCGCAGACGCCGCAGGGATCGCGCGTGTCGAGGTTGCCGCAGACCGAACAGGTGCGCACGGCCGCCGCCGCCTCGGCCATGGCCTGGGCCAGCGGCTCGAACAGCGCCTCGCGCTTCTTCATGAGGTGCAGCGCCGCCCGCCGGGCCGAACGAGGCCCGAGGCCCGGAAGGCGGGCGAGATACTGGACGAGGCGCTCGATCTCGGGGCTGGTCACGGCGGATGCCCGGCCTCGTCCTTCGACGGGCTCAGGACGAGGCAGCCCGGCCGGGCGCCCTCATGGCGAGCCTGTCGAACCACGAGGGCCGCCCCTCAGAACGGGAGTTTCATCCCCGGCGGCAGCTTCAGCCCGCCCATGAGCTTGTTGGTCTCGTCGGCCATCTGGGCCTCGACCTTGCCCTTGGCGTCGTTGAAGGCGGCGAGGATCAGGTCCTCGAGCACCTCCACCTCGTCGGGGTCGACGACGGCCTTCTGGAGCTTGATCCGACGCATCTCGCCCTTGCCGTTGAGCGTGATCTCCACGAGGCCCGCGCCGGCGCCGCCGGTCACCTCCAGCTCGGCCAGACGCGCCTGCATCTCCGCCATCTTGGCCTGCATCTGCTGGGCCTGCTTCATCATCTGGCCGATGTTCTTCATCTAGAGGTCCCCTTCCTCGTCGGCCGCGTCCTCGTCGGCCATCGGCATGTCTGTCGTGTCGCCAAGATCGGGCGCGGCCACGGCTTGCGCAAGCGGCTCCAGGTCGCGGACCTCCAGGATCTTCGCCCCCGGAAAGGCGTCGAGCACGGCCTTCACCGCCGGGTGGCGCGCCGCCTCGTCCTTCAGCGCCGCCTCGGCCGCCGCCTCCCGCTCGGTCAGCGTCGCCTCGCCGCGGGCGGAGGAGACGGCGACGACCCAGCGGCGCCCGGTCCATTCCCCCAGAAGCTGGCCCACCCGGTTGGCGAGGTCGCGCGGCGCCTGGGGCTGCTGGCGGAACTCGATGTGCCCGGGCTCGAACCGGACGAGGTGGACGAAGGTGCGCAACTGGCTCGCGATCAGCGCCTCCCGGCGCTCCGCGAACAGCGCCACCACCGCCGGGAAGTCCTTGGGATCGGCCAGCGCGTCCGCCACGGGCGCCGCCACCATGGCCGGCGCCGGGGCGGCGTCGCCGACGGCGCGCGGGC
>CANGXM010000267.1 GCA_947457845.1 Rhodospirillales bacterium | reverse complement strand
GTCGGGCACGAGGCCCAGGCCATGCCCATAGTCGCCACGGGCGCCCGCAACGCGCCGGGATCCTCCTCGGCGACGATGCGGCAGACCTCGGCCGCCACGCCGTAGGGCAGCCAGCTCGTGTCGGCGACGAGCAGCCGGCCGGTGCGGCGCACGCTCTCCATGATCAGGGCCCGGTCGGGGTGCGACGGGCAGTGCAGGTCGACGATCTCCGCCTCGATCCCCGCCTCGGCGAGGTGGCGGGCGGCGCGCTGGGCCTCCAGCACCATGATCGAGGTGGCGACGATGGTCAGGTCCCGGCCCCGGCGCACGAGGCGCGAGGCCAGCGGGTCGGCCGGCGCCTCCTCCTCGTCGGTGCGGAAGTTGAGCCCATACATCAGCCGATGCTCGAAGCTCAGGACCGGGTTGCGGACGTTGCGGACGACGTGGGCGTAGGTGTCGACGATCGCCCGCGGCGTGCTGGGCATCACCACGATCAGGCCGGGGATGTGGGCGAACAGCGACTGCAGGCTCTGGGAATGCTGGGCGCCCTGGCCCCAGCTGCGCCCGATCACCATGCGGATCAGCAGCGGCACCTCGTAGCGCCCGCCGAACATGTAGCGGTACTTGGCGGCGAGGTTGACGATCTGGTTGGTGGCGAGCAGCGCGAAGTCGGCCCGGATGTGGGTCATGATCGGGTAGAGGCCGTTCAGCGCCGCCCCGATCGCGATGCCCGTCATCCCCTCCTCGGCCAGCGGCACGTCGAACACCCGGTCGGCGCCGTAGGCCTCGGCCAGCCCCAGGGTCGTGCCGAAGGTGCCCTTGTGGTCGTCCACCCCCTGGCCGAGGATGATCGTGTCCGGACGGCAGGCGAGCGCGTCCTCCATCGCGTGGCGCAGCGCGTCGCCATAGCTCATCAGCGGCGGCAGGGCCCGGACCGGCGGCGTCATCGTCGGGATCTCAGAGGACATCGGTCAGCAGTTCCTCGCGCCCGGGCCACGGGCTGTCCTCGGCGAAGGCCATCGCCGCCTCGATCTCGGCCAGGATGCCGGGCGTCAGCCGCGCGACGCGCGCGGCGTCGACGGTCAGCGGATCGCGCGCGGCCCAGGCCCGCACGTCGGTCTCGCTGCGATAGCCCGCCTGGAAGTCCTCGCCGGTGCCGACGTGTTCCCGGAACCGGCAGGTCCGGATCTCCAGGAACTCGGGCCCGCCGCCGGCGCGGATCCGCTCGACCGCCGCCGCCGTCGCGTCGCGGACCGCGCGCGGGTCGTGGCCGGCGTCCACCTCGTCGACCGGGATCCCGTAGGTCCGGGTCAGTTCGCCGATCCGGTAGGCCTGCCGGGCCGAGAGCGCGGAATGGACCGCGTAGCCGTTGTTCTCGCACACCAGCAGGACCGGCAATCGGTGCAGGGCGGCGAAGTTGACGCTCTCGTGATAGACACCTTCTTCCGTGGCGCCGTCGCCGAACACGGCAAGAATGACCTGTCCCGTCTTCCGGCGCTTGGCGGCCAGCGCGGCGCCGACCGCGTGGGGGATGGTGCTCGCGACCACGGCCGAACTTCCCATGAAGCCGACCTCGGGGGCGGTCAGGTGCATCGACCCGGCCTTGCCCTTCGCCCCGCCCGTCACCTTCCCGTACAACTCGGCCATCATCAGCTTCAGATCGCCGCCCTTGGCCAGATAGAAGGCGTGGCTGCGGTAGGTGCCGAACAGCAGGTCCTCGCGACGGATCGCGGCGCAGACGCCGACCGCCACCGCCTCCTGCCCGATCGACAGGTGCACCGGGCTCTGGATGCGGTCGGTCGGATAGATCTCGATGATCTTCTCCTCCACGAGGCGGATGCGCAGCGCCTCCCGGAACATCGCCTCGCCGTCGTTGCCTTGCTCGTCCATGCCCCGGCCCGTTCCGACCCCCCGCCGCCCCGGTCCCGGGGCTGGTTCGTTCTGAAGCCAAGCAAGATCGGTGCCGGGGCGGTCAGGAGCCGACGGCCGCGCCGTCAGCGCACGAGGAAGCGGCTGCCCTCGCGCACGACGCGGTCGCGCCAATAATCCAGCAGGTCGCGCATCGTCCGCTCGTAAGGAATCCGTGGCGTCCACCCGGTGTGGGCGGTGAAGCGCGTGGTGTCGGGCACCTGGAGGTCGGCGTCGATGGGACGCAGACGGTCGGGGTCGACCTCGATCCGGATCTCGTTGGCCCGGGAGGAGAAGCCGATCAGCGTCTTCAGTACCGCCTCGATGGTGCAGCTGTAGGTGCCGCCGATGTTGTAGACGGCGCCCGGAACCGGGTTGACGGTCAGCAGCATGTGGTAGGCCCGAACCGCGTCGCGCACGTCGGCGATGGTGCGCAGCGACTGCAGGTTCCCGACCTTCACCACCGGCTCGATCGCCCCGGCCTCGATCAGCGCGATCTGCTTGGCGAAGCTCGATTCGGCGAACACGTCGCCGCGCCGGGGCCCGGTGTGGGTGAACATGCGCGTCACCATCACCGTCATCCCGTACGCCTCGGCGTAGAACCGGCCGACGAGGTCGGTCCCAACCTTGGAGATCGCGTAAGGCGAGGCGGGATGGAAGGAGCAGTCCTCGTCGATGGGCAGCTTCTCCTTCGGCACACGGCCGAAGACCTCGGAGGAGGAGCAGACGTGGATCGTCGCGTCCGGCCGCACCGTCCGCAGCGCGTCGAGCACCCGGACGGTGCCCTGCACGTTGGTGTCGAGCGTGTCGAGCGGCGCGTCGAAGCTGGTGCGCGGGAAGCTCTGGGCGGCGAGGTGGAAGACGTAGTCGGGCCGGCTCTCCTCCACCACCCGGCGGATGCCGAGTTCGTCCCGGAGGTCGCCGTAGAGGAGCCGGATCCGGTCCTTGCGGTTGATCCGGTCCACCAGCCCCGCGAGGTTGTCGAGCGGACTGCGCCAGCGGCACATCCCGTCGATCTCCCAGTCGGTCTCGGCCAGGAGGTGTTCGGCGAGGTGGGAGCCGACCATGCCGGTGACGCCGGTGATCAGCGCGCGGGGCCGTCGGGACAAGGGGGCCTCCTCAGCGGGGGTGGGCGGCGCCATGGGCGCGGTACCAGTCGAGGGTGCGGGCGAGGCCCTCGCGCAGCGGGATCCGCGCCCGGAACCCGTAGCGCTCGGCCGCCAGCGTCGTGTCGATCAGCCGGATCGGGATCATCTGCGGCTTGGTCGCGTCGTAGCGGACCTCGACGTCCCGCTGGCCGGCGATGTCGAGCAGCGTCTCCAGCACCGCGCGCACGGTGACGCCGGTCCCGGAGGCGACGTTGACCGCGTCGAAGCGTTCCACCTGCCCGAACACGGCCAGCATCCCGTCGAGGAAATCGTCGACGTGGATCAGGTCCCGCACGTCGTCGCCCGTGCCCCAGATCGTCATCGGGTTCTCGCCGGTCGCCACCCGCCGGATCAGCGCGGCCGTCACGTGCGAGGTCTTCGGGTCGAACTTGTCGAAGGGACCGTAGACGTTGGACGGGCGGATGACGACGCAGGGCATGGCGGGCGTGATGCGCTCGGCGTAGGTGCGGCACAGCACCTCGGCGTAGCGCTTCATCCAGCCGGCATGGAAATAGACGTCGGGCGGGTCGCCCGCGAACATCTCGGTCTCGCGGACCGGACGGTCGCCGGACGGCGGATAGGCGACGCTGCTGCTCACGAAGCAGAACCGGGAGACACGGGCCTCCGAGGCCGCCTGGAGCATCTGGGCGTTCATGAGCACGTTGGGGGTGACGTGGACCAGCGGCGTGTGGGCGATCGCACGCGCACCCGAGGTGCTGGCCGCGCACAGGAACACGTGGTCGACGCCGTGCACGACCCGGGCGCAGTCCTCCGCGCGGGTCAGGTCGGCCCGGACGTACTCGACCTCCGGGTGGACCACGGGGGCGGGATTGCGGAACAGGGTCGCCCGCACCCGGGCCCCCGCCGCCAGCAGGCGCGGGACGAGGTTGGCGCCGATCAGCCCGGCGCCCCCGGCGACGAGGACGCGCGCCCCGTCAAGCATGCGCCGTCCCGTCAGACATGCGGGGCCTGATCGTCGCGCCGCGAGAGGATCGGGTCCTTGACCGGCCACCAGATGCCCACGGCCGGGTCGTCGTAGCGCAGGGTGAACTGTGAGGCCCGGTCGTACAGGCTGGTCTGCTTGTAGTGGAAGATCGCGCTGTCGCTCAGCACCACATGGCCATTGCCGAAGCGTGGCGGGATCAGGACCGACAGGCGGTTGGTGTCGGACAGGGTGAATCCCTCCCACCGGCGATACTGGGGCGAGGCGGGGTCCCAGTTCACGACCGCCAAGTAGAACTTGCCGTGCAGGCAGGAGACGAGCTTCCAGGTCTTCGCGTCGCCGTGGATGCCCCGCAGCACGTGGCGGGTGGAGGTGGAGACGTCGTCCTGGATGAAATCATGGGTCAGGCCGGCGGCGTGGAAGAGCTCACGGTTGTAGATCTCGACGTAGCTGCCGCGGAAATCCTCGAAGTTGGTCGTCGGCTCGATCAGCAGGACGCCGTCGAGCGTGGTCTTCCGGACGGTCAGCATGGCGGGTACCTTCCTGCGGCACATGTCGTTCGGGGCGGTCAGCCGGCGTTGTCGCGCATCCGGCGGAACCACGCCACCGTCTCGCGGAGGCCGGCGGCCAGATCGTGGCGGGGCTCGAACCCGATGCGGGCGCGCGCGGCCGCGATCGAGACGCGGCGCACCGGGATGGTCGTCGGCCGGTCGGCGTCGAACGTCAGGCGGGACGGCCGGTGCCCCGTGGCCTCCAGCACCGCCGCCACCGTCTCGGCGATGGTCACGGGCCGGCCGGAGGCGACGTTGAGCGGTCGCGCGTCGGCGGCCAGCTCGACTGCGTCCAGAAGTGCGCGGGCGACGTCGTCGGCGTGCACGAAGTCGCGGACCGCGGTGCCGTCGCCCCAGACGACGAAGGGGTCCTCGCCGTCGAGCGCGCGGCCGATCAGCCCCGGGATCACGTGCGACCCGGGTCCCGTACGATCGCGCGGGCCGTAGATGCTGGACGGGCGGACGACGGCCACGGCCAACGCACCCGCCCGCACCAGATGCTCGGCCACCTTCTCCAGCGCCCGGTTCGCCCAGGCCGGGCCGAAATAGCCCTCGAAGGGCTCGGCCGCGAAGGCCTCCGCCTCGACGAGCGAATGGTCGGCCAGCGGATAGACGGTCGTGCTGCTGACCACGCCCACCCGCGGCACGCCCGCCAGCGCGGCGGCCTCCAGCAGCTGGACCGCGGTCGCCAGCGTCTGCGTCACCTGCGCGACCGACCGGCCGATCACCCCGGCGCCGGCCACGACGCCGGTGCAGACGTAGAGCCGGTCGACGCCGGCGACGAAGGCCGCCGCCCGCTCGGGGATGCGCAGGTCGCCCTCGACCGTCTCGTCCGCCGGCAGGCCGGGCGGCAGGGGGCTGCGGTGGCGCGAGACGCGGACCCGCGCCCCCTCGGCCGCGAGGCGGTCGGCCACGTGGCTGCCGAGCAGGCCGGACGCGCCCGCGAC
>CANGXM010000266.1 GCA_947457845.1 Rhodospirillales bacterium | reverse complement strand
TGACCCGCGGGGAACGGAAGGACCCGACCGCCATGATCGCTGATGCGCTCCATCGCCTCGCGGTAGGCATCCGGCCCGGGGAACGACCGGCCGGCGAGCGAGACGACATCGTCGACTCGTTGCTCGATCGGAACGGACCGGCGCGACACGGCCGCCCCGCCGAGCCCGGGAATGGTCAGCGCGTTCGCCGCTTCCGTCACGATCTCCGGGAAGAGGTGTCGATAGTGCCGGCGGATCGTGCCTTCGGTCGTGTCGACAAGGTCGGCGATCTCGTCGATCGAGAGCTCGCCGGATTGGCACAGCCAGGAGATCGCGGAGTGCTTCAGCACGTGCATCGTCACCCAGGGCAGGCCGGCCGCTTCCGCGGCGCGCGTGAAGCCGCGGCGGATGTCGCCGATGCCGCGGCCATCGTGCTCGATGACGAAGGGACTGCACGCGACCGCTTGCGCGGCGGCGAGGGCTTCGCGCAGTTGCGGGATCATCCGGACGATCGGGCGCCGCTTCTTGTGATCGACCCGCCCGAAATCCACGATCCCACGCACAAAGTCGACGTCCCGCCATTCGAGCGAGAGGATCGCGCTGCCGCGGGCGGCGGTCGTGAGCGCGATCAGGATGAAGAGCCGGACGTGCGGGAGGTGTGCGGCGTCGTGCAGCGCGACGGCCTGCCCCTTCGTCAGCCACACCTGCCGGGGCTCGGACATGCGTACGGGCATCTTAAACGCCGGCACGACGCCCGACGGGAACCATGCGCTTTTGTCTGCCTTCTCGGCATCGCGGATCGCCGCCTGCAGCACCGACAGCTCGCGTTGGATCGTGCCGTCCGACACCGGGAAGCCACCGATGCCGCGGTCCTGGTAGCGCTCGTCGCGATAGATCTCGACGAGGCGCGTGTTGATCCGATCGACACGATGATGGCCGATGCGGCGCTTGAGCCGCTCGAAGATGTAGCGATCGGTCGTCGCGATGGTCTTCGTCCCGAACCGCGAGACAAACCCCGTCGCGACGAGGTTGCGCTCGCGGTCCGCGAAGGCGGTCGCTTCGTCCGGTGCCATGCCGCGGCGCTTCGCGTACTCGATCGCCTTCGTGTGCACGCGGTGCATCAACGAGCGCCGCCGACCGTCGGCGTAGGCGTCGAGCAGATCGGCGATCGTGGGCTGCGAGGGCACGGGCGTCTGGCGCAGGCCGAGGCAGTAGTCGGCCAGCAGGGCCTCGGCACGCTTGAGATCGTCGGTCTCGAGCGACTTCGTGAGACGGCCGTGGATCAGATAGTAGGTGCGACCCCGCTTCCTGAGGCGAGGGGACATGAAGGGCGACCGGTCGGCATGATGGGCTCCATTGTCATGATTGTGTTTAATGGATAATAAATCTACTTGAGGTGGCATTTCTATCCGGCGCGGCTTCGGCCGAGCGCGAAGAAGTCGGGCGGCTGGATCGCCGAGGCCGTCGAAGGCTTCGTTGGGATCGCGGGCGGGACCGAGACTTCGAAAAGGTCGGCGACGAAGGCGTCGACATCGGTCCGGCGCAGCCGGAGATCGGTGCCGCCGGGTAGGCGGGCTGCGCGCAGTCGCCCGGACTTGATCCACGCGTACACGGTCTTCTTGCGCACGTTCAAAAGCGCCGCGACGTGCGCGACGGTCATCAGCGGTGGGGTCGTCATCGTCATGATCCTGTCGCCCGGGCTCCGGACAGAGCCCGGGCGATGAAAGGTCAGGTGGGCGGGACGGTGGCGAGCGACCGACGCAGCGTCGCGACGGTCGTCCGTGTCTGCGCGATCGTGTCGGCGAGCAGGGCCAGGACACGATCCGCGGCGTCGAGGCGTGCACAGACGCCGGGACGTTCGGCGGGATCGACCGCCAGGGGCACCGTCGTCACCGGCTCCGGGGGCGGTGGCGCGGACAGGGGGCCGCGCGTCACGACGTACCGGATGGCAGGGCCGGTAACGCCGTAGTCCCGCGCGATGTCGGCATAGCGCTCGCCGGCGGCCGCGCGGGCGAGGATGATCGCGCGGTCGGCGCGCGACAGCTTGTTCTTCTCGGGCATGACGCTCTCTCGGATGTGAAGGAAAGGACGGCCACGCCGCCCGCACTCGGCGTGGCCGTCGCTCAAGGCTCAGTGCGTGGTGACGAGAACCCGCGGAGACACGTGGATCGAGCCGATGCGAAGCGGCCCCGTGGAGAAGCTGTCGAGGTTCGGGCAGACCGCGACTGCGATGGCGATCTCGATCCCCGACCGGCGCATCTGGGCGACGAGGGCTTCGAGCGTCGCGGCATGAGCCGACATCCGCTCGGCGTGATCGGTGTTGATCCGGGTCCGACCGGCGGACGTGACGCCGGCCGCGATGTGGCTACGACGGTCGGCGTTCGTGACGATGACGGCGTCGATCGCGTCCACGAAGCGATCGAGCAGGCCGGTGTCGCGGAGATCGCGTGAAACGACGATCTCGACACCGTCGAGTTTGAGCAGACCGGCGATGTCGCGGATCGGCGTCAGGTGTTGGATGTGACTGGAAAGCATGGAGGCTCCTGGGCTGTCTGGAGGGACTGCCTGCCGCCTTCCTGACCGGTGCGGGGCGGGGTGACGCGCAGGCACACGTCGCTGCGCGTCACCCCCCACACCTCTGTCTCCCTCTCACGATTGGGCGTTCGCCCGTTCCCTCACCCGCGTCCTTCCCTGGCTCGCCGACGGTACGCTATGGGTCCGGCCCCGAGGCGGAGGAGCAGGGCATGCCGGACACGTTCACGATCGCGATCGATCTGGAAGGCGTGCTGATCTCGAACGCGGTGAGCCAGTTCCCGCGGCCAGGAGCGTGCGTCTTCGTATCCGCATGCCGGCAGGCCGCCGATCGCGTCGTGCTGTACACGTCCGTGCCGGGCGACCGGGCGGCGGAGATCGTCGCGCGCCTCGTCGCAGAGGGCCATCTGCCGGAAGCACCGTTCGACGCGATCGTCCACGCGCCGTCGAGCGTCAAGCCGCTGCACGGCGTGGCGGACGTGCTGTTCGACGATGCGGCCGACGTCGCGCCCGGCGAAGAGCATCGGCTGGTCCGGGTCGCCGGCTACGATCCGGCCGACGTCGACGACACCGTCCTGATCGACCTCGCCGACCGCGTACCCGGGTTCGTGCGCGCGCTGCCCGCACGAAGGCCCGGGCGATTGTGACGCACCGGCGGCGGAGTCAGAAGGGTTCCTCGATCCCCACCTCTGGAGGCGGCATCCTCGGACCGTGGACCGGCGGAACCTCGGGCGATGCCAGCCCATGCTCGAGGCGGCGAGCCTCGAGGTCGACAGAGGTAATCTGATCGAGGGCGTAGACGCCGAAGAACGCCGCCACGTTGCGGGCGACGTCGACGTCTTCGGACCATGCCAGGGGACTGTTCAAGGGCACCACGTCGGGATCGTCTGCGGCGAGCCGGAGGCGGAGGGTCCGGTCTCGCGGAAGCGCATGGATCTCTTCGATCGTCAGCGACAGCACTGCGTTCGTGGCGTCGAACAGCAGGCGGTCAAATTCGTAGACATGCTCATCGTGCAGCGCGTAGCGGATGTAGTGTCCGACGATCAGGCGGCGGTTGCCGTGCGCCGATCGGAGCGTGGGTGTCGCCCACGCGTGGATGACGCGGCAGATCCCGGCCCCTAGACGCTGCCAGAGATCGGCCATGATCTGGTCGTCGCGGTGAAGCGGCGGCGCGCCGGGGAGGTCGTCGAACCGCCCCGGGACGGCGCCGACCGGCGATGCGCAGTGGCTGCGAGGGATCGCCGCGTCGACCGGATCGTGCGATCGTTCGAGGGTCCGCCAGTTCGCACGGGCGATGCCGGGGAGCCGGCCGATGAGGTCGGTCGCGAACGTCACGACATGCCGGCCTGGTGCGCCGGGATCCGTCAGGGGAAGGCGGCGGCCGATCAGCGGGGCGGCCACGACAGCCGGTGCGACGCGGATCTCGTAGCAGTTGGGCGTGCCGGGAAGTCGGGGTTCCCAGCCTTCTGCATAGAGCCCACCGAACTCGTCCCGCACGTGGCGGGACATCGTGTGCAGCGGATCCTCGCTCGATACCACCGGACAGATCGCGACCAGGGCATCGTTGGTACGATCGATCAAGACAATGTAATCCATGATGAAACTCCTGCAATGTTGCACGGCTGATGAATTCTGAACCGACGTTCAGAAGCAGACGGACAATATGAGGAGTTCATTCTTTCAATTGGATGGGCGCGACATTCGTCGGTGACCATCCTCTCTCATACGGCTTCCAACTTGCGGTGTCTCGGGGCGGCTTTGCGCTAGCGGCGAGAATGTGGGTCGACGATCCGAAAACTGTGTATCTGCTGCCAGTTTCGACGCCGATCGGCGTCGAAACCCATTGTTCGCAATCAGGGTGGTAGCCGGAAGTTCGACGTCGGTGCAAAACTTGGGCACCCCGCACGCTATACCCTCGCTACGACCTCACCGCTCCGATGTGAGGTCTGACCAGGCTGGAGGACCAGCCGCTGGCCATGCTGATCACGTGGGTCCCGGTCGGGCTCGTGCATCTCGCGGCCGGGCTGGCGCTCGTCGCCGTATGGATCGGGGAGACGGGGCATCGTCCGAACGCCTTGGATCGGCGGCAACCCGCGTGAGACAGTGCGGCCCATGACGCTGGAACGTCGGATCGCCTCCGCCTTCGGTCTCGATGACGAAGGCTGGGCACGACATGCCAACCCTTGGAGTGGCTGGACGCGGTTCGCGACCGTCCTGCCCCTGCTCGTCCTCGCGGTCTGGAGCCGCGTCTGGATCGGACCCTGGTCGGTCTTCCCGATCGGCCTCGCGGTCGCCTGGACGTGGCTCAACCCCCGCCTTTTCCCGCCGCCGCCGACCGATGCCGCCTGGATCACGCGCGGGGTGCTGGGGGAGCGGCTCTGGAGCCGTCGGGACATCCGGCCGGTGCCGCCCGCGTTCGGTTCGTCGGTACATCTGCCCAACGTCGTCGCGGCCGTCGGCGGCCTGCTGGTCGTCTGGGGTCTCGCGGTGCTGTCCTTCTCGGCAGCCCTGATCGGCTGCGCCTTGGTAATTGGCGGCAAGCTCGCCTTCATCGCGTCCATGGTCCGCCTCTACGACACGATGACGGCGACCGATCCGACGCTGCGCTATCGCCCACCCGACGGGGACCGTCGCCCGCCGGAATCCTGATACGGGTCGAGCCCACCTGCCACCTCCGCAGCCGATGGCGACGATGGCAAATTGCGCCTGACGAACGGTGAGGCCTACGCCGATGACGAGGACGACCGATCCATCCGGCACGCCGCTGGACCCTCTGCAAGCCGGTGATCCGCCAGTCGCCTGGCATGTGTCACCGGACAGTGCAGTGAGGCCGTAAGGCGACACCCGGATTTACGAGGCGTCGCCTTGGCCTGATCGATTTCCGGCGGGTTGTCTGCCGGAGGGTGACGATGGGCCGTCTCGATGACGAGGCGCTGACGGCGATGACGGTATTGCTGAAGGGCGGGCACACGCAGAGCGCGGTGGCGCGCCTGCTCGGGGTGACGGAGGGGTC
>CANGXM010000265.1 GCA_947457845.1 Rhodospirillales bacterium | reverse complement strand
GCGGCGCGAAACCGGTGAGCGGTCGTGCCGCCTCCAGCGCCGCGATGCCGCCGGTCGTCGCGGCCCGGTGCCCGGCCCCGGCGAGCGCGTGGCGGATGCCCCCCACGACGAGGCCGCGCACGAGCCCCTGGTCGCGGAAGCGCACCTCCGTCTTCGCCGGGTGGACGTTCACGTCCACGTCGGTCGGCGCCAGCGCGAGGAAGAGGGCGAGGGTCGGATGCCGGTCGCGCGGCAGGAGATCGGAATAGCCCCCGCGGACCGCGCCGAGCAGGAGCTTGTCCCGCACCGGGCGGCCGTTGACGAAGAGATACTGGTCGCGCGCCGTGGGGCGATTGAAGGTCGGCAGGCCCAGGAGGCCGGCGAGGACGACGCCCTCCCGCTCGGCCGCGACCGGCACCGCGTTCGCCCCGAAGTCCCGCCCCATCACCGCGGCGAGACGGACGGCGCGCCCGTCCGGGCCGGTCGCCGGGGCGAGGCGAAGGACGGTGCGCCCGTCGTCGGTCAGCGAGACGGCGACCGCCGGGTTCGCCATGGCGATGCGCTCCACCACGTCGCGTACATGGTCGGCCTCGGTCCGGGTCCCCTTCAGGAACTTGAGGCGGGCCGGCGTGGCGAAGAACAGGTCGCGCACCTCAACCCGCGTGCCGGGCGGGTGGGCGGCGGGAACGACCCCGCCTTTCGCCCCGCCTTCGACCGTGATCGACCAGGCCGTGTCGGCGCCGGGGGGGCGGCTCGTCAGCGTGAGGCGGGCGACCGCGCCGATCGAGGGCAGCGCCTCGCCGCGAAAGCCGAAGGTGTGGATGGCCAGCAGGTCGTCGCCGGCGAGCTTGGAGGTCGCGTGGCGCTCGACCGCGAGGTCGAGGTCGGCGGGCGTCATCCCGCAGCCGTCGTCCACCACCGAGATCAACGTCCGCCCGCCGTCGCGGACCGCGACATCGACCCGCGTGGCACCGGCGTCGACGGCGTTCTCCACCAGTTCCTTGACGGCCGCGGCGGGCCGCTCGATCACCTCGCCGGCGGCGATCCGGTTGACGAGGCTGTCGGGAAGACGGCGGAGCGACATGCCCTAGATGTAGGGGTCGCAGGCCGCCCTGTCATCGACTAATTGGTTGCCTTGCCCTGCAGGCGCTCGGCGAGGACGGGGTCGATCACCGCCGTGAGCAGGTCCTTCACCGAGGCCTTGATCCCGCCGAGCTTGGCGCCCGTGAGGTCCGCCTCCTTCAGGACGGCCCCTTCGAGGTCGCACTGGGTGAGGTCGGCGGTCGTCAGGACCGCCCGGCGGAGCTTCGCCCGCGCGAGGACGGCGTAGCGCAGCGAGGCGCCGTCCAGGCTGGTCGCCTTGAAGCGGTTCGGCGCCAGCTCCAGCGGCTCCAGCAGCGCCTCGGTCAGGTCGGCGTTGTCGAGCTTGGCGTCGCGGAGGTTGGCCCCGCGAAGGTCGGCGCCGCGAAGGTTGCAGGTCCGCAGATCCGCACCCTCGAGGTTCGCCGCCTGCAACTGGATGCCCGACAGGTCCTGGCCGTAGAAGACGGCGCCCGTGGCGCGGACGGCGGTCAGCATGGCGCGCGGCAACCCGGGGGCGTTGCGCAGATCGACGCCCGAGAGGTCGAGCGGTGCGCCCTCCCGTCCCGCCTTGTCGACGAAGGTGCGGTGAAGGACGAGCAGCGCCTCGAAGTCCGGCCCGAGGTCCGCGAACGGACGGCCCATCGGCTCGTCGGTGAGGCAGCCGGTCATGTCGGCGCCGGCAAGTTCCGCCAGGGTGAGGGTCACGTCGGTCAGCACGGCGCCGCGCAGGTCCGCACCGCGCAGGTCCGCCTGCGACAGATCGGCCCCCTCCAGGTTGGCGCCGGCGAAATTGGCCCCGCGCAGGTTGGCGCGCACGAGGCGGACGCCGCGCATCACCGCCTGGCTGAAGTCCGTCTTCATGGCGATGGCGCCGCCCATCTGGGCGCCGGACAGGTTGGCACCGGAGAAGTTCGCCCCCTCCACGTCGGAGGGCTGGAGGCTCGCCTGGTTGAAGACGAGGCCACCCTTCACGTCGCGCTCCGCCATGAGGCCGTCGCGCAGGTCGGCGTCGAACAGGTTGGCGCCGCTGAGGTTCGCACCGCGCAGGCAGGCCCCACGAAGGTCGGCCTTCACGAGGCTCGCCTCCAGCAGGTTGGCACGGCGAAGGTCGGCGGCGAACAGGACGGCGCAGTCCATGTCGGCGCGGATGAAGTTGGCGCCGGCGAGATTGGAGAAGGTCAGATCCGCGTGCGCGAGGTCCCGGTCCTCGAAGTTGAGGCCGGACAGGTCGTGGTTGGCGAACACGGCCCGCGCGCCGCCCACCCGTGCGTTCCGGAACATGGAATGACGCTTCAGGACCTGATCGACCTGAGCCTGTGTCAGCCGTCCCGCCGGCTTCGTCGCCGCACTCCCAGTCATGGTCACAACCCTCGCGACAGTTCCGCATCTAACCTACGCGACTCGGACGGAAAGTTAAAGTCCGTCCGTATCCTGTCGTGCCGCCTTGCGAATCAGCGCTGCGGTTGAGGCATCGTGGGTACTCCCGGAGATGCCCGACGCGAGTTCGGCGAGGATCGGCCTCGCCAATTGCTTGCCGAGCTCGACCCCCCACTGGTCGAAGGAATTGATGCGCCAGACGATGCCCTGGACGAAGACCTTGTGTTCGTAGAGCGCGATGAGCGCGCCGAGCGTCGCGGGATCGAGCCGGCGGAACAGGATCGTCGTCGACGGGCGATCGCCGGGGAAGACCTTGTGCGGCGCGAGGCGCGCGACCTCGGCCTCCTTCAGCCCCTCGGCGCGCAGCTCCGCCTCCGCCTCCGCCCGGGTCCGGCCGCGCATCAGCGCCTCGGCCTGGGCCAGCACATTGGAGAGCAGCAGCCGGTGGTGGTCGCCGAGCGGGTTCTGCGTCTCCACCGGCGCGAGGAAGTCGCACGGGATCAGGTGCGTGCCCTGGTGGATCAGCTGGTAGAAGGCGTGCTGCCCGTTCGTCCCCGGCTCGCCGAACAGGACCGGGCCCGTCGCGTAGTCCACGGGATTGCCGTCGCGGTCGACGCCCTTCCCGTTCGACTCCATGTCGAGCTGCTGGAGATAGGCCGGGAAGCGCGACAGGGACTGGTCGTACGGCAGCACCGCATGGGCCCGGGCGCCGAGGAAGTTGACCGCCCAGACGCCGAGGAGCGCCATGAGGACCGGGAGGTTCTCGTGCAGCGGTGCGGTGCGGAAGTGGCGGTCCATCGCGTTCGCGCCGGCGAGGAAGGCGCGGAAGTTCTCCGGCCCGATCGTGATCGCGACCGGCAGGCCGATGGCCGACCAGACCGAATAGCGCCCGCCGACCCAGTCCCAGAAGCCGAACATGTTCGCGGGATCGATGCCGAACGCGATCACCGCCTCCCGGTTCGTGCTGAGCGCGGCGAAGTGCGAGGCGACGGCGGCGGGGTCCGGGATCCGGGCGGCGAACCAGTCCCGGGCGCTGCGCGCGTTGGCCAGCGTCTCCTGGGTCGTGAAGGTCTTGGACGCGATCAGGAAAAGGGTCGTCTCCGGATCGACGCGCCGCAGCACCTCCGAGAGGTGCGTCCCGTCGACGTTGGAGACGAAGTGCGGCCGGATCGCGGGATCGCGCCAGGGCGTCAGCGCCTCGGACACCATGACCGGCCCGAGGTCGGAGCCGCCGATGCCGATGTTCACGACGTCGGTGATGCGCCTGCCCGTCGCGCCGACGTGCGCGCCCGAGCGGACCCGCGCCGCGAAGTCGAGCATCCGGTCGAGGACGCCGTGGACCTCGGCCATCAGATCCTCGCCACCGATGTAGAGCTTCGTGCCCGGCGGCGCCCGGAGCGCGGTGTGGAGGACGGCCCGGCGCTCGGTCCCGTTGACCTTCTGCCCGGCGAACATCCGGTCGCGCCAGCCGGCCACGTCGGTAACGTGGGCGAGGTCGAGGAGGCGCACCAGCGTCTCCCCGGTCGCCTTGTGCTTGGACAGGTCGGCGACGAGGCCCGCCGCGCGGAACGTCATCCGCTCCGCCCGTCCGGGATCGGCGGCGAAGAGATCGCGCATCGACGTTCCCGCCAGCGCCGCGGCGTGGGCGGAAAGCGCGGTCCAGGCCGGGCTCCCGGTCAGTTCGGACATCGTCGGTCCCCCTTCGGATGATGCCGGGACGGCGTCGCTCAGCCGGGCCAGTCGGTGATCCGGCGCGTCGGGGTCACGCCCTCCGGCCGGCCGACGATCACCGTCAGGAAGGCGTCGGGCCGCAGCACCGTGCGCGCCACGCGGCGCACGACGTCGGGCGTCACGGCCTCGATCAGGCCGGACCGGCGGTTGAGGTAGTCGATCCCGAGATCGTCCCGGCGCACCTGCAGCACGACGCGCGCGATGGCGCCGGTGGAGGTGAACTGGAGCGGGAACGACCCGGTGAGGAAGGCCTTCGCATCGGCGAGTTCCTCCGGGGTCGGCCCGCTCTCGGCCATCCGCCTCCACTCCGCCTTCACCAGGTCGACGAAGGTGCCGGCACTCGCGTTGTTGGTCGATCCGCCGGCGGTGACGAGGGCGCCACGCTTCCAGCTGGCAAGGCCCGACGAGACGCCGTAGGTCAGGCCGCGCTCGACCCGGATCTCCTGCATCAGGCGGGCGTTGAAGCCGCCGCCGCCCAGCACGTGGTTCATGATCTGGGCGGCGAACCAGTCGGGCTCGTCGCGCCGGACGCCCTGGTGCCCCATGGAGACGATCGACTGCGGGACGGGGCGCTCGACCACCACCACCTCGCCGGCACCCCTCGCCGTCACGGGCGGAACGGCGAACGGGGCGGCGCGGGCCGGCAGGTCGCCGAAGATCCGATCGAGCACGGGACCGAGACGCTCGGCCGTGATGTCGCCGGCGACCGCGACCACGAGCGTGTCCCGGGCGAGGCGCGCGCGGTGGACGCCCCGCAGGTCGTCGACCGTGATGCGCGGCACGGTCGTCGTCGTTCCCCGTCCCGGCCGGGCGTAGGGATGGCCCTCGAACACGGTGCGGGCGAAGACCTGCCCTGCGACCGACTGCGGGTTGGCGAGGTCGCGGCGCAGGCCGGCGAGCGTCTGCGCGCGCGACCGCTCCACCGCGTCGGCGTCGAAGCGCGGCGCCGTCAGCGCGAGGCGCGCGAGGTCCCAAGCCTCGTCGGCGTTCTCGGTCAGGGTGCGGACGTTGCCGAAGATGCCGTCCCGGTCGGCGCTGAACCCCAGACCGACGGCCGTGTCGGCGAGGCGTTCCTGGAACGCGGCGGCATCGAGCGGCCCGGCGCCCTCCGACAGGAGACCGGTCATCAGCGTGGTCGTGCCCTCGCGGCCCTCCGGGTCGAGGGCCGTGCCGCCCTCGAAGGCGAACTCCATGGCGATGATCGGCGTGCGCTCGTCCCGCACCAGCCACGCCTCGATCCCGCCGGGGCTCACGACGCGCTGGATGTCGATGGCGTGCGCCGGTGCCGCTACGAGGGCGGGAAGGGTCGCGATGGTCATCAGCACGGCTCCGAGGGTGGATCGCAGCCGGGTCATCGAACGCCCCCCGGGGCCGGGGCCGCGGCCGCGGCGCCGGCG
>CANGXM010000264.1 GCA_947457845.1 Rhodospirillales bacterium | reverse complement strand
CATCGGGATCTCCGGGTCGGTTGTGGTGAAGCGTGGTAACTCCATCCTAGCCGACCTGCCCGATGGCCACCTCCCGATCGCCGCCCGGGGTGGGGCATGCCCCACCCCGGGCGATCAGCGAAATTCCACCAACTCCGTGGACGCTAACTGATCCTCTGGCTCGTGCCGACGGTCGAGAAGTTTCCGCGCAGCCAGAAGTTCCTGATCGGCGACCGCATCCAGACGACGGCGCTGGACATCCTCGACGCGCTGGTGGAGGCGACCTTCACCCGCAACCGCGCCGGCCATCTGGCGCGCGCCAACCTTGGGCTGGAGAAACTCCGCATGTTCATGCGCCTCGCCCACACGCTCCGCCCCTGATCGTGCGCCGGCCAAGCCCCGCTCTTTAACCTTCGAATGTTCTGGCTTGACGCACGCTCAGGCTGGAATGAGCATCGACGCCTTGCAACCGGTCTGCATCGTCGGCATGGCTGAGCGTCGCAATGAATGGCGCTTGTGCGTCCAACTCGCCCGAACGCTGTCGGCCATGATGGCGGGGAGCGTGCGACGGACATGGACGACGACTTAACGCCCGATCAACGGAACATCCGCAACAGCCTCCTCCAGCCGCTCGTCCCGATCCCAGGGCTCGGTGACAACACGATCCGCCTCGGCATCGTCCTCAACGGCACCGTCTCCTCCGGCGCCTGGACGGCGGGCGCGCTCGACGCGCTGATCGAGGTGGCCGACGCGTGGGCGGATGCGAAGGCACGGGGTGAGCACGTGCCGATGCATCGCGTCCGCATCGACCTGATGGGCGGCGCATCGGGCGGAGCCGTCTGTGCAGCGCTGTTCGCCCGGGTGGCCGGCCGGCGGTTCCGGCATGGCGACCCGGGGACCGCCCCCCGCGACAACCCGTTCTGGAACGTTTGGGTGGAAACGCTCGCGATCGGCTCGATGCTCGATACCGACGCGATCGAGAACGGGAAGGAGGCTGCATCCTCGGGCCTCTCGGGGACGGCCATCGAACGGGCGATCGACCAGATCCTCGCGTGGGACAGCGGCCGGCGGATCGACCGTCCCTGGATCAACGACCCCCTGCATGTCGTCATGACGCAGACGAACCTGCGCGGCGTGCCCTACGAGATGACCTATCGGTCCAATCCGACCGCACCCGCGGCATCGCCGCGCAAGAGCCAGTTCGTCTCCCACGCCGACCACGTCCACTTCGCCGTCAATCATGCGACCCGGCCGTCGTCCCGCATCCGGCCGGACGAGTTCTCGGTCCCGTCGGATTTCGTCGCCGGCGATACCGACTGGCGTCGGCTCGCGGTGAATGCGCGGGCCAGTGCCGCTTTCCCCGGCGGCTTTCCCCCGGTGCGCCTGGAACGTCCCGTCGCTCACTACGACTGGCGGTTCGCGATCACGCCGGGCGGCGGGTCGAGGCCGCCGGAGGCCCGTCCACTGGTCCCGCGATGGCCGACGCCGATCGATGATGGCTCCTACGTCTATGACGCCGTCGACGGCGGCGTCCTGAACAACGGCCCGTTCGCGCTGGTTCGCGAAGGGCTCGCCGGCCTTGGCGGCTCGCTGCCACGGGATCCGATGAGTGCGCGGGCGGCCGTCGTCGTCATCGACCCGTTCGCCTCGGTCGCGACGATCAAGCCACCCGAGGCCGCGCCCGATCTCGTCGCCGTGCTCGGCGGCATGGTCGACGGCATGAAGCAGCAGGCCCGGCTGTCGACTTCCGACCTCCTACTCGCGCTCGATCCCATGGTCGGCAGTCGCTACCTCTTCACCGCGGCGCGAAAGGGAAAGACAAAGGATTATTGGGGCGGAGACGCTCTCGCCACATCCGGCGTCGGCGCATTCATCGGGTTTATGGCGCGCGACCTTCGCGTTCATGATTATCTGCTGGGCCGGCGGAACATGATCGGCTGGCTGACCAACCACTTCACGCTCCCTGCCGGCAACCCTGTCTTTCAGGGTTTCAGGGACCTGCCCGGCCGATCGTCGTTCGTGGTCGGCGGTGAGGTGCCGATCATTCCGGTGGTCGAGCATTTGCGTCTCGGTGTCGGCACGCCGGTGCCGAAGTGGCCGGACCTCACCTTCGACGAGGGCCAGTTGCAACGCATGTTCACCGGGCGTCTGTCGAGTGTCATCGCCGGATTGATGGGTGGCGTCGGGTGCCGCCGCCTTGTCGCCAACGTCGGTGCGTCGCGGCTGAGCGCCATGCTTGTCAGGGCGATCGTGAAAGGAGCCGCGGAACTCCGCGAGCGCGCCTGACACCCCCATTGGGAAACGCCCCAGATCCGTCCATTATTCATCCGAACCTGTGATGATCGATCGGGGCAGGGTGATGCGGGCTCGGGTCTTGTCCTTCCTTCTCGTCTTCGCCGGCGTGCTGTTCGCCGCCCTCTCCGCCCACGCCCAGACCCCCGCGCGCAACCCCAACGGCGTCGCGATCCTGATCGGCAACAGGGACTATCGCGGCGTCCCGAACGTGGAGTTCGCGCACCGCGACGTGGATGCGATGCAGCGCTACGTGATCGACGTTCTGGGCTTCGACCCCGCGAACGTCGTCGTGGTGAAGAACGCCACCCAGTCGCAGATGGAGAACGCGCTGGGGAACGAGCGGTCGCAGCAGTCGGAGCTGTGGAGCATGGTGCGCCCCGGGCGCAGCGACGTGTTCGTCTACTACTCCGGCCACGGCATGGCGGGCATCACCCGGCCGCGCGGGTTCCTCCTCCCGGTCGACGTGGACCCCGCGCGGGCGGATCTGAGCGCGCTGCCGCTCGACACGCTGGTGAAGAACCTGGAGGCGCTGGAGGCGCGGTCGGTCACGGTGGTGCTGGACGCCTGCTTCACGGGCGAGAGCGCGGGCGGGTCGCTGGTGCCGCCCAACATCTCGCCGCTGCTGCGCGCGCCGCCCACGCCGGAGGCGCAGAAGGGGCTGATGATCCTGTCCGCCGCGCAGGGCGGGCAGGTCGCCCATTGGGATCCGCAGAGCCGGCAGGGCCTGTTCACCGAATACTTCCTGCGCGCGGTCTATGGCGCGGCTGACGACAGGGCGGGCGGCGGGAACGGCGACGGCACCGTCACGGCCGACGAGGTGATGAAGTTCCTCGACGAGGAGATGCGCTTCGCCGCCCGCCGCCAGTTCCGCCGCGAACAGCAGGCGACGCTGAGCGGCGAGGCCGTGGGCGGGCGGGTCCTTACGCGGTTCGAGGGGGGTCGCCCACCTGTGCGACCGTCGGTGGCGGCGCCCGTGGCGCAGCGGCCGGTCGCGGCGCCGCCGGCGCCGGCGGCGAGCGTTCCTCAGCCGGCGGTGACCGTTCCTCCTGCGGCGCCGGACACGGGGGCCGTTGCGGAGGCAGCGCTGGGGCTGAGCGTGGAGCAGCGGCGTCAGGTTCAGGCGTGGCTGGAGGCGTTGGGTTTCGATCCTCGTGGGATCGACGGGCAGTTCGGTCCTGGGACGCGTGGTGCGATCCGGAGCTTTCAGCGGTCGAAGAGCCTTGCCGAGACGGGTTTTCTGTCGGCGGAGGTGATCACGGCGCTGGCTGCGGAGGGTCCGCCTGCGTTGGCGCGTGTGGAAGAGGCCCGCAGGGCGCGAGATGCTGCGCAGGCGGCGTTGGCGGCGGCACGGCCCGCGGCGCCGCCGGCAGGAGCGTCGCCGCAGGCACGGCCGGCAGTAGGCGTGTTCCCACAGACCCCCGCGACGCCGGGATCGCGGTTCCAGGACTGCGCCGATTGTCCCGAGATGGTCGTTATCCCTGCGGGGACGTTCACGATGGGCTCGCCCGCGTCCGAGACCGGTCGCGGCAGCGACGAGGGTCCGCAGCGGTCGGTCACCCTCGCGGCGCCGCTGGCCGTGGGCCGCTTCCACGTGACCGTGGCCGAGTATCGCGCCTTCGTGACGGCGACCGGGAGCCGGGGCGACGACGGTTGGCGGACGGCGTCCTACAAGGGGCAGGGGCAGGGGGATCGTCATCCCGTCGTGAACGTCAGTTGGGAAGACGCCCAGGCCTATGTGCAATGGCTGTCGCAGCGGACGGGCAAGCGCTATCGCCTGCTGACCGAGGCGGAGTGGGAGTATGCGGCGCGCGCCGGGACGACCACGTCGCGCTGGTGGGGCGACGGCGAGGCCGGCCAGTGCGCCGCGGCGAACGGCACCGACCTGACGGCCAAGGACGCCGAACCGTCCCGGACGGTCGCATCCTGCCGTGACGGCTTTCTCTTCACGTCGCCGGTCGGCACATTTGCGCCCAACCGCTTCGGATTGCACGACATGGCCGGCAACGCGTGGCAGTGGGTCGAGGACTGTTACGCCGACAGCTATGTCGGTGCATCGTCGGATGCCTCTATCGCTCAGACATCCCGAGGTTGTGACCAGCGCGTCCTGCGCGGTGGTTCCTGGCTCATCTTCCCTCAGTTCCTCCGCTCCGCGAGCCGCTTCGGGGACACCCCCGGGTTCCGGATCGACGACACCGGCTTCCGTATCGTCAGGACGCCCGGCGGTTGAGCCGCCGGGCTTTGGTCTTGTGGTCTTTACCTCTTCCCCTCCGGGGAGGTGCGGAGGGGGCGGAGCCCCCTCCACCGGTCCGCGCGCTTCCCTTCGACGGTTCGCGTCACCTTCGATAGACTGACGGCATGATCGCGGTGCGCGGACCCTTGATCGAGGCGGGGATCGGTGGCGGGTTGCGCGCCGCCCTCGATGCCGTCGCAGCATCCGGGCGCGACGGGGTTCCCGCCTATCCGGAGTGCACGGCCCGGGCGCTGGCCCGCACCATCGCCACCCGCCAGTACGGCCCCGCCCTCCACGAGGCGTGCCAGCTCCTGCGCGTCGCCATGCTGCCGCCCCCAGGCGGGCGGCGGCCGGCGCCGTTCGAGGCGTTCGTCTGGGGCGTGGTGCCCGCCCGCCCGTCCGCCTTCGCCGCCTGGATCGCCGCCCGCCGACCGGGGGAGGAGAGCGGCATCCGGGTCGAGCGCGACGGGGTGGTGCTGGACCCGCGCGAGGCGCCGTTCCGCATCGCCTACGGACG
Organism: Rhodospirillales bacterium; assembly: GCA_947457845.1. GTDB lineage: Bacteria > Pseudomonadota > Alphaproteobacteria > Azospirillales > Azospirillaceae > CANGXM01. Next base: position 592 of record CANGXM010000264.1, on the reverse strand, counting down.
GATGCCGTTCCTGGTGGCGCTGCTCGACCTTCTGGCCGGCACGATCGGCTTTACGGCGCTCGTGGAGGCGGCGGAGACGATCCGCACCGCGCCCACGCCGCGCGCCGGGGCCGGGGCGGCGGCCAATGCCTTGTCCCGGGTCTTCTACCGCTGGCTGGCCGACGAGCTGCCGCCCCAGCAGCAGGCCCGCAAGTTCGACGCGCTGCTCGGCGCCCTCCAGCCGCGCCTCGGCCCGGACTTCGCGGTGGCCGACATCGACGACGCGGCGATCCTGTCCGTCTGGCTGTCGGCGGCGGACGGCGACGATCTCAAGAGCTTCGCCGGCACCGTCCGCGCGATCCTCAACCTGATCCGCGCGATCGAGGAGGCGGCGGACGCCGCCCCGCGGGCCGCGGCCCCCGAGGTGCTGGACCGCCTCGCCGAGCGGCCGGCACAGACCCTGCCCGACGATCCGCAGCGGCGGGACCTTCTGGAGCGGTTCGGCGCGCCGCCGGTCGACGCGATCAAGATCCTCAACGGGCGGGAGCGGGCGACGCTCGACCTGCCGCTCGCCGCCGGGCGACACGGGCCGCGCCTGATCCTCACGCTGCTG
>CANGXM010000263.1 GCA_947457845.1 Rhodospirillales bacterium | reverse complement strand
GGGCTCGGCAGGTCGCCGCCGAGCGGGGCCGCGTGCCGGCGGCGCGCCGGATCGGGCACGGCTGCCATCAGCGCGCGGGTGTAGGGGTGGCGGGGCCGCTCCCAGAGGGCGGCGACCGGCGCGCTCTCGACGATCCGGCCGAGGTACATGACCAGCACCCGGTCCGCGAACCAGCGGACGACCGACAGGTCGTGGCTGATGAAAAGGTAGGAGAGGCCGAGGTCGCGCTTCATCCCGACCAGCAGGTTCAGGATCTGCGCCTGGATCGACAGGTCGAGGGCGGAGACGGGCTCGTCGCAGACGACGAGGTCGGGCCCGAGGATCAGCGCGCGCGCGATGCCGATCCTCTGGCGCTGGCCGCCCGAGAATTCGTGGGGCCAGCGGACGAGGCTGTCGTGGGGGAGCCCGACCCGCGCGATCATGTCGGCCACGCGCTGCCGCCGCTCCACCCGGTCGCCGATTCCGTGGACCACGAGCGGCGCGGTCAGGATCGCCTCGATCGTGTGGCGCGGGTTCAGCGAGCCGAAGGGGTCCTGGAACACCATCTGCGCGCGACGCCGGAACGGCTGGAGCGCGCCCGAGGACAGCCGCGTGACGTCCTGACCGTCGAAGACCACCGACCCGGACGTCGCCGGCACGAGGCGCAGCACCGTCTTGCCCAGCGTGGACTTCCCGCACCCGCTCTCGCCGACGAGGCCCACCGTCTCGCCACGGGCGACGTCGAGGCTCACGCCGTCGACGGCCTTCAGCGTGCCGCCCGGCGTGGCGAAGTGGGTGGCGAGGTCAGTGACCGACAGCAGCGGCATCGACCGGATCCGGCTGGAGGACGACGGGACAGGCGACACGGTGGCCGTCGCCGATGTCGATCGGCGACGGGGCCGCGGTCCGGCAGGACGCCTGCACGAGGGGGCAGCGCGGGGCGAAGGGGCACCCGGGCTCGCCCGACGCGGAGGCGATCGTGCCCGGGATCTCGGCCAGCGCCCCGTCGCGGTAGTGCCCGGCCGCCCCGGTGCGGGGCGACGCCGAGAGGAGTCCGCGGGTGTAGGGGTGGAGGGGGGTGGCGAACAGGGTGCCGACGTCCGCCTCCTCCGCCTTGCGGCCGGCGTACATGACGACGACGCGGTCCGCCCACTGCCCGACCACGCCGAGGTCGTGGGTGATCAGCAGCAGCGCCATGCCGAGGTCGCGGCGAAGGCCGTCGAGAAGATCGAGCACCTGCGCCTGGATCGTCACGTCGAGCGCGGTCGTCGGCTCGTCGGCAATCAGGAGGCGCGGGTTGCAGGCGACCGCCATCGCGATCATGACCCGCTGGCGCATGCCGCCGGACAGACGGTGCGGATGGTCGTCCACGCGGCGGTGCGGGTCGGCGACCCGGACGAGGTCCAGCAGCTCGACCGCGCGCGCCCGCGCCGCCCGCGCCGACAGCCCCTCGTGAAGGCGCAGCACCTCGCCGATCTGGTTTCCGACCGTGTGGACCGGGTTGAGCGAGGTCATCGGCTCCTGGAAGATCATCGCCATCTCCCGCCCCCGGACGCGCCGCATCTCCGGTTCCGGCAGGGTCGCGAGGTCGCGGCCGGCGAACACCATGGACCCTGACGCGATCCTGGCCCCGCGCGGCAGGAGGCGCATCAGCGCCAGCGCGGTCATCGACTTGCCCGACCCGCTCTCGCCCACGATCGCGACCGTCTCGCCGTCGTGGACGCGGAAGCCGAAGTCGCGCACCGGTTCGGCCGTGGGGAAGCGGACCGTGAGGCCCGCGACGTCGAGGAGGGGCGCGCCGGTCATTCGCGCTCGGCCAGCCGGGGGTTCAGCGCGTCGTTCAGCCCGTCGCCGATAAGGTTGAGCGCCAGCACGGTCACCACGATGGCCACGCCCGGGATGGCGGTGAGGAACCAGGCGGTGCGCAGCGCCTCCCGCCCGCTCCCGATCATGCTGCCCCAGCTGATCTGGTTGGGATCGCCGAGGCCCATGAAGGAGAGCGCGCTCTCCATCAAGATCGCGGTCGCGACCATGACCGAGGCCGTGACGATGATCGGCGGCAGGGCGTTCGGCAGGATCTCCACGAAGATGATCCGGGCGTGCCCGTAGCCGAGGCCGCGGGCGGCGGTGACGAAATCCTTCTCGCGGATCGCGCGGAACTCCGCCCGCACGAGGCGCGCGATGGTCGGCCACGTCACGACGCCGATGCCGAAGATCACCGCATCCACGCTGGGCGAGAGGATCGCGACCAGCACGATCAGAAGCAGGAAGGCCGGGGCGGTCTGGAACACCTCCATCACCCGGACGAGCAGATCGTCGATCCAGCCGCCGAAGTATCCGGCGGTCGAGCCGACGAGGATGCCGGTCGCGACCCCGATCGCCATGGCCGAGAAGCCGACCAGCAGCGAGATCCGAGCCCCCCACACGACGCCCGCCGCGACGTCGCGGCCGAGGCTGTCGGTGCCCAGCGGATAGCGCGGGTTCTGGCCGGGCCAGAGATAGGGCCGCGCGACCATCGACAGCGGATCCTCGGGATAGAGCCAGGGCGCCGCGAGCGCCATCGCGAGCGCCGACGCGAGGAAGACGACCCCGACGACGGCCGCGGGATTGCGCAGGAAGGAGCGGACCGCGCGGGCGGCGGCGGACCGGCGACGGGGCCGGGCGCTCTGTGCGACCGCGGTCATCAGCGCACCTCGATCCGCGGATCGAGCCACGCGTGCAGCAGGTCGACGACCGTGTTGGCGATGATGACGAGGAGCGAGGAGAGGAGGAGCACGCCCAGAAGCACATTGAAGTCCCGCCGCATCACGCTCTCGAACGCAAGCCGGCCGAGGCCGGGCCAGGAGAAGACGGTCTCCACCACCACGGCCCCGCCGAGGATGCCGCCGAAATGGATGCCGGCCAGCGTCGTGACGGGGATCAGCGCGTTGCGGACGATGTGGCGGGCCGTGACCGCGACGGGCGAGAGGCCCTTGGCGGCAGCGGTGCGGACGTGGTCCTGGGAGGATACCTCCAGCACGGCCGCCCGGGTCAGCCGACCGTAGATGGCGACGTAGAACAGGGCCAGCGACGTCGCCGGCAGGATCAGGTGGCGCAGGCGGTCGAGGACGAGGTCGATCCCCGCGAGCGACGCGCCGATCGTCCGGTCCCCGCCGGAGGGCAGCCAGCCGAGCTTGATCGAGAACACGACCACAAGCATCAGCCCGACCCAGAAGCCGGGGACCGAATAGAAGAACTGGGTCGTGACCGAGAGGACGCGGTCCGGCCAACGGCCCGCCGTCATCGCCATCAAGGTGCCGATCAGCACCCCCAGCGCGAGCGCGATCACGATCGACGTGCCCATGAGGAGGAGCGTGCCGGGCAGGCGCTGCCCGATCAGGTCCGCCACCGGCATGTTGTAGCGGGGCGAGAAGCCGAGGCTGCCCGAGGCGAGCGTGCCGAGGTAGCCGAGAAGCTGCTGCAGGAGCGGCACGTCGAGGCCGAACTGGCGGCGCAGCATCGCCATCGTCTCCTCGGTCGCCGCGCCGAACTCGCCCGCCATCACGTCGGCCGCGTCGCCCGGGGCCAGCTTGAGCAGGAAGAAGTTCAGCACGACGATGCCCAGCACCGTGGGCACGGCCTGGAGGAGCGTCCGGCGGAGGACGCGGAGAAGTCGTCTCGTGTCAGCCATGGGACGGGTGGCGGCCTCGGGCGTCGGCGCTAGACAGGGCCGGCCGCCCCGCCCCTCCGCGCGGTGCGGAGGGTGGGGGCGAACCGGCCGCCGGTCAATCGACGAAGTGCGCGTCGGCGAAGTTGCTGCCGAGCCCTTCGGCGCCGGGCGCGTAGTTCTTCAGCTTCGCGTTGGCGAGGATGACCTGGATCGGCGCCACCAGATCGACCGAGGGGATGTCATCGAAGACGAGCCGCTGGAACTGGAACCACAGCGCCTTGCGCTTGACCGGGTCGATCTCGACCGCCGCCGCCTCGAGGATGCGGTCCACCTCGGGGTTGGAATAGTTGGCCGAGTTCGAGAACGGCAGGCCGGGGCGGAAGTTCTTCGACCAGTAGCCGCGCTGGACGCCCACCGTCGGGTCGAACGTATTCGACAGGCTCTCGATCGTCAGATCGAAGGCGCGGTCGGTGTAGACCGCGCGGACGTAGGCGCCGAACTCAAGCCGCTCGGTGTTCGCCTCGATGCCCACGCGGCGCAGCGACTGGCGGATGAATTCGGCCAGACGGGCGTCGATGAACGGGTTGATCAGGAGCCGCATCGGGAAGCGGAAGCCGTTCGCGGCACGCCGGTGGCCGGCCTCGTCCAGCAGGCGGTTCGACAGCGCCACGTCGAAGGCCCGCCCCTTGATCGACGGATCATGGAAGGGCGCCAGCGCGACGCTGATCGCCGACGGCGACTTCTTGGCATAGCCGTAGAAGACCGTCTCGACGATGGCGTCGATGTCGATGGCGTGGGCGATCGCCTCGCGGACCTTCTTGTCCTTCAGGATCGGGGTGTCGAGGTTGAAGAACATCTGGAACTGCGAACCGGGATAGGCGAACACCCGGTCGTCGACCGCGAACTTCGGGTTCGCCTTGAAGCGCGCCATGTCGGAGAGCGGGACCGGGTTCGACCCGCCGAGGTCGAGGTCGCCCGCCTCGAACGCCGCGGCGCGGGCGGCAGCGTCCGTCATGAAGCGGATGATCACGCGGTCGACGTAGGGCTTCGGCTTGTCCCAATAGTTCGGGTTGCGGTCGAGGACCGCGTGGCTGCCGCGAACCCACTCCTTCAGGACGAACGGCCCGGTGCCGACGTGCAGGTTCGGCCCCGGCGGGGTCGCGACGTCGACGCCCTCGAACAGGTGCTTGGGCACCATCGGGCTCTCGGAGGGCCCGAGCGCCACGAGGAAGTAGGGCGAGGGCTGGGTCAGGACGACGACGGCCGTCAGCCGATCGGGGGTCTGCACCTCCTTCACGTTGGCGAAGGTGCTGCGTCCGCGCGGATGACCGGCCTTCAGCCGCAGGAGCGAGAAGGCGACGTCCTCGGAGGTGAAGGGCTTGCCATCGTGCCAGGTGACGCCGTCGCGAAGCTTGAAGGTGTAGACCAGCCCGTCGGGCGACAGCGTCCACGACGTGGCCAGCTGCGGCAGCGGGTTCAGGTCGAAGTCGTAGGTGACCAGACCGTCCCAGATCTTCGACGAGGTGTTCGGCGTCGAGGTGTTGTTGACGGCCGAGAGCGTCGGCGGCTCATAGGGCATCACGAACCGCAGCGTGCCGCCGTGCTTGGGCGCCTGCGCCTCGGACACGGGCGCCGCGAGCCCGATGGCCGCGGCGAGCGCCAGCGCCGGCAGAAACCGTCCCAACCGTCCCAACCGTCCCGACATCCCGACCTCCTCAGACGATGCGCGCCCCGTCGGCCGCGCTCGGATTTTCGTATATCGTAAGCTTCTACATGCACCCGACGCGCGCATGCAAGACGGCTTGTTGATCATCGTAGTTACAACATTTCTTTCGTGTTGTTCTGGAGGACACCCCGTTGCCCAACGTCGATCGACATCGTGCCGCCCGCCTGATGGCCGCCGCGGGGATCGACGGCCTCGTCCTGACCCAGCCGGAGGCCTTCGCCTGGGCCACCGGGGCCACGCCGGGCGTCGCCGCCATGTGGCGGCGGGCGGGGGCCGCGATCGCGCTCGTCCCCGCCGACCCGGGCC
>CANGXM010000262.1 GCA_947457845.1 Rhodospirillales bacterium | reverse complement strand
CAGCGCGACGCCGCGGTGCGGGCGGCGCGCCACGATCCCCTGTTCGGCCAGCCGGTCGAGCGCGGCGCGCACCGGCGTGCGGGAGACGCGCAGCCGGTCGGCCAGCACGCTCTCGGTCAGGTGGGTGCCGGGGGCGACCCCCTCCTCGTGCAGCAGCCGCAGGATCCCGTCCGCGATCTCCTGCTGGAGGCGCGTCGGCGCGGCCGGCGATTGGGGTCTTGATTGTTTCATCGTTCCACGAAATACAATATCGGCGAATGGCCCGCCATCCTCCGCGTCCGGAGCCGAACCCACGATGCCAGAACCCTGCCCGCTGGTGGAGATCTCCGGCCCGCCCCGCGTCCGCGGACGGCAGCACGGCGAGCAGGCGGCGCCGCGCATCCGCCGCGGCGTGGCACAGTACACCGAGCAGCTGGCGAAGGACGCGCTGTCGGGCGAGGCGCTGGTCGAGGTGGTGCACGGCTTCCTCCCCACCATCGCGGCGTTCGACGCGGATTACGTCGAGGAGATGCGCGGCATCGCCGAGGGGGCCGGGTGCCCGTTCGAGGACGTCGTCCTCCTGAACGCGCGCACGGAGATCCTGAAGCTCGCCAAGCGACGTGCCGCCGGCGACCGGGAGCCGGAGCCCGACGGCTGCACCGGCCTCGTTGTCCTTCCCGCCGCCGCGGCCGACGGGCGGCTGATCCACGCCCAGAACTGGGACTGGCGGGTGGAATGCGCCGAGACGGCGGTGGTGCTGCGCATCCGCCGCGACGACGGGCCCGACATCCTCACCTTCACCGAGGCCGGCGGCCTCGCCCGGTCGGGCTTCAACGCGGCCGGCATCGCCATCACCGCCAACTATCTGGAGAGCGACCGGGACTATTCGCAGACGGGCGTGCCGCTGGCGCTGATCCGGCGCAAGGTGCTGGAGACGCCTCACTTCGCGCTGGCGCTGCGGGCGGCCTACGCGACGCCCAAGTCCGCCTCCAACAACCTGATGCTGAGCCAGGCCGAGGGCGTCGCGATCGACCTGGAGTGCGCGCCGGACGAGACGTTCCAGGTGCTGCCGGAGGCGGGCCTCCTCGTCCACGCCAACCACTGGCGCAGCCCCGTGGCGCTGGCGAAACTGCGCGACACCGGCATCGCCAACACGCCCGACAGCCTCTACCGCGACATCCGGGTCGACGCGCTCCTGCGCCCGCAGACGGGCCGGATCGACCGGGCGGCGGTCAAGGCGGCGCTGTTCGACGACTGGCAGACGCCCTGGTCGGTCTGCCGGCCGCCGCGGCCCAGCCTCGCCAACAACATGAGCGCCACGGTCGCGATGATCGTGATGGAGCCGGCCCTGGGGGAGATGGAGGTGGCGATGCTGCCCGCCCTCGATCGCCGCTTCGCGCGCTTCACGCTTCCCATGGACGAACCCAAGAGGGGCGCCGCAGCCCTCGCCTGACCCACGGACGACGAACGGGAGAGCCGACGATGACATTCCTCAGGACCGCCCTCGGGGCGGCGCTTCTCGCCAGCACGGTCGGCATCGGCGCCGCCGGCGCGCAGCCCGCGGCCGACACGCTGCGGGTCCGCCTCAACGCCGACATCCGCTCGACCGACCCGGGCGTGAACCGCGACGCGAACAGCGACGCGGTGGTGATGCACATGGTGGAGGGCCTCGTCGCCTTCCGCGAGGACACCTCGGTCGGCCCGATGCTGGCCGAGAGCGTGACGGTGGCGCCGGACGGCCTCGCCTACACCTTCCGCCTGCGCGACGGCGTCCGCTTCCACAACGGCGCCCCGCTGACGGCCGAGGACGTGGCCTTCGCCTGGAAGCGCTACATGGACCCGGCCACCCAGTGGCGCTGCCTGCCGGAGTTCGACGGGCGCGGGGCCTCCAAGGTGACGGCGGTCGAGACGCCGGACGCGCGCACGATCGTCTTCCGCCTGGAGCGACCGGCGGCCCTCTTCCTCACCTCCATGGCGCGGGTCGACTGCGGCGGGTCGGGCATCTGGCACCGCGCCTCGCTGAACGCCGACGGCACCTGGAAGGAGCCGGTGGGCACCGGCCCGTTCCGGCTGGCGGAGTGGCGCCGCGGCCAGTTCGTCGAACTGGCGAAGACCGAGACCTACGCCGCCCGGTCGGAGGCGCGCACCGGCCACACCGGCAACAAGACGCCCCTGGTGGGCAAGGTGCGGTTCGTGATCGTGCCCGACGCGGCGGCCGCCAAGGCGGCGCTGCTGGCCGGCAACCTCGACGTCATCACCGACGTCTCGGCCAACGACGTGAAGGAGCTTTCGGCCCGCAACGACGTCGCGATCGAGAGCGCGTCGACGATGGACCTGCAGGCGATCCTGTTCCAGACGAACGACCCGCTGCTGAAGGACGCGCGCATCCGCCGCGCGATCGCACTCACGCTCGACGTGGCCGAGATCGTCGGCACGGTCAGCGAGGGCCGCTCGAAGCCCAACCGCTCGCCCATCCCGCCGCCGTCCTCCTTCCACACCGCGGCGCACCAGACGGTGCCGCCGGCCAACGTGGAGCAGGCCCGGCGCCTCCTGGCCGAGGCCGGCTACCGGGGCGAGGCGATCAAGCTGGTGACCACCCAGCGCTATCCGGCGCTGTTCGACATCGCGGTGATGGCGCAGGCGATGGCCCAGCGCGCCGGCATCAAGATCGACCTGGAGGTGATCGACTGGGCGGCCCAGCTCGACCGCTACACCAAGGGCGACTACCAGTCGATGGTGTTCACCTATTCCGCCCGCCTCGATCCGTCCTTGTCGTTCGACATGTTCACCGGCCCGAAGGCGACCGAGCCGCGCAAGGCCTGGGACAACCCGGAGGTCCAGACGCTGCTGCGCGAGAGCTTCCAGACCGTCGACCGCACCCGCCGGCAGGCGATCTACGACGATCTGGTGAAGCGACTGATGGACGAGGTGCCGATGGTGGCGCTCTATTCCAGCGTCGACACCAGTGCCGTGCGCCGCAACGTCGCCGGCTATGCCGGCTGGGCGCTCGGCCAGCCGCGCCTGTGGGGCGTGTCCTTCCGCAACTGAGCGGGTGATCGGGAGCGCCCGACGTGATCGGCTACGTCCTGCGCCGCCTGCTCTGGGCGCTCCCGACCCTCGTGCTCGTGGGCGTGGCGGTGTTCGTCCTCGTCCGCCTGATCCCGGGCGACCCGGTGCAGGTGATGCTGGGCGACGCGGCCAGCCCCGAACAGGTGGCCGACATGCGGGCCGCCTACGGCCTCGACCGGCCGATCGCGGTGCAGTTCTGGCTGTGGGCCGAGCGGATCGTCGACGGCGACCTCGGCCGCGCGCTCACCAACGGCCAGCCGGTCGCCGCCCTGGTGTGGGAACGGTTCCTGACCAGCGCGGGCATCGTGCTGTCGGCCGTGGCGCTGGCGGTCGCGATCGCCGTGCCCGCCGGCACCTTCGCCGCGTGGCGGCAGGGGAGCCTCGCCGACCTCGCCGTGGTGGCGGGGGCGACGCTGCTGCTCTCCATCCCCAGCTTCTGGCTGGGCCTCATGCTCCTCCTCGTCTTCGGGCTGCAGCTCGCCTGGTTGCCGGTGGTCGGCTACGTCACCCTGTCCGAGGACCTCTGGGCGGGGCTCTCCTTCCTCGTCCTGCCGGTCATCACGCTGACGCTGACCGAGGCGGGCGTCCTGACCCGCATGGCGCGGTCGAGTGCCATCGAGGTCATGCGCCTCGACTACGTCACCCATGCCCGTGCCAAGGGCCTGCCCGAGGCGCGGGTGCTGGCGCGCCACGTGCTGCCCAACGCCTTCGGCCCGACGTGGACGCTGGTCGGCCTCGTGCTCGGCAACCTGCTCGGCGGCATCGCCGTGCTGGAGACGGTCTTCACGATCCCCGGCCTCGGCCGCCTCTTGGTGGACGCGATCTTCAACCGCGACTATCCGGTCATCCAGGGCTGCCTGCTGCTGACCGCCGGGATCTACGTGGTGGTGAACCTCGTCGTCGACCTCTGCTATCCGCTGTTCGACCCGCGGGTGAGCGCGCAATGAGGCGGGTGGGCGCGAGCGGCTGGATCGGGCTGGCGCTGGTCGGCGCCTTCGTGGCGATGGCGCTGGTGGCGCTCGCCTGGACGCCGGCCGATCCGCTGGCGCTGAACCTGCGCGCCCGGTTCCGCGCGCCGGGCGGGGCTTTCCCGCTGGGCACCGACGAGTTCGGGCGCGACGTGCTCTCCCGCGTCATGGCGGGGGCCGCCACCAGCCTCTGGATCGCCGCGGCGTCGGTCGCGCTGGCGCTGGTCATGGGGGTCGCGGTCGGCCTCGTCGCGGGCTTCGCGCGCGGCCTCGTCGACCGGCTGCTGATGGTGGCGAACGACGCCCTGCTGGCGTTTCCCGGCATCCTTCTCGCGCTGGCGGTGATGGTCGTTGTCGGTGCCTCGCCCGGAAGCCTGATCCTGGCGCTGGGCCTCGCCTATGCGCCCTCGGTCGTGCGCGTCGTGCGCGGCGTGGTGCTCTCGCTCCGGGAGCGGGAGTTCGTGGAGGCGTCGTTCGTGGTCGGCAACGGGCCGGTCTACACGGTGCTGCGCCACCTGCTGCCGAACTGCGTCGCCCCGATCGCGGTGCTGGCGACCAGCATGCTGGGCTTCGTGGTGCTGTCGGAGAGCGCGCTGTCGTTCCTCGGCCTCGGCGTGCCGCCGCCGGCGCCCACATGGGGCAACATGCTGTCGGCCGCGCGGCCGCACCTGCTCAGCGCGCCCTGGCTCGGCCTCGTGCCCGGCACCTGCATCGCGCTGACGCTGCTGGGCTTCAACCTGCTGGGCGACGCGCTGCGCGACTGGCTCGACCCGCGGATGGGGCGATGAGGGGCGACGGACCCGTCCCGGCCCTCGCGGTCGAGGGCCTCGTGGTCGAGGCGCCGGGCCTCTCGCGCGTGCTCGACGACGTCTCCTTCACGGTCGACCCGGGCGAGATCGTGGCGCTGGTGGGCGAGAGCGGCAGCGGCAAGACCATGGCCGCGCGCACGGCGCTGCGCCTCCTGCCGCCGGGGCTGCGCTGGACCGGCGGGCGGATCGCGCTGGCCGGCGTCGACATCGCGCCCCTGCCCGAGGACGAGATGCGCCGCCTGCGCGGCCGGCGGGTCGGCATGGTGTTCCAGGAGCCGATGGCCTCGCTCAACCCCTCCATGCGGATCGGGGAGCAGCTGACCGAGGCGCTGGTCCTGCACGAGCGCCTTTCGCCGACCGACGCACGCGCCCGGGCGCGGGAGATGCTGGCCCGGGTGCGCATCGCCGATCCCGACCGCGCTCTCGACGCCCACCCCCACGCCTTTTCCGGCGGGATGCGCCAGCGGATCATGCTGGCGTCCGTCATGCTGCTGCGCCCAGCACTGCTGGTGGCCGACGAGCCGACGACGGCGCTCGACACCCTGACCCAGCGCGAGGTGCTGGACCTGATGGTGGAGCTGACGCGGACGGCGGGCACCGCCGTGCTGCTGATCACCCACGACCTCGGCCTCGTCGCGCGCTATGCGGCGCGGGCGGTCGTGCTCCGGCAGGGGCGGGTGGTGGAGGCGGGGTCGGCTTCGGCACTCCTGTCCGCGCCGTCGCACCCCTACACGTGCCAGCTGGTCGCCGCCCTGCCGCGCCCGCCCGTGCGGCGCCCGCCCCGCATAGCGCGCGACGAGGCCGAGGCCGTGGGTGATCAGCAGCACGGCGGTGCCCGCCGT
>CANGXM010000261.1 GCA_947457845.1 Rhodospirillales bacterium | reverse complement strand
TCGACTGGTACAACAAGCGTCGACTGCTGGAGCCCATCGGCAACATCCCGCCGGCCGAGGCAGAGGAACGCTACTACGCGATGCAGGACGAGCCGGCCATGGCTGCGTGATTCAGACCAGACAGCCTCCGGCAAACCCGGGGCGGTTCAACCTTTTTGGAGCCATCCGGCGAGCGGGGTCGCGATACCGACCGTGAAACAGGACGTCGACGCGCGATCGAGCGCATTCGCGAGAAGCTTTGTCCGTTCGTTGGCGACAAGCATCACGGCCCTATCACGCGAACAGGGTCAGTTGCTCCTCAGTCGGTGGTCTGGTGGCAGATCAGCATAGCCCGGCGGAACCTTAGGCAACGGCGCCTCGCGTGGGAGAGGCCGATAAGGCGCCATGGTTCGCAGTCTCGCAGGCGTGCCCATCAAATTGGGAGTTCGCGGTGCCGAGATCGCAACGAGAGCGCGACCGCTCACGATGGATGCAAGATACCTTCGGTTCTCATCGAATAAACAGCCATCAGCAACAGCGCCAATCCATGAACCTGTTTCTGACCAGAAGAAATCATCTGGTATCCAGCCAAGACGCTGACCATTCATATCAAAAACAAACGTATCATCATCATCTTCGTCCATTGGCTTCATTCCTTCTTCAAGTACCCGCTGGAATATGGCCACGCCTTCAGGATGAATTCAACCACGGACGAAGCCGAGCGGTCATCGTCCGCGGCGGCCGCGGCGCTCCGCCAGGCCTTCCTCCTGCCCGATCAGGCCGGCGCCCGACAGACCCGGCGGCACGTCGCCGACCAGCTGCACGACCGATGGCCACCTCACGACGCCCGCGAATCTCCATCAGCTTGACGGACGTGACCCGCGGCCATGGCGGCGTCTCCCGATGGTGGCGGCGTGCAGGCCGCACGCCCCCACCCGTCCCGCGCCCTTCCCTCAGCGGGCCGCGGCCCCTACAGTCCTCGCCACACCGCAGCGGAAAGGGCCGGCCGTGCAGAAGGCGTACGGGGTCGCGATCGTCGGGCTCGGCATCATGGGCCTGCGCATGGTCGAGCGCATCGCCGCCCATCCCGGATTCCACGTCGCGAGCCTCCACGATCCCGATCCGGCGGCCGTCGCCCGCGCCCGCGCCGCCGTGCCCAACGCCCCCGCCTTCGACACCGCCGAGGCGGCGATGGACGCGCCCGGCGTGGGGTGCGTCTATGTGGCGAGCCCGCCGGCGAGCCACGTCCGCCATGGCCTCGCGGCGCTCGACCGCGGAAAGCCCCTATTCTGCGAGAAGCCGCTGGCAGGCGACCTCGCGGCGGGTGGGGCGCTGGCCGAGCGGGCAGCGCGGCCAGGCGCGCGCGCGGCGGTCAACTTCTCCCTCGCCGCTTCCCCCGCCTTCCGCGCGCTGGAGGAGGAGATCCGGCACGGTGCCGTGGGCGCCCCGACCGCCCTCAACCTCGTCGTCCGCTTCGCCGCCTGGCCGCGGCCCTGGCAGAAGGCGGCGGCCTCCTGGCTCGACGGGCGGGCGGAGGGCGGGTTCGTGCGCGAGGTGGTGTCGCACTTCCTGTTCGCGTCGCTCCGCGTCGGCGGGCCGCTCGCGGTCGGGGACGCCCGTGTCGACCACCCCTGGGGCGGGGCGTCCGAACGCCGGGTGGCGGCGCGGCTGACGGCCGGCGCGCTCCCCTTCGCGATCGACGGCGCGGTCGACGGGCCGGACGACGACCGCAACCTCTTCACGGTCGAGGGGACGGCGGGGGCGGTCCGCATCCGCGACTGGGCGCTGGCCGACCGCCGCGGCGACGGCGGGTGGGAGACGCTGGCGCTGGGCTCGGTCGACGAGGTGCGCTGGCGCGCCGCGCAGGGCCAGCTCGACGAACTCCACGCCATGGTCGAGGGCCGGCCGAACCGGCTCGCCACGATCGCCGAGGCCTTCGCCGTGCAGGCGGCGGCCGAGGCGATCCTGGCCGGGCGTTGAGGCACGGGCGGCGGCCGTGTCGGACGAGACGCCCCACGTGCTGGTGGTGGACGACGACAACCGCCTGCGGGAACTGCTGCGCCGATACCTGAGCGAGAACGGGTTCCTGGTCACCGCCGCGCGCGACGCGGCCGAGGCGCGCGCGCGCCTTGCGGTCTTCGAGGTGGACCTGATCGTGCTCGACGTGATGATGCCGGGGGAGACGGGGCTCGACCTGACCCGCGACCTGCGCCGCACGCGCGACGTGCCGATCCTGCTGCTCACCGCCCGCGGCGGCCCGGACGACCGGATCGCGGGGCTGGAGGCCGGGGCGGACGACTATCTGGCCAAGCCGTTCGAGCCGCGGGAGCTCGTGCTGCGGATCACGTCCATCCTGCGCCGCGTGCCGCGCCCGCCCGCCCCGACGACGGAACTCCGCCTCGGCCCGCTGGTCTACGACGCCGGCCGCGACGAGCTGCGCGACGGCGACCGTCCGGTCCACCTGACCCAGGCGGAGGCGGCGCTGCTGCGGGCGCTGGCGGCGGCACCGGGCACCGTGATGTCGCGCGAGGACCTCGTCGGGCGGGTCGGCATCGACGGCGGCGAGCGCGCGGTCGACGTGCAGGTGACGCGCCTGCGCCGCAAGATCGAGCCCGACCCGCGCGAGCCACGCTATCTGCTGACCGCCCGCGGCGAGGGCTACGTGCTGAGGCCCGACGGATGACGGCGACAGCGCGGGAGATCGGCGAGCGTCCCGACAGGCGGCGCGGGCCGCTGCGCTGGATCAAGCGGATCCTGCCGCGCTCGCTCTTCGCGCGCTCGCTGCTGATCCTGCTGACGCCGGTGATCCTCGCCCAGATGGTCGCCACCTTCGTGTTCTACGACCGCCACTGGGAGACGATGATCGACCGCCTCGCCTTCGCGGTGGCGGGCGAGATCGCCTTCGTCATCGAGGAGATCGAGCTGGACGCGAGCGCCGCCGAGCGGTCGGACACGATCGCCCGGGTCGCCCGCACGACGGACCTGATCGTAACGCTGGAACCGGGCGCACGGCTTCCGGCGGAACGCCAGCGCTTCGTCGGCATGCTGGAGACCACGCTGGCCGACGCGCTGGCGAAGAAGGTCCGGCGCCCCTTCACGATCAACACCCGCATCGCCCACGAATGGTACGAGGTGCGGGTGCAGCTGGCCGACGGGGTGCTCCGCGTCCTCTCGCCCGAACGGCGGCTGTTCAGCCCCACCACCTACATCTTCATCTTGTGGATGATCGGCAGCGCGCTGGTCCTGATCGGCGTCGCGATCCTGTTCATGCGCAACCAGATCCGCCCCATCCGCCGCCTCGCCGAGGCCGCCGACCGGCTCGGCAAGGGGCGCGAGGTGAAGGACTTCCGGCCGGAGGGCGCGTCGGAGGTGCGCAAGGCGGCCGCCGCCTTCCTCGTCATGCGCGACCGGATCCAACGCCAGCTGGTGCAGCGGACGGAGATGCTGGCGGGCGTCAGCCACGACCTGCGCACGCCGCTCACGCGCATGAAGCTGCAGATGGCCATGATGGGCGACGGGCCCGACCTGGAGGCGCTGCGCGCCGACGTGGCCGAGATGGAGACGATGGTCGAAGGCTATCTCGCCTTCGCCCGTGGCGAGGGCGGGGAGAGCACGGTGCCGACCGACCTCGGCCGGCTGATCGGCGACCTGCTGGCCGACGCCCGGCGGGAGGGGGCCGAGGTGGAGGCGACGGTGCCCGACGGGCTCGTGCTCGACGTGCGCCCGAACGCGCTGCGCCGCGGCCTCGCCAACCTCGTCGCCAACGCGGTGCGCTACGCCGGTCGCTGCTGGGTGACCGCGCGTCGCTACGGCCCGGTCGTCGAGATCCACGTGGACGACGACGGTCCCGGCATCGCGCCCGAGATGCGGGAGGAGGTGTTCCGCCCCTTCTTCCGGCTGGAGGAGAGCCGCAACCACGACACCGGCGGGGCGGGGCTCGGCCTCGCCATCGCGCGGGACGTGGTGCGCGGGCACGGCGGCGATCTCGTGCTGGAGGCGTCGCCCCGCGGCGGGCTCCGGGCGACGATCCGCCTGCCGATGTGACCGGGCTGGGGGCCCCTACTCCGCCGCCAGGCACCGGGCGGCCGGTGCGGCGGCGAGGCGCATGAGGAGGTCCTCCGGCTCGCCGATCTCGTCGGCGGGGCCGTGGAGGGCCACGAGTTCCACATGGGCGCGGCCGCCGGTCGCGGCCGCTTCGGACAGGAGACGTCGCGCCACCCGTTCCACCATGGCCGCCGCCGGCCCCTCGCCGGGCGGATCGATGATCATCACGGTGACGCGCTGGTCGGTCAGCCAGTCGACGACGGCGCTGCCGCCGACCTCGACGGCCAGTATCCCCTCGGCCCGGGGCCGGTCGATCCCGACGAGCCGGAGGCAGAACACGGAGACGCGGGAGCGCGTCTGTCGCAGCAGCCGGAGCGACCACGCCATCCGTCCCTCGACCAGGGCTCCGCCGGGGTCTTTGTCCTGAATGCCCACGGGCCGACATCCCTCACAGGCCGCCGGACGGACGAAACGCCCGCCGATGTCACCCGAAAGAGTATGGCGCATTGATTGATCAATCGTTACCGGACCCCCGGGCCGGCGCCGCCCGGAAACGGACGGCGACGGCGAGCCCCCCTCCGGGCCGGTTGGTCGCCGTGACCCACCCACCCACCGCCGCGACGTTGCGCCGGACGATCCACAACCCGATCCCGAAATGCGCGGCGTGGGACTGGTGCTCGGGCGGGCGCAGCGAGACGTAGCGGTCGAAGATCCGGTGGATGTTGCCCGGCTCCACGCCCGGTCCGCGGTCGGCGACGACGAGGTCGACGCCGTCGGCCGCCGCCTTCACCCGGACCGACAGCGGCGCGCCCGGGGGCGAGAAGCCGGCGGCGTTCTCCAGCAGGTTCTCCAGCACCGTCTCCACCAGCTCCTCCGTCGCCATCGCCGCCGCGACCGGCGCGATGTCGAGATCGAGCCGCAGCCCGCGGCCGGCCAGCACGCTCGCGTAGCCGTCGATCGCGCGCCGCGCGACCGCGGCCACGTCCACGGGACGGGTGCGGACGGACAGCAGGTCGGCCGCCTCCTCGTCCAGTCGCCTTGCGGAGGAGACGAGGCCGTCCAGCCGGTCGACCGACCGCTCGATCAGGTCGAGCGCCCGCTGGCCGCGCGCGTCCTCGGCGGGAACGACGCGCTTGAGGGGCTCGGTCGCCTGGCGGATGACGGCGATGGGGGTCTTGAGCGCGTGGGCGTTGTCCTCGGCGGCGCGGCGCAGCGCGTCGGCCGAGGCGTGCAGCGCCCCGACCAGCCGGTCGAAGTCCTCCGCCACGCCCTCGAGCTCGGGCACCGTGTTCCGCGCGACGAAGGAGCCGGCGCCGGGATCGCCGGTCGCGATGGCGCGGGCGAGCCCGCCGAAGCGGCGCAGGCTCTGCCGGACGCCGTAGACGACGGCCAGCATGATGCCGGCCATGGCGACGTAGATGACGAGCGCCGCCTGCACCTCCGGCGTGCGCCAGTAGGGCCGGCCGAGCGAGCCGCCGAGGAAGCGCGACGCCGAATGGGCGGTGACGAGCGCGAAGCAGCCGAAGGGGGTGTGGACCGGGGTGACGGAGGTGAGGATCTCCTCCCCGCCGTCCGGCCGCGTCGTGCGCAGGGCGAGGGCCTCGCCCCCGGCGCAGGTCTGGTCGAGCCGGTCCAGCACGCCCTGGGCGGCGAGCCGCGCGCGCTCGGCCTCCAGCGCCGCCAGCGGCACCGGCGGCGAGGCCGCG
>CANGXM010000260.1 GCA_947457845.1 Rhodospirillales bacterium | reverse complement strand
GGGCGCCGGGTCTGGGGGCGCCGGGGCGGTCGGGGCACTCATCGGCCGACGTCCGTCAGGCGGACCCGGGGGTCGAGCACGCAGTAGAGCACGTCGACCACCAGGTTGATCAGGATGACGATGAAGACGATGAGCATCAGGTAGGCGACGATCATCGGCCGGTCGAGCAGGTTGATGCTGTCGATGATCAGCTTCCCCATTCCGGGCCAGGCGAAGATGCTCTCGGTCACCACGGCGAAGGCGATGACGCCGCCGAACTCCAGCCCGAGGATCGTCACCACCGGGATCATGATGTTCTTCAGCACGTGGACGCCGATGACCCGCCGCGGGGCGAGGCCCTTGGCCCGGGCGAAGCGCACGTAGTCGGACAGCATCGCTTCGCGCGCGCCGGCCCGGATGAGGCGGATGGTCAGCGCGATGTTGAAGAGCGCGAGGTTGAAGGCCGGCAGGATCACGTGCGACCAGCCCCCCGTCGTCCACAGGGACGAGGGCACGCCGAACAGCGTCGTGACGGCGCCCCGCCCGGTCGAGGGCAGGACCTGCAACTGCACCGCGAACACCATGATCAGCGTCAGCCCCACCCAGAAGGAGGGCAGCGAGAAGCCGATCACCGAGCCCGCCATGATCGTCTTGCCCACGATCGAGTCCGGCCGCAGACCGGCGATCAGGCCGAGCGGGATGCCGACCGCGACGGTCAGCAGCATGGCGACGAGCGCCAGCTCCAGCGTCGCCGGCATCCGCTCGAAGATGACGGCCAGCGGTGGCTGGTTGTAGACGAACGAGCGGCCGAGGTCGCCCGACATGGCGTTCAGCACGAACAGCCCGTACTGCTCCCACATCGGCTTGTCGAGGCCGAGGCGCGCCCGCGCCTCCTCGCGCTCGATCTGGTTCGCGTCGGGGGCGATCAGGATCTCGATCGGGTCGCCGATCTGGTAGACGCCGACGAAGACCAGCAGCGACATCACGATCAGGACCAGGACGGCCTGCATCAGTCGCCGGATGATGAACACCGTCACGGGCGGTCGCCTCCTCGGGAGGGGGCGGCGGCGGCCCCGGGGAAGCCGCCGCCGACCGGGTGCGGACGCCCGTCAGTTCGCCGGACGGAGGTGGCTCGCCAGCGTGTACTGGTCCGCGCGGCCCTTGTAGGTGAAGCCCCGGCGGGTGGCCCAGGTCGACACCTCGTAGTGCAGCGGGATGACGCCGAGGTCGCCCACGGCCACCTCGGCCGCCTTCTGGAGCAGCGCCTCGCGCGCCTTGTCGTCGACCGTCTTCAGCGCGTCGGCGAGGATGCGGTCCATCTCCGGGTTCGAGTAGCGGCCGCGGTTGGACGCGCCCATGCCCGCCGCCGCGTCGACCGTGGCGAGCAGCGAGCGCAGCGGCGAGGAGGTCTCGCCCGTGGCGGCACCCCAGCCGACGAGGAACAGCGAGAATTCCTGCCGCGAGGCGCGGGTGGCATAGGTGGCCCAGGGGATCGCGTCCACCTGCGTCTCGATCCCGATGCGGGTCAGCATCTGCGCGACCGCCTGGATGACCTGCGCGTCGTTGATGTAGCGGTCGTTCGGGCCGTGGATCGTCAGGCGGAAGCCGTTCGGGAAGCCGGCCTCGGCGAGGAGCCGCCGCGCGCCGTCCACGTCGAGCGCCTCGGGCTTCAGGGTCGGCGTGGTGCCGAAGAAGCCGTCGGGCAGGAGCTGGCCGGCCGGGATCGCCTGCCCCTCCATCACCCGCTCGGCGATGGCCGGGCGGTTGATCGCCTTGGAGATGGCGCGGCGCACCCGCACGTCCTTGAGCGGGTTCTTCGCGATCGGCTGGCCGGCCTTGTCGGTGATGAACGGCGTCGGATCCTTCACATGGTCCATGTGGAGGTAGATGAGCCGGTTCGAGGGCGCGCTGACGATGCGGATGTTCTGGTTGCGGCTCAGCTGGCCGATGTCGGCCGTCGGCACGCGCTCGATCATGTCGACGTCGCCGGCGAGCAGGGCCGCCACGCGCGAGGCGTTGTTCGTCATGATGCGGAAGGTGACGCGCGACCAGGGCTCGGCCCCCTCCCAGTAGGCGGGGTTCCGCTCCATCACGATGCGCTCGCCCGGCGTGTAGGAGCCGAAGCGGAAGGGACCGGTGCCGACGACGGCCTTGCCGGAGTTGAAGTCGTCGGTCGACGCCGTCTCGAACGCGTCGGAGATGATGAGGATGTTCGAGATGTCCGACGGCAGCAGCGGATAGGGACCGTCGGTGATCATGTGGATCGTCAGCGGATCGATCTCCCGCACCTCACGGACCGGGCGGGTGTAGATGCCGAAGGACGACGGGCTGTTCGGGACGTTCGGCGCGCGCTTGAACGTCGCGATCACGTCCTTGGCGTCGAAGGCGCTGCCGTCGTGGAACTTGACGTCCGGGCGGAGCTTCAGCTCCCAGGTGTTGTCGTTGATCGGCTTCCAGGACACGGCCAGCGCCGGCAGGAGGCGCTGCATCTCGTCCTGCTGGATGAGCGTGTCGAAGAAGTGCGACCCGATCATCGTGTTGGTCCCCACGTTGTGGAAGTGGGGATCGAGCGCGGTGACGGCGGCGCCGAAGCCGATGGTGACCTGCCGGTCCTGCGCCGAGACGGCACCGGCGGCGCCGGCCAGCGCGAGGCCGAGCGCGTAGGCTGCGAGACGGTTCATGAAACCCCCAAGTTCCTTGGTGTCTTCCGCGACACCTTGAACGCCCTTATAGCCGAGGGCTTACGGTTGTGAACAGATCGGTGCGAGACGGGGTGCGACCGGCGCCCTCACGGCTCGACCAGATGCACCCCGTGGGCGGCGCAGCGGATGCCGACCCGCTCGCCCGGCGCCCAGAGCCGCGCCGTGTCCGGGACCGTCACGAACAGCCGGCCGGCGGCGGTGTCGAAATTGTACTCCGCGTGCCCGCCCATGTAGGTGGCCGTGGCCACCGTCGCCTCCAGCGCGTCGGGGGCCGGCGGGCCGGGAAGCGCCGCGTGGGGGCGGACGACCACGTCGGTCGGCCCGGGCCCGCGGCCGCGGGCCGGAAGCGAAAGCACGAGACCGCCCAGCCGCACCGCGGCGCGCCCGTCCGCGACCGAGAGCACCTCGCCCCGCAGGTGGTTCGCCTCGCCCATGAAGGTCGCGACGAAGACGTCGCGCGGCGCCTCGTAGAGTTCGCGGGGCGCGCCCGTCTGCGCGATCTCGGCGTTGCGCATGACGACGATGCGGTCCGAGACCGCCAGCGCCTCCGACTGGTCGTGGGTCACGTAGACGACGGTGAGGCCGAGGCGCTGCTGGAGCTGGCGGATCTCCTCCCGCATCGCGCGGCGCAGCCGGGCGTCGAGGTTCGACAGCGGCTCGTCGAACAGCAGCACGTCGGGCTCCAGCACCAGCGCGCGGGCGACGGCCACGCGCTGCTGCTGCCCGCCCGACATCTCCGACGGAAGCCGGTCGCCGAAGCCCTTCAGGCCCACGGTCGCCAGCGCCTCGTCCGCGCGCTCGCCGGCGGCGCGCTTCGCCATCCCGCCCGAGACGAGGCCGTAGGCGACGTTCTCGCGCACGTTCATGTGCGGGAAGAGCGCGTAGGACTGGAACACCATCGAGACGTTGCGCTCGCCCGCCGACAGGTCGGTGACGTCGCGCCCGCCGATCAGGATGCGCCCCTCGCTCGCGCGCTCCAGCCCCGCGATCATGCGGAGCAGCGTCGTCTTCCCGCAGCCGGACGGGCCGAGCAGCGTGACCAGCGTCCCCGCCTCGATCACGAGGTCCAGCGGCTTCACCGCCGTCACCGTGCCGTACCGCTTGGCAACCCGCTCCAGCCGGACCTCGGCCGCCTTGCCCCGCACGATCGTCATGCGCGTTCCCCGATGGGCCGGGCCACCGTCGGCTCGACCGCCGCGCGCCGGCCGAGCCGCCGCTCGCCGACAAGCAGGCGGATGAGCCCGATGGCCGTGAGCATCAGCACGATCAGCACCGTCGAATAGGCGATGGCGATGCCGTAGTCGCCGTTGATGGCCCGGTTGATGATGAAGACGGTCGCCATCTCGTACTGGGCGGAGACGAGGAAGATGACCGCGCTGACCGTCGTCATCGCCCGCACGAAGGCATAGATGAGCGCGGTGACGATCGCCGGCTTGAGCAGCGGGAGCACGACCGTGCGCAGCGTGCGGAACGCCGACGCCCGCAGCGTGGCCGCCGCCTCGTCCAGGCTCTTGTCCAGCTGCGACAGCGCGGCGAGGCCGGACCGCACGCCCACCGGCAGGTTCCGGAACACGAAGCAGACCACGAGGATGACGCCCGTGCCCGTGATCTCCATCGGCGGGATGTTGTAGGTCAGAACGTAGGCGACGCCGATCACCGTGCCCGGCACGCAGAACGTCAGCATCAGCGCGAATTCCAGCACCGACCGGCCGACGAAGCGCTGGCGGGCGAAGAGCCACGCGGCCAGAAGGCCGAGCGAGGCCGTGATCGGGGCGGCGATGGCCGCCAGCTCGATCGTCGTGAACAGCGAGCCCCAGGCGAGGCCGGTCCACAGGATGCCGGCGTCGGTCCATTCGACCGAGAAGGCCCGGCCGAAGTGGGAGAGGGTGGGCGTCCAGTCGCGCCCCCACACCCGCACGAAGCCGCCGGCCAGCGCCAGCGCGTAGACGGTGACGGTCAGCGTCGCCCAGGGCACGGCCACGGCGAAGGCGGTGCGGCGCACCCAGGCCGGCAGCGGCTGGGCGATGCCCGCGTCGCCCTTGCCCGACATGGAGACGTAGGAGCCGCGCCCGACCACCCGGCGCTGCACGAAGAAGGCGGTCAGCGCGAAGCCGAGCAGCACGAGGGCGAGGACCGCGGCGCGGCCGAAGTCCGCCTGCGCGCCCACCACGGCGAAGAAGATCTCGGTCGACAGCACGCCGAAGGAGCCGCCGAGGACGACGGGGTTGCCGAAGTCGGCGAGGCTCTCGACGAAGACGACGAGGAAGGCGTTGGCGAGGCCCGGGCGCATCAGCGGCAGGGTGACGGTGAGGAAGGTGCGCGTGGACGTCGCGCGCAGCGTGCGCGCCGCCTCCTCCATCGTGGGCGACAGCCCCTCGACCACGCCGATCAGCACCAGGAAGGCGGTGGGCGTGAAGCTGAAGGTCTGGGCCAGCCAGATCCCGTCGAACCCGTAGATCCAGCGGCCGAGGTCGAGGCCGAACAGATTGTCGGCCGCCTGGTTGACGATGCCCGAGCGCCCGAAGATCAAGATCAGCCCGAGGCCGATCACGAAGGGCGGGGTGATGATCGGAAGGACGGTGAGCGCGCGGGCGAGGCGCTTGGCCCGGAAGCCCGTCCGCACCACGATCAGCGCGAAGCAGAGGCCGAGCAGGGTCGCCGAGGTGGCGACGGTGAGCGCCAGCGCCAGCGTGTTCCACGCGACGCCGCACGCTCCCCCGCCCCAGACGCAGGCGAGGCTCCAGATCTTGGGCGCCGCGAACCGGTCGACGAAGGCCGCGGCGACGCTCGTCCCGGCGGGCGCGGTCAGCGCCTGGGAGAGCATCGTCGCCACCGGCCACACGGTGAAGGCGACGATCGACACGGCGACGGTGCCCACCGCGCCGGCCACGAACCGGTCGCCGCCGAAGAAACCGCGGAGCGCCAGCCCCTCGGTCGTCATGAACAGAAAGCCGGCGAAGGCGACGACCGCGCCGAGGCCGACGCCGAACTGACGGTCCGCCAGCTCGCCGAACAGCCCCTCGAGCGCCGCGTAGCGCCAGCCGCGCAGGCCGACGGCGAGCGCCTGGGCGACCAGCGCGATGAGGCCGAGCGCCCCGCCGGCCAGCAGCCACGCG
>CANGXM010000259.1 GCA_947457845.1 Rhodospirillales bacterium | reverse complement strand
GAGGCGTACGCGGCCCGCATCGTCGCCCCGCTCGCGATCCCGCGCGGCGACACCGTGATCCACGCCATGCCGGGCCTCTACGCCGGTGCCACCCTGGCCGCGGCGATCGGGGCGCTGCCCGCCCGCTTCGCCGAGCCGGAACCGGGGCCGGAGACGTTCGGCGCCGTGGCGCGGGCGCTGGCGGGCGCCTACGCCGACCGGCTGGAGCGCATGGGGGCCGAGGAGCCGGGCAAGGGCACGACGACCCATGTCGCGGCCGTCGACGCGGACGGCAACATGGTCTCGCTGACCAACACGTTGCTGTCGCGGTTCGGTGCGCGGGTGGTGCTGCCGCGCACCGGCATCCTCATGAACAACGGGATGATGTGGTTCGACCCGCGTCCCGGCCGGCCGAATTCCATCGCCCCCGGGCGCCGGCCGCTGACCAACATGTGCCCGGTGATCGCCACCCGCGGCGGGCGCGGCCGGTTCGCGCTCGGCGCGTCGGGCGGGCGGCGCATTCTACCGGCGGTGATGCAGGTGGCGACGTTCCTGACGGACTTCGGCATGGCGCTGGAGGCAGCCTTCCACCGGCCGCGGATCGACGTCTCCGCCCCCGACAGGGCGACGGCAGACCATCGGCTCGACCCGGCGACGCTCGCCGCCGTGGCGGCCGCGGTGCCGACCACCGTGGTCGAGCCGGCCGTGTTCCCGGGCAACTTCGCGAACCCGATCGCCGTCGCCCTGACCGCGGACGGGGCGGAGGGGATGACGAACGTGACGCTGCCGGTGGCCGGGGTGGCGGGGCCGGTGGCGGGGGTGGCGTGAGGGCGCCGGCCCGGTTCATTCCTTCCCGTCCAGCACGGCGCGCGCCGTCATCAGCGCCGCGCGCGTCTCGGCGTCCGCCGCGGGGAAGCGAAGGTCGAGATCCTCCAGCGCCTCCACGATCGCCCCGGCCACGACGAGGCGGGTGAACCATTTGTTGTCGGCCGGCACCACGTACCAGGGCGCGTGGGGGGCGGCGGTCGCGCGGATCGCGGCCTCGTAGGCGGCCATGTAGTCGTCCCAGCGCAGGCGCTCGGTCAGGTCGCCCATGTCGAACTTCCAGTTCTTGTCCGGCTCGTCGATGCGCGCGAGCAGGCGGCGGCGCTGCTCGTCCGGCGACAGGTGCAGAAAGAACTTGAGGATCACCGTGCCCTGGCGGGCGAGGTAGCGCTCGAAGCCGGCGATGTCCTGCAGCCGCTCGTCGAAGATCCGCGGGGTCAGCAGGTCGGGCGGGAGCTTCTGCGCGTGCAGGATCTCCGGATGCACGCGGACCGTCAGGACCTCCTCGTACCATGAGCGGTTGTGGATGCCGATCCGGCCCCGTTCGGGGAGCGCCAGCACGTGGCGCCACAGGAAGTCGTGCGAGAGCGCCGTCGCCTCCGGGTGCTTGAAGCTGGTGACGGTCACGCCCTGCGGGTTCACGCCGGACAGCACGTGCTTGATCGTCCCGTCCTTCCCGGCCGCGTCCATCGCCTGGAAGATCAGGAGAAGGCTGCGGCGGTCCTCGGCGTAGAGCCGTTCCTGCAGCGCCGCCGCCCGTTCGACCCCGCGCCGCAGCATGTCGCGCGCCTCCTGTCGGGCGAGGGCGGGGCCGGCGGTGTCGCCGGGGTCGACCGATGACAGGCGGAACCCTTTGCCGCCCTCGACCCGGTAGCGGCGGACGATGTCGCGCTCGAGCCTCTTCACGTCGTTGGTCATGAACGCCCCCCGCGGCCGGCGGAAGCCATCGCCTTTTCCGCGCCGCCGCCTTACCGTCGCGCAAAACGCGTCGGGAGGGAAACGACCCATGCATGTCCTCGTCATCGGTGCGGCCGGCATGGTCGGCCGAAAGTTCGTCCAGCGCCTCGTCGCCGACGGTGCGCTCGGCGGGCGTCCGCTCGCGAAGCTCACGCTGCACGACGTGGTCCGGCCCGAAGCGCCGGCGACCGCGGTGCCCGTCGAGACCGTCGCCTCCGACGTCGCCGACCCGGGCGAGGCCGAACGCCTCGTCGCCGGACGGCCGGACGTGATCCTCCACCTCGCGGCGATCGTGTCCGGCGAGGCGGAGGCGGACTTCGAGAAGGGCTATCGGATCAACCTCGACGGCACGCGCCACCTGTTCGAGGCGATCCGCCGGGCGGGCGGCGGCTACGCGCCGCGCGTGGTCTTCACCTCCTCGATCGCGGTCTTCGGGGCGCCCTTCCCGGAGGCGATCGGGGACGAGTTCCTGTCCGCGCCGCTCACCAGCTACGGCACCCAGAAGGCGATCGGCGAACTCCTGCTGTCGGACTATTCGCGCCGCGGCTTCCTCGACGGCGTCGGCATCCGGCTGCCCACGATCTGCGTGCGGCCGGGACGGCCGAACAAGGCGGCCTCCGGCTTCTTCTCCAACATCATCCGCGAGCCGCTGGCGGGCCACCCGGCGGTCCTTCCGGTGAGCGAGGAGGTGCGCCACTGGCATGCCTCGCCGCGCGCGGCGGTCGGGTTCCTGATGCGGGCCGCGACGATCGACACTGCG
This sequence comes from Rhodospirillales bacterium, assembly GCA_947457845.1. Classification (GTDB taxonomy): domain Bacteria; phylum Pseudomonadota; class Alphaproteobacteria; order Azospirillales; family Azospirillaceae; genus CANGXM01. The sequence goes on along the minus strand of CANGXM010000259.1, from coordinate 3,290 downwards.
TTGCTGGGGCACCGGCGGAACCTGTCCATGCCCGGCGTCTCGGTCACGGTGGGGGATCAGATCGCGGCCCTGCGGCGGATCGCGGGCGATGCGGTCGTGGCGCGCATCCGGCGGGAGCCCGATCCGGCGATCGTCCGCATCGTCGACGGCTGGCCGCGCAACTTCGACGCGCGCCGCGCCCGCGATCTCGGCTTCGTCGCGGAGGACGGCTTCGAGGCGATCATCCGCGTCCATGTCGAGGACGAGCTGGGCGGGAGCTTCGTCGGGGCGGACGGGGCGCCGGTGCGGATCTAGGCGGGTCGGATCCGGGGGGGGTCGGATCCGGGCGGCGCGCCGCTCAGCGCCGCAGGTCGTTCGACCGGCGGCGCTCGACGGCGACCCGGTGGGAGCGATGGACGGCCAAAGCCACACCGGCCGCCGCCGCGCAGACGGCGAACAGCGCCAGCGTCGGCGACGCCCCCATGACGAGGGTGCCGACCAGGACGAACGCCAACGTCCCCATGCCGATGGCCACGACCCCGCGGTCGGACATTTCCAAACCTCCTGTCGTAAGGAGGCGGAAGGATGCCTGATCAGGTTGCAGAGCGGGAGGCGTCAGCCTGTCGCGGTGCCACCCTGTCGCAGGGGGCACCGCGGGCGGGAGATCAGAGCGCGAGGATCCAGGTCGCCTCGCGACCCTTTTCCGCGTCCTGAACGCGCATCTGCACGCGCTGGCCGCTTTCGAGTTCCATCAGTCCGCAGCGGCGGAGCACCGACTTGTGGACGAACACGTCCTTCGACTGGTCGTCGGCCGTGACGAAGCCGAACCCCTTGTCCGGCTTGAACCACTTGACGGTCCCCGTCACCTCGACCTCCGGGCCGCCGTAGCCGCGCGGCGCACGGTCGCGTCCCATCGGCGCGGGGTCGCGTCCCATCGGCGCGGTGTCGCGCCGGGCGCCGGCCGTTCCGGTGCTCAGCACCTCGAGCACCCGGCTCACCTGCGGGCCCTTGGCGCCCTGCGTGACCATGATCATGAGTTCGGCGCCGTCGCCGATGGTCTCGTGTCCCGCGTTCGCGAGGACCGAGATGTGGAGGAAGGCATCGGGCGTTCCGTCGGCGGGAGCCACGAAGCCGAAGCCCTTCGTCGTATTGTACCACTTGACCGTGGCGCGGACCGGGGTCCCGATCTCGAAGGACGGGCCACCGTGCTGACTGTAACGGGACAAGACAATGAACCTTCATACAAATGCCGGCCGGGAGGAACCGGCCCGACAGCGGGACGAACCGATAGCCCTGTATTGGACAGGGAATATCGATATTTGACTTTCCCACAGACGAGTTCGAATCTCCAGTGCAAATTTTGCTTCCCACGGGAAAGTGGCGGGATTCGGGCACGCCGTGGGTGTGGCGCCCTCGGTCTGGACACCTCCGCCCGGCGGGCTCATCTAGATGGAAAGCGGCTGGCGGCGCGTGCGTCGGAACGGCCCGTGCGCAAGGGGAGGGGGAAGCGATGACGACCACCGCGGCGGCGACGGAACGGGCCGATCCGCCCTGGCTGAAGGCCTATCCGCCCGGCGTCGACTGGCACGCGCCGATCCCGGCGCGCCCGATGTCGGACCTGCTCGACGACGCGGTCCGTGGCTATGCCGACCGCCCGTTCCTCGACTTCCTCGGTCGCCGCTACACCTATCGCGCGATCGGTGCGCTGGTCGACCGGTTCGCCAAGGGCCTGCAGGACCTGGGCGTCCGCAAGGGTGACCGGGTGGGCCTCTTCCTCCCCAACACGCCCTATTACGTGATCGCCTTCTTCGGGGTGCTGAAGGCCGGCGGCACGGTGGTGAACTTCAACCCGCTCTACGCCGAGCGGGAGGTCGAGAGCCAGATCACGGACAGCGGCGTCCGGCTCATGGTCACCCTCGACCTCGAGGCGCTGCTGGGCAAGCTGCGCAAGATGCTCGGGCGGACGCCGCTGGAGCGGATCGTCGTCTGCCGCATGCAGGACGTCCTGCCGTTCCCCAAGAGCCTTCTCTTCCCGATCGTGCGGCGCAAGGACATCGCCGCGACGCTGGACGACGGGCGCCACCTGCGCTTCGCCGACCTGACCGCGAACGGCGGCGACCCGGTGCGGGTGGCGGTCGACCCGGCCGAGGACGTGGCCGTCCTCCAGTACACCGGCGGGACGACGGGCCTGCCCAAGGGTGCGATGCTGACGCACGCGAACCTCTACGCGAACGCGATCCAGGCCACGATGTGGTTCGAGGGCGCGCGGCCGGGGGAGGAGCGCCTGCTGGCGGTGCTGCCGTTCTTCCACGTCTTCGCCATGACGGCGGCGATGAACCTGCCGATCCGGCTGGGTGCCGAGATCGTCATGCTGCCCCGGTTCGATCTCGACCAGGCGATGGAGACGATCGCGAAGAAGCGGCCGACCCTCTTCCCCGCGGTGCCGACGATCTACACGGCCATCAACAACCACAAGAACCGGTCGCGCTACGACCTCTCCTCGATCAAGTTCTGCATCTCCGGCGGCGCGCCGCTGCCGAGCGAGGTGAAGGTGGCGTTCGAGCGCGGGACGGGGTGCCGCCTCGTCGAGGGCTACGGCCTGTCCGAGGCGTCGCCCGTGACCAACTGCAACCCGATCGCGGGCGTCAACAAGACGGGATCGATCGGCCTGCCGCTGCCGGGCACGACCATCGAGCTGGTGAGCCTCGAGGACGGGCGGACGCCGGTCCCGACCGGGGAGCGCGGCGAACTGTGCGTGCGCGGGCCGCAGGTGATGAAGGGCTATTGGAACCGGCCGGAGGAGACAGCCGCGACGTTGCGCGACGGACTCCTCCACACCGGGGACGTGGCCTACATGGACGAGGACGGCTACGTCTTCATCGTCGACCGCATCAAGGACCTGATCCTGTGCTCCGGCTTCAACGTCTATCCCCGCAACGTGGAGGAGGCCATCCACCTGCATTCGGCCGTCGCCGAGGTGGTGGTGGGCGGCATCCCGGACGCCTACCGGGGCCAGACGGTCAAGGCTTGGATCCGGCTGAAGGACGGGGAGACGCTGGACGCCGAGGGCCTCCGGGCCTTCCTCCAGGACAAGCTCTCGACCATCGAGCAGCCCAAGCAGGTCGAGTTCCGGGACGAGCTGCCGAAGACGCTCATCGGCAAGCTGAACCGCAAGGCGCTCCTCGAGGAGGAGGCGGCGAAGGCGCGCCCGGCGGGCTGATCCGCCGCGCGGCCGGCCCTTGAACGGCCCCTGGGGTCGGCGGCCGGAGGACGGACCGCCGGACGGGGTCGGGGCGGAGGATCGGGCTGCG
>CANGXM010000258.1 GCA_947457845.1 Rhodospirillales bacterium | reverse complement strand
ATCTTCCCGTCCGACGCTTCGATCATCCGCCTGCTCGGTGCCGTTCTCCTCGAACAGAACGACGAATGGTCGGTCCATACCCTCTACATGCAGGTCGAGGCCATGGCCGAACTCGCCGCCATCGACACCGCCGACCCCATCCAGATCCCACCCCTCGCGGCCTGACCGATGGCCACCTCACGACGCCCGCGAATCTCCACCAGCTTGACGGACGTGACCCTCGTGCGGACGTGGACGGCGACGCGCTCGCCCTTGTGGAACAGCTCGATCGTGCGGGCGTGTAAAGGCCGAAGTGATTTTCCCCGGAACGGCCGAAGTAAAATTCTCCAGGCGGTTCGAAGGGTCATGCGACGGTGGCGTGTTCCGGTAGCCTCGCTTTCGGTGGCCGTCCCCGTCGCTTCGGCGCGGGTGCGGGCGGGTTGATGGGGCGGACCCGTGCGGTGTCCGGGATCAGGTCGGCATGACGGCGCAGCCGGTAGCTGGCGCCCTCGATCTGGACCACGACGGCGTGGTGCAGAAGCCGGTCCAGCAAGGCAGTCGCGACGACGGTGTCGTTGAACACCTCGCCCCATTCGGCGAAGCCGCGGTTGGAGGTGAGGATCATCGCGCCGCGCTCGTAGCGGGCGTTGACCAGCTGGAAGAACAGGTTGCCGCCGCCGGGGATGACCGGCAGGTAGCCGATCTCGTCCACGATCAGCAGCTGCGGCCGGCACAGGAAGCGCAGCCGCTCGCGCAGGCTGCCCTCGCGTTCGGCCTTGGCGAGCGAGGCGATGAGGTCGGCGAGCGTGGTGAAGTAGACCGAGCGGCCGCCCCGGACCGCCTCCACGCCCAGGGCGACGGCCAGGTGGGTCTTTCCGCAGCCCGGCTGGCCCAGGAAGTGGACGACCTCGCGCCGGTCCACGAACTCCAGCTGGGCCAGCGTGAGGATGCGGTTGCGGTCGAGCGAGGGCTGGAAGGAGAAGTCGAAGCCGTCCAGGGTCTTGATGTTCAGCAGCCGCCCCATCTTCAGCGCGGCCCTGACGCGTCGCCCCTCGCGCAAGGTGATCTCCTCGCCCAGGAGGGCGTCGACGGCTTCGAGCGGGGAGATCTCGCCGCGTTCGAGCTGGCGGACGGTGTGATCCAGGATCTCCAGCGCCCGCGGCATCTTGAGGCCGACGAGATGACGACGGATGCGGTCGGTGGTGGACACGCTCATCGGGCGATCTCCCGGGCCGCCAGGCGTCGGCCGATGGCGTCGTAGATCGACAGGTCGCGCGGGGTGACGACCTCGCCGTGCGGCCGGGGTGCCGGCTGGCCCGATCGCGGGGTGGTGGAGTTGGCCGGCGGCGGCAGGGCGCGGTGTCCGGACGCGATCCGCCGTTGCCCCCGGCCCTCCAGCACGGGGTGGGTGGCGATCAGCCTGTCGCCCTCCAGGATGCGGATCTCCTGCGCCAGGGTCTGGACCTCGACGACCCGTCGCCGCGTGCTGTCGGGCACGGAGTAGAGGTTGCCCGCGACCGAGACCATGCCGTCGCGCGTGACGCGCCGCTCCAGCCCCAGCACGGTGTTGAACGGCACGGGTGGCAGCGGCCGCAGGTGCGGCTTCTCTTCGGCGAAGTGCTCGATCACCACGCGGTTCGTCGTGGCGTGCAGGCGGACGTTGGCAACCTGGTCCAGCCATTGGCGGAACTGGGCGTTCAGGTCGTCGAGGTCGCGGAAGCTGCGGGCGAGGAAGAAGTCCTCCCGGACGTAGCGGAAGGGCCGCTCGACCTTGCCCTTGCTCTTGGCCCGGTAGGGTTTGCAGGCCTTGGGCAGGAACCCGGAATGCCGTGCCAGCAGCAGCAGGGTCTCGTTGTAGGCGATGCCCTGGCCGTCGGTCTCGCCCAGCACGGCCGTCTTCATGCGGTCGTAGAGGATCTGCTCCGGCACGCCGCCGAAGGCCTCGAAGGCGGCGACGTGGCAGCGCAGCACGGTCGCCAGGTCCTGACGCGCGACGAACCGGGCCCACATCATGCGGCTGTGGCCGAGCACGATCGAGAACAGCCAGACGATCCGCTCGACCTCCGGCTCGTCGGTGAACACGGTCTTGAAGAAGGCGAAGTCCACCTGGGCCTGCTTGCCGGGCGGCGTCTCGAAGCGGCGCTCGAAGCCGCGGTCGGGATCCGGGCGGACCGCCCGCAGGAAGGTGGTGACGGCCGTGTAGCCGCCCGTGTAGCCGCGGTCCCGGATCTCCCGGAGCAGGCGGCGGCCGGTCAGGTCCGGAAAGGCGGCGACGCGTTCGCGCAGGTAGGCCCGATAGGGATCCAGCAGCGTCGGCCTGGGCGCGCGGGGCCCGTAGGTCGGCACCTCCAGGCCGCGGGCGAGGTGACGGCGGATGGTCTTGCGGTCCAGTCCGGTGCGCCGCGCGATGGCGGAGACCGAGAGCCCTTCGCGGGCGAGGTCCAGGATCATGATGATGTCCCCGAGTTTGACCACCGACGCTCTCCCCCCGACCCCGGGGCAATGATGGAGCATCGGCGGCCGCACGGCCCCGGGGGCTCGCCCCCGGGGCCGTGCAGGTCAGCGGAACTGGGGAGTTTTCGTTCGGCACTTCCGGGGAGTATTCACCCGGCCCTTACACCGGTACCGGCCGACCCTCGCCCAGCCCGGCAACCCCTATCTCTTCCCTGGTAAGGAAGAGGGGCACCGCGACAAGAACAGCTTCGCCTCCCTGATCCGGCGGACGATCTTCAGGACGACCGGCCTCGTCGTGAACGTCCACCTGTTCCGCGCCGCGACCACCAAGATCTATCTCGACGCCAACCCCGGCGGGCACGAGGTGGCGCGCCGGGTCCTCGGCCACAGCGATTTGCGGATGACGATGCGGCATTACGTGCGCGGCGACAGCCTCGCGGCGGCGCGCCACTTCGACGAGGCGATCCTGCGCCGCCGCGGGAAGCGGCGGGCATCGTGAGCGTACGGCGGCGCGCAGCGCGCATCCTACGTATCGAAGACTGGCCCGCGTCCGATCGCCGGGCGTGGGCCGGTCTGGCGCGCGCGGGCGACCCCTTCGACGATCCGAACCCGGCCGAGGACTGGAGCCCGGCGACGCGGCGGAAGTACGCGGAGGGCTACGGGGTCTGGCTGGCGCACCTGCGGCGCTCGAACGCGTTGGCCGACGCCGATCCCGCCGCCCGGGTCATGCCGGCCGCCGTCCACGCGTTCGTCGACGAGATCCGCCGCGAGGTGGCCCCCGCGACGGCGCACGGTTGGTACGTCGGTCTGATGATGGCGATCCGGGCGATGGCGCCGGACGGCGACTGGGCGTGGATGACGCCGATCGCCCGCCGCCTGGAGCGGCGGATCGAGCCGGCCGGCCGCCTCGTGCCGGCCACCTCGGACGCGCTGTTCCGTGCGGGGCTCGACGCCATGGCGGCGGCGGAGCAGCACACCAAGCCACTCGACCGCGCGGTGCGGTTCCGGGACGGGTTGATCGTCGCCGTGCTGGCGTCGCGCCCGGTGCGGCGGCGGAACCTCGCGATGATGCGCCTGGGCGTGCATCTGGTCCGGCACCCCACCGGCTACGGCGTCACGTTCGAGGACGGCGAGACGAAGACCCATGAGACCCTCGCGTTCGATCTCCCCGACGAGTTGGTCGGCTCGATGGACCGCTACCTGACGTTCCACCGCCCCGTCCTGCTCGGCCCGCTGATCTCCGGCGCGGTGTGGATCAGCCGTGAGCACACGGACCTGCAGATCGGGTCGTTCCTGCAACGGGTGAAGAAGTTGACCCGCGCCGCGATCGGGACGGCGATCCCGATCCACGCCTTCCGATCGGCGCTGGCGACGACAATGGCGATCGAGAGCCCGGAGACGATGCTCGCCGGCAGCCGCCTGCTCGGGCATCGTGATCTGCGCACGACCGCCCGGTACTACAACATGGCCGGCTCGCTGGACGCTTCGCGGCGCTGGCAGGCGCCGTTGCTGGCGATCCGGCACAAGGGACGGAGGAGGTCTCGCTGATGCGTGCCGTCATCTACGCCCGTTACTCGACGGATCTCCAGAGCGAGGCCTCCATCGAGGATCAGGTGCGGCTCTGCATGGCCCGGATCGAGCGTGAAGGCTGGCGTCTCGTCGAGACTTATGCCGACCGCGCCACGAGCGGAGCGAGCACCCTGCGCCCGGGGTATCAGAGAATGCTTCGCGACGCTCAGGCTGGGCGGTTCAACGTCGTGATCGCCGAGGCGCTGGACCGCCTCAGCCGTGACCAGGAACACGTGGCGGCTCTTCACAAGCAGCTGGGCTTCGCCGGCGTTCGGCTGATCACCTTGACCGAGGGGGAGATCAACGAACTCCACGTCGGGCTGAAGGGCACGATGAACGCGCTGTTCCTGAAGGACCTTGCCGCGAAGACGCGGCGGGGGCTCGAGGGTCGGGTGCGGTCGGGAAAGTCCGGCGGCGGGATCTGCTACGGCTACGACGTGGTGCGCGCGGTGGACGCGCAGGGCAATCCGGTCCGCGGCGACCGTACGATCGACGCGGTGGAGGCCGCCGTCGTGGTGCGCATCTTCGAGGCGTACCGGACCGGTCGCTCGCCGCGTCAGATCGCGCGCATGCTCAACGACGAGGGCATCCCCGGCCCGGGCGGACGGCCGTGGGGCGACACGACGATCCGCGGCAACACGCTGCGCGGGACGGGCGTCCTGCACAACGAGCTCTACGTCGGCCGTCTGGTCTGGAACCGGCAGCGCTTCATCAAGGACCCGGCGACGGGACGACGGGTGGCGCGGCTGAACCCGCCCGAGACGTGGGTGGTGCAGGAGGTGCCGGAACTCCGCATCGTCGACGACGCACTCTGGACGGCGGTGCAGGAGAAGTTGACGGGTGTGCGTGAATCACCGCGTGTGGCGAAGGCACGGGCGTCGGAGTTCTGGAAGCATCGTCGCCCGCAGACGCTGCTGACCGGGCTCGTCCATTGCGGCTGCTGCGGCGGGCCGATGGCGACCCAGGGTCAGGACTATCTCGGCTGCAGCACGGCCCGGCGGCAGGGGACCTGCACGAACCGGAAGCTGGTTCGCCGCGGGGCGATCGAGACGGTGATCCTGGAGGGGTTGCGCGAGCGGCTGATGCGGCCGGACATGGTGGCCGCCTTTGCCGAGGCTTTCGTGGAGGAGACGAACCGCCACCACAAGAAGGCGGAGGTCGTCACGAGGGCGACGGCGCGGGAACTGGCCGAGGTGGAACGCAAGCTCGACGGGCTCGTCGACGCAATCGCCGGAGGTCTGCGGTCGTCGTCGCTGCAGCGGTCGCTTGATGAGCTTGAGGCCAGGAAGGCGGTTCTGGAAGAGCGGATCCGGGAGACGGCAGCCCCCCGCCCTTACCTGCACCCGAACCTCGCGGAGCTGTACCGCAGCAAGGTGGCGGCGCTGACGGACCTGCTGGCGTCGCCCGAGGACGGCGCGGAAGCGCAGGAACTGGTGCGGAGCCTGATCGAGCGGATCGACGTCCGGCCGGAGGGCAAGGGCTGGGAGGTCGGTCTGATCGGCGCGATCGCCGAAATGATAAAGCTCGCGACAAACACCGAAGCGTTCGTCCGCGAGCCCCTGAGGAGTTCTGTGAAAGTGGTTGCGGGGGTAGGATTTGAACCTACGACCTTCAGGTTATGAGCCTGACGAGCTACCGGGCTGCTCCACCCCGCGACACTTGGAAGGACTGAAGAAGAGGTGAAGTGACCGATTTGTGCGCTTGGCGGACCTGGCGGCGACCGACTTTCCCGTGCCTTGAGGCACAGTATCATGGGCGCTGGGGGTTTTCACGGCCGAGTTCGGGATGGGATCGGGTGTTGGGGCCCCCGCTATGGCCACCAGGT
>CANGXM010000257.1 GCA_947457845.1 Rhodospirillales bacterium | reverse complement strand
GGTCCAGACCCGCTACATGCAGGTCGAGGCCATGGCCGAGCTCGCCGCCACCGACACCGCCGACCCGATCCAGATCCCACCCCTCGCGGCCTGACCGATGGCCACCTCACGACGCACGCGAATCTCCACCAGCTTGACGGACGTGACCTCTTTCTTTGTTCCGTGTTCCCTTGAGATGGACCCGCGCCAACACGAACCCGGATTGTGGAGTTCGCCGCCAAGCGCTCTGCGGCGGGCGTGTCCCGCCGAACAGAACGCGCGGGCGGTGATGAGGCGCGCACAGAGCCGCCGACGGCGGCGGAGCGGCGCGTCTCGGCGGACTCCGCCCTGATGATCATCACGGACGGGACGGCGAACTTGCACGACACGGCCTCGACCACGGTGGAGGTGATCGCACTGCGGCTGGGAAGACGGGCCGGATGATCGCACTCGCCGATGTCCGGCTTGGTGTGGACGGCATCGAGTTCGTGATCCACGGGGTGCAGGTCTCCCGCGCCAAGGATGGGAGGAAGGAAGCGACGAAGGTCACCCTTCCCACGTACCGGAACGAGCGTGGCGCATGGACCGCTGCGATCTCCCTGCCCAACGAACTTCGTGAACCGATGGCGCAGGTCGTTCTGGATGCCTGCATCGAAGCCGGTCTCTGCCGATGGGTCGAGGACGCCATCGATCAGGGATAACGCGCCTCCGCGCTGGCGACGACCGTGATGCCGACGTTCGGCGGAATCGACTGGTGGACCGTTCTGGACGCCGTCAGGGCGGCCGGGGAGACGGTCACGGAAATGATTCAGGGATCGTCGAACCGAAGGCGGAACTGCATCGCGTCCTCGATCGTGGTGAACGAGAACCGGGTCGCCGTCCGCCGACCGAGCTTGTCGAAGACACCAGCCGCCGCGAACTCGCGTCCGAACTCCGACGCGCACCACCGGCGGCGCTGGTGAAACTCGATCTCAAAGCGATCATGGAGGTGTTCCCGGTTCAGCGTCGGGATCACGACGTGGTGCATCAACGGCAGAGACGGTCCGGGACGCGGGGGAAACAGGTCTGCGATCTTCGCCCTGAAGGCTTCGTCACGCGGAGTCGGCATGATGGTACTTATCCGCCCCGGCTTGCCCAACCGGTGCCCAACGACAGCCCGAAACGACGAAGGCCGCCTTGCGGCGGCCTTTTCGTAAGTCACTGGATTACCTTCTTTATTTGGAGCGGGCGAAGGGATTCGAACCCTCGACCCCAACCTTGGCAAGGTTGTGCTCTACCACTGAGCTACGCCCGCGCTCCGTCCCGCATGGGGCGTGCCCCGGCGGTGAGCGGCGAATATAGCGATCCGTGCCGCCATTGCAAGCGGCGTCTGTGGACGCCGTCGCGGCCCGCGCCGGGCTTGCCCACGGCGCCGTCCCGCCTTACCAATCCGGGACCGTCCGCTGGTCCTTCGCACCGGTCCGCCATGTCCGCCCCGCCCCCCGACCCCATCGTTCCCGCCGGGACGCTCCCGCCGCTCCCCACGTCGCCCGAGACGCTCCTCGCGCGGCTCGACGCGCTCGGCGTCGCGAACCGCACCGTCACCCACCCGCCGGTGTTCACGGTGGAGGAGTCGCGGGCGCTCCGTGGCGAACTGCCCGGCGGGCACTGCAAGAACCTGTTCCTCAAGGACGCCAAGGACCGGCTCTGGCTCGTGGTGGCGCTGGAGGAGACGCCGGTCGACCTCAAGGGCCTCCCGGCCGCGATGGGGTCCGCCCGTGTGTCCTTCGGGCGGCCGGACCTGCTGTTCGAGGTGCTGGGCGTGCGCCCGGGATCGGTCACGCCCTTCGCCGCGATCAACGACACCGCCGGCCGCGTCACCGTCGTCCTCGAACGCGCGATGCTCGCGCACGATCCGCTCAACTATCATCCGCTGGTCAACCACCGCACGACCGCGGTCTCGCCGGACGGCCTCGTCGCCTTCCTGCGCGCCACCGGGCACCAGCCGCTGGTGGTGGACCTTCCGCGACGCGCCGGATGAGGGTACCCACCGGCGCGCCCGGGTTGCGGTGCGACGCCGCAGCGATCATCTAAACGACCGGTCGCCCCATCCCGGCGGCCGACACCAGGGACACGAGGCCGATGTCGCTCCTGAACATCCCCGGCGCCGCGCCCGCGGCCCCCGTCGACGTGATCAAGGACGGGACCGACCGCAGCTTCATGGCGGACGTGATCGAGACGTCGAAGACCGTCCCCGTGATCGTCGACTTCTGGGCCCCCTGGTGCGGCCCGTGCAAGCAGCTGGGCCCGATCATCGAGAAGGTGGTCAAGGCGGCCCGCGGCGCCGTGAAGCTCGTCAAGATCAACACCGACGAGAACCCGGCCGTGGCCGGACAGCTCCGGGTGCAGTCGATCCCCGCCGTCTACGCCTTCTTCCAGGGGCGGCCGGTCGACGCCTTCGTCGGCGCCCTGCCCGAAAGCCAGATCAAGCAGTGGGTCGACCGGCTCGTCGGGATGGCCGGCGGCCCGCCTGGTGCCGACGACATCGAGGCGGCGCTCGCCGAGGCGAAGCAGATGCTGGAGGAGGGCGACCCCCAGACCGCCAGCGAGATCTACCGCCAGGTGCTCGAGGTCGAGCCCGCCAACGCCCCCGCCTACGCCGGCCTCGTGCGCTGCCTCATGGCGGCGAACCGCGTCGACGACGCCAAGGCCTTCCTCGACCAGGCGCCGAAGGAGATCGCGACCCACGCCGAGATCGCCTCGGTGCGCGCCTCGCTCGACCTCCTAGACCAGACGGCGCAGGTGGGCTCGGTGGCCGACCTCGAGCGGCGCCTCGCCCGCGACCCGGACGACCACGAAGCGCGCTACGACCTCGCCATGGCCCATTTCGCCGCCGGAAGGCGGGAGGAGGCTGTCGACGGGCTGCTCGACCTCGTGAAGCGCGACCGGGACTGGAACGAGCAGGCGGCGCGCAAGCAGCTGGTCAAGCTGTTCGAGGCGTTCGGTCCCACCGACAAGCTGACGATCCAGGCCCGCCGGCGCCTCTCCTCGCTGCTGTTCAGCTGACGGAGGCGGGGGGTGGACGCGGCGCGCAACGCCGGCGCGGACACCGCCGTTCGGAGGATGCCCTGTGCGGGGCGCCCACCCGGCCTATGTCCCTTCCATGAGCGACCGACTGTTCTTGACGCCATTCGCCTCCCTCCCCGGGGACCTTCCGGTGTTCCCCCTCGCGGGGGTGCTGCTGCTCCCGCGCGGGCGGCTGCCACTCAACATCTTCGAGCCGCGATACATCGCGTTGGTGGACGACGCGCTGTCGTCGCACCGGCTGATCGGGATGGTGCAGCCGGCCGACGGCGGGCGCGCCGCGCGCAACCCCCCCATCTTCCCCACGGGCTGCGCGGGGCGGATCACCCAGTTCGCCGAGACGGACGACGGGCGGATCCTCATCACCCTGACCGGCGTCTGCCGTTTCACGGCGACGGCGGAACTGGATCCCTGCCGCGGCTATCGCCGCGTGGTGCCCGACTGGTCGCCGTTCCGCGAGGACTGCGATCTGGAACCGCCGAGCGGGGCGGTCGACCGCACCCGGCTGATCACCGGGCTGAAGACGTACTTCAAGCAGCAGGAGCTCTCGGCCAACTGGGATGCGATCGAGGCGACGCCGGACGACCGGCTCGTGACCTCGCTCGCCATGATCTGCCCGTTCGCGCCGACCGAGAAGCAGGCCCTGCTGGAGGCGCGCGACCTCGAGGCGCGGGCCCGCGCGCTGATCGCGCTGATCGAGATGGCGGTGCTGGAAGCCGGCACCGCGGAAGGGGCCCGGCACTGATCCCGGGCCGTCATCGTCGGGGGACGTGAACGAAATGGACGACGCCAAGCCGGCCGGTGCGACGCACCGGGTCGATCCCAAGCTGCTCGAGATCCTGGTCTGCCCGCTCAGCAAGGGCCCGCTGCGCTACGACGCGGACCGGCAGGAACTGGTCAGCGAGAAGGCGAAGCTGGCCTACCCCATCCGCGACGGCATCCCCATCATGCTCGTCGACGAGGCGCGGTCGCTCGACGCCTGAGCACGGCCCGTGAGCCCCCGCCCGACCGAGATCCGCTACCGTCGCGAGGACCGCGTCCTCGCCGTCGCCTTCGACGACGGGGCGACCTTCGACCTGCCGGCCGAACTGCTGCGGGTGGAGAGCCCGTCGGCCGAGATCCAGGGTCACGGACCGGGGCAGAAGACCACGATCGGCGGCAAGCGGTCGGTGGGGATCGCGCGGATCGAGCCCGTCGGCCACTACGCCGTGCGGATCGCCTTCGACGACGGCCACGACAGCGGCCTCTTCACCTGGGACTGGCTCTACGGGCTGGGAGCCCGACAGGCCGAGATCTGGGCCGCCTACGAGGCGGCGCTCGCGGCGAAGGGCCTGACGCGGGACCCGCCGCTGCGGCGGCGGTAGGGCGGCCTCCTCACCCTGAGCCCGTCGAAGGGTGAGGAGGCTCGGGACGTGGCGCCCCTGGCCGCGTGCGCGGACGCCCCGATCGGCGCCATGGCCCGCGTTGCCGACCGCGCCCCCGGCGTGGCATTCTCCGCGCCCTTCCCCCCCCCCTCCGGCCGGAGCCATGGCGGACCCGATCACCTACGAGATGCGGGGCGTGTCGCCCGACAAGCCCGACGTCCATCGGGCGGTCGCGGCGCTCGATCCCGGCCTCTTCCCCGGCGCCTTCTGCCGCCTGCTGCCGGACCATCTGGGCGGCGACCCGGCGATGTGCGTGGCGCTGCACGCCGATGGCGTGGGGTCGAAGTCGATCGTCGCCCACCTGATGGCGGTCGAGACGGGGAGCGTGCGCTGGTGGCGGACGCTGCCGCAGGACAGCCTCGTCATGAACACCGACGATCTGCTGTGCGTCGGCGCCGCCGGGCCCTGGGTCGTCTCCAACACCATCGGGCGCAATCCCCGCTTCGTCGGCGCCGAGGCGCTGGCGGCGATCATCGCCGGCCACGCCGATTTCGCCGCGATGCTGGGCGGGCAGGGCCTGCGGATGGATCTCTGCGGCGGGGAGACGGCCGACATCGGTGATCTCGTCCGCACCGTCGTGATCGACAGCACCATCGCCGTGCGGATGCGGCGCGCGGCGGTGATCGACGCGTCGGGCGTCCGGCCGGGCCACGTGATCGTCGCGCTGGCGTCGGACGGTCGCGCCACGTACGAGGACCGGCCGAACTCGGGCATGGGGACGAACGGATTGACGTCGGCCCGGCACGATCTCCTCTCCCGCCACTATCGCGACGCCCATCCGGAGAGCTTCGACCCCGCGCTGGGCGACCGCGCCTACACCGGCCGGTTCCGCGTGACCGACCCGCTGCCGGACGGCGACGGCATGACGATCGGCGAGGCGCTGCTGTCGCCCACCCGGACCTACGCGCCGATCGTCGCCCGGCTGCTGGCCGACGGGCGCCACGGCATCTCGGCGCTGTTCCACAACACGGGCGGCGGGCTGACGAAGTGCCTCGGCTTCGGCCGGGGCGTGCGCTACGTGAAGGACGCGCCGTTCCCCCTGCCGCCGCTGTTCCGCCTGCTGGCGGCGGAGAGCCGGCTGCCGCCCCGGGAACTCGCCCGCACGTGGAACCTCGGCCAGCGGTTCGAGGTGGTGTGCGAGCCCACGCTGGCGCCGAGGGTGATCGCGCTGTCCGAAGGCTTCGGCGTCGCCGCCCGGGTGATCGGGCGGGTCGAGGCGATCCCTGGCGACGGGGTGGAGGCGGAGGTCGCGGTCGGCGGCGAACGGGTCACGTTCGCGCGGCCGGCGAAGGGCTGAAATGGCCGGCATCCGGGCGTCCGGGGCGCTGGCGGCGCTGCTCGTGGCGGCCTGCGCCGGACCGCCG
>CANGXM010000256.1 GCA_947457845.1 Rhodospirillales bacterium | reverse complement strand
GCGAGGATCTGGGTGCGGTTCTCCTTCTTCACCGCCAGCGCCATCACCTCCAGCGTGCGCGCGGTGCCCGGGTCGGCGCCGGACGACTGGATGGCCGCGCGCACCTCGGCGAAGCTGCCCTGGCCCGACAGCAGGCTCTGCATCGGGGCGGCGACCGACTGGAGGGCGGGGCTCGTGGAGGTGGCGAGGCCGGTGACCAGCTGGGTCGCCGGCACCTGGGCGAAGACCGCCTGGGTCTGGACGTTGGACAGCCCCAGCCCGGTGATCTGCTGGATGCCGGCCGACACGTTGCCGCCGCTGAAGGTGGTCGCGACCTGGGTGGCGACGGCCTGGAAGGCGGGCGAGCGCACATCGGCTGGCAGCGTGCTCGCCGTGACGGGCGGCGCCGCCTGGGGCACCAGCGGGCCGGTGGGCGCGGCGCTGGCGACCTGGGTCGGCGGCGGCAGGCTCGTGGGCGGGGCGGACGGGACGACCGTGGTGGGCACGGTCGTGTCGCCGGTCTGGGACGTGCCCGATCCGCTGGCCGTCCCGCCGCCGGACCCGGTGCCCGAGCCGCTCGTCGTCGTGGTGGCGGCGGCGACGATGGCGGTGACGTCCTTCACCACGTCCTGGATCAGGGCGACCGCCTCGGTCGCGCCGAGGATCTGGAGCAGGTCGGCGACGAAGGCGCCATCGCCGAACAGACCCTCGGCGACCTGCACCACGTTGTCGATCGTGACGATGGGCACCTCGACGACGGTCGGCGGCGAGACGGGGGTCTCGGCCACCGGGGGCGAGGTCGGGTCCGTGGGGGGCGATACGGGCGGTGAGACGGTGGTCTCGGTCGTGGGCGGAGGCGGGGGGGAGCCCCCGCCGCCACCCCCGCCGCCCGAGGGCGGCGGGGGCGGGGAGGCGCGCATGGTCGGGGCCGAGAAGGCGGGCAGGCTGACCGGCAGCGCCCCGTTCGTGGTGGCGACCGAGGTGCCATTGATGTTGAGGACGCCGCTGACCCCGGCGTAGGTGATCGAGCCACCGGTCACCGTGAGGTCCACCGTGGGCAGGGCGCCGTTGCCGTCGATCGTGAGCGAGAACCCGTCGCGGGCGTTGACCTTGCCGCTGATCCCGTGGGTGCCGTTCGTCATCAGGCTCGCGGTGCCGAAGACGTAGAGCGTCTCGCTGAGTTCCACGGCGCTGAACTCGACCGCCCCGTTGATCGTGGCCGAGAAGTTCCGCGTCTCCGTCGGGGTGCCGACGACGAGGCTGCCGTCGTGGGTCGCGAGGTCGAGGGCGCTGGCATCGACGAGCAGGTTCGTGGGCACGTAGATCGTGCCGGCCACCTTCAGCGGGGTCGGCGCGGTGTCGGCCCAGACCCAGTGGAACCCCGTGCGGATCGCATCGAAGAAGGACTGTTGGACGGTCGGCATCTTGAGTTCGTCCGCGCAGCCGAGGCACAGCGGATCCTGCCCGTAGAACGGCCGGAGGACGATCATCGAGGTACCGCCGCCGAACAGCATCGCCCCGTTCGTTTCCGACAGGTGGACGCTGTCGGCGGTCACCTTGTTGGCGTTGATCGAGACTTGGTCGACCACCGTCACCCGCGCGTTCGACCCGAAATGCAGGTGCCCGGTGGCCACGCTCAGGTCATTCGCGAGGGTCACCGTGCCGTTGATCGCGACGCTCCCGCTTTGGTCAGTGTACGCGATGAGCCTGTGGGCGACGAGCGTGCCGGCCTGCGCGAGGTTGCCCATCGCCTCGATCTCGATCCCTGTGCCGATGTTCATCGACACGGACCCGGCGATCGTCACGTCGCCGAAGTATTGCGCGCACTCGCAGTCGTCGTAGGGCGAGAACCGGACGAGCCCGGTGGTGTTGATCCGCCCGAGGCTGTCGGCGTCGATCGTCACGTCGCCGGTCCCCGTGCCCAGGCGGAGGGAGGCGAGGTGGCTGGGGGCGTAGAACTGGATCCCGCCGGATCCGGCTTCGACGGTGCCGCCCGGTCCGATCGCCAGGCTGTTCGTCTTGAAGGCGATCAGGTCGCCCCCCATCAAGCCGCCGTCGATCATGACCCACGGCGCGTAGAGCCTCACGGCCGCACCGCCGCCGATCGTCTCGACGGTGCCGCCGGGCGCCACGTGGATGCCCGTGCCGGCGTTGAGGAAGACGTTGTTCCCGCTCAGCGCGCCGGACACGGTGATCATGCCGCTCGCGTCGACGTTGAGCGCGCTGACGGAAACGGGCCCGCCGACGTTCATGGTTTGGGTAGTGACGAAGCCGCTGATCGGGGCCTCGATGCCGGACTTGTGGCTCCCGATCCCGAGCGCCGCGCCCCATCCGTCGAAGAGCGCGCTCGTGCCGCTGGGCGCGACGGTGACGCTGCCCGTGGCCTCGAACAGATAGATCCCGTCCGTCGCGGTGGTCGTCGCGCGCACGATGGTGATGTCCGGCGCGTCGATGTCGATCCGCTCATAGTTGCCGGCGGACTGTCCGCCGACGGCGTAGACGGTCAGCGGCGACGTCGAATGAAAGTGGATCGAGCTCTGCGATGCGGCGATCAGTTCGTCGATGTCGTTCGATCCGTCGAGACCGATCAGGTCCCCGGCGCGGAGCGCCAGGATCGTCGCCTGGATCGAACCACTTCCGGTGATCTGGCCGCCGGCATCCAGCAGGACGGCGCCGCCGGTGACGCCCGCGCGCACGGTCCCCTCGACCGAGATTCCCCCGTGGCTGTACATCGCGATCCGCTCGACGCCCATCCCGCCCACCGGTGTGGCACCGTTGAACGCCTCACTCACCGCGATCGAGGCGAAGCGGAGGTCGTTCGCCGGGGTGACCGGATCGCCGTAGCCGAAGACCAGCTTCGGCGCGTCGAACCACGCCACCCGGTCGGTCGTCAGGACGATCCCGAGGTTCGGGTCTCCGCTCCCGAAGTAGAGGTTCTTGCCGCCGTCGGACTCGGGCAGGACCTCGATGCCCTGGGCCGCGATGGTGACCGTCCGCCCGCTGCCGGAGCCCGATTCGTCGAGGTTGGACGTCCGCAGGCGGATCCAGCCGCTCGACGCCTCCAGCGCGGTCGCGCTGGGGCCGGACGATTGTTTGAGATCGACGCCCTGCGCGCTGATCCAGATGGCCGGGTCGGTCCGGTCGCCGGAATGGCCGGAGACGACCGACGCGCCGGCCTCCAGGGTGACGCCGTACCCCGACATCTCGATCGCGTTCGGGGAGCTGACCGCCCCCGTGACGATCACGTCGTTGGCGCCGAAGATGAACCGGCGGTTCGGGAGCGCGATCGTCCCGACGGTCAGGGTTCCCGTCAACAGGGCGGCGGCCTGGCCGATCTGCACGCTCGTGCCCGCCGCGAGGTTCGACGCGAGGGCGTCGAGGCGCGCGGCGGTCAGATAGGTCGCGCCGTCGCCGACGGTCATGTGCCCGCCGTCGGCGTACTGCCGCAGGAGGATTCTGTTTTCCCAGAGCGTCAGCCGATTGGTGACCGGCGACGTGAACGCGACGTCGTCGACGACGAAGGCCATGCCCGATGACGAGTCGACGGTCGCGCCGGGGTCCGTGAAGCCCAGCATCGGTGTCCGGAGTTCGACGGACCCGGCCGAGATCGGGGCCTTCACCTCGATGCCGTAGTCGGTGCCTCCCGGCGTGCCGCCCCGGGCGTGGAGCTGGACGGGCCCGGTGAAGACGACGGTGTCGTTGACGACGATCCTGCTCGTGGCCCCGGTCTCGATCTTCGTCACCGGGATCCCCGGCTGGAAGACCCGGCCGACACCGCTGAACAGGCCGGGTGCGAGGTTCAGGTAGCCGGCGAGCGGCGCCGTCCCGATGTTGATCGGCCTGTCCGACGCCTCGGGGGTGATCGTCACCGCACCGATGCCGCCCGTCACGACGGTGGAAGCGTCGATCCCCAGATCGTCGGTCCGGATCGTGATCGGACTTTCGTAGGGGGTCGTGCCGTCTGTTCCCAACGTGAGGTTCGAGGCCAGGATCACACTGTCGGGTCCGTCCGCCTCGAGGAGGATCACGTCGCTGTTCGTGGAATAGATCTTGGTGGCGGATCCGAGGAAGGCGATCGACGCGGACAGCCCATTCAAGGGGTTGTCGACCTGGGTGCCCCTGATCGTGACGGTCCCCCCGGCGATCTCGTTCGTGCCGAGGAACCGGATGCCGCCCGTCGCATAGGTCGTCGAGACGGCGACGCCCACGCCGTCGATCGTGATGGCACCCGGCCCGCTGGTGGAGATCGTGGCCCCGGAGACGAGGACCCCGGCGAGGTTGGTGTCGCCGCCGACGCCGTGCTGGCCGCGGATCGTGATGTTTCCGCCACCCGCCGACAGCGTCGAGTTCGTGATCTCGACCCCGTTCGTGCCGCCGATGGCGCGGCCGAACGCCGGCACGCTGCCACCGGAGAGGAGGATGCTGCCGCCGTTGGTCGAGACGAGGCTCGTCTCGATCGACACCGTACCGCTCGACCCGTCCGTCGCGCGCGCCTGAAGGGTCAGGTCGAGAGGGTTGCCGGTCGCGGTGATCGTCGCCCCGTTCAGCACCACGTCCTGCGTCGCCGCGAGGGTCAGGGTCCGCGGTGAGTCGAGCGACACCGAGAGCGTGCCGCTCATGGTGATGGTTCCCGGTTCGGACCCGGCGCCCTCGGTCGAGATGATCACGTTGCCGGTGGCGAGGGCCGACGCGATGGTGGCGGTGGTGATGATCGCGCCGTCGTCCGTCGGCGTGAAGGTCGACGTGCCGGTGATGTTCGTGTTCGGGCCGGCATCGGAGATCGTGATGTTGGCCGGATCCAGCAGCCACGTGCCGCCCCGGCCCTTCGGCGCGCCGACGTCCGCCGGGCGGGTGGCCGTCAGGTGCTTGCGGCCCGAGGTCTCCACGAACCCGCCGTCGCCGGCCTGCGCCCCGCCGCGCGCCGAGATCTGCCCGTGGGTGCGCGTCGTGTCGTCCGACCACACCACCACCTGGCCGCCCTTGCCGGCGACCGTCGCGTCCGCCCTGGTGCGGGCCTCGGGACCGACGTACACGACCTCCGCGTTGCGAACGGGCTTGCGCGCCGGGATCACGCCGAGATCCGCCAGCCGCGCCGGCGTCGCGCGCCCGCCCAGATAGTCGCCGCCGATCCGGACCTCGCCCCCGCCCCCCGGGCCCGACGCGTCGACCGTCGCGGTGCCCACGAGACCCACCGTCTCGCCCGTCACCGTCACCGTGCCGCCCTTCGCGGCGGCCTCGGCCGCGCTCGCGTCCAGCGTGCCGGAGACTTCCACCCGGCCGGCGCCCTCGCCCAGCAGCTCGATCGTCCCGTCGGCGTGCCGCGTGACCGAGCGCGCCTGCACCACGCCCGACATCGAGACCGCGCGCTCCACGATGCCCTTGGCGGCGGACGCGGTCAGCAGCACGCGGCCCCCGTCGGCGTGGATCTGCCCGGCGTTCTCCACCAGCGCCGGAACGACCTTGCCGTCGCGCCCGATCACGGGTGCGGTCACCGGGGCGGTCACCGCGAAGCTGATCAGACCGTCGCCCGCGAAATCGACCGTGAAGGCGTTGCCCGACGCCAGCGCCACCTGCCCCAGCCGGGCCGCGATCACGCCGCGGTTGGCCACGTGCGGGGCGACCAGCGCCGCCAGCCCGGCCTCCGCGATCGTGATCGTGCCCTCGTTCTCCACCGTTCCCGTGGGCTGCGTGCCGGTACCGAAGCGATGGCGGCCGGCCATGAAGTCGGCGTTGGAGATGTCGTGGGTGGTGGCGAGGAACCCCGCCACGTCGATCTTGGCGCCCGCGCCGATGAAGATGCCCGACGGGTTGACCAGCCAGACCTGGCCGTTGGCGCTGATGCGGCCCTGGATGTCCGACGG
>CANGXM010000255.1 GCA_947457845.1 Rhodospirillales bacterium | reverse complement strand
CGCTGTACCGGCGCCGCGCCTCGCGGCCCGTGATCACTTCAATACGCTGTGTAGCCATGGGGACTGCCATAGGGATAGCCAATGGGACAGCCCATTGACTCCCACCCGGCGACCCAGCCTCACAAGGCGGCGCTCACCGGAGCCGTACCCGTGACCTCTCGGGGTCGGGCTGAACCCGGGGGCGGTCGGCGGTGTTGCGACCCCGTGCGTCGGTTCCTCCGGCGCCGTGACCGGGTCGCCGCCATGGACACCAGCCCCCTCGCCCTACCGCTCGACCCGACGGGCCTCCGGCTCCGGCGGGACACGCTGACCGCCCGCATCCAGCGCGTCCGGTCCCAGACCGGGGCGCTCACGACGCGCCTCTCGCCCGAGGACATGCAGATCGCCGCCGGCCCCGACGGCAGCCCGGCGAAATGGCACCTCGCCCACACGACCTGGGTGTTCGAGGCCCTGGTCGCCGGCCGCTTCCTCCCGGGATACCGGCCGTTCGATCCGCAGTTCGCGATGCTGTTCGGCGGCCTGTTCGTCGAGGGCGGTCCGGTCCTCGCGCCCGACCGGCGGAGCCTTCTGTCGCGACCGTCGGTGGCCGAGATCATGCAGTACCGCGACCACGTGAACGCGACCATCCTTCGCCTCGTCGGCCAGTTGTCCGGAGAGGAGTTCGTCGCGGCGGAGCGCCTCGTGTGCTTCGGGATCGAGCACGAGCAACGGCACCAGGAATGGATGCTGACCGACCTGAAGCGGGCGTTCTGGGAGAACCCGACCCTGCCGACCTACCGGACGGTCGTGCCGCGGCTGGCCGAACCGCAGGCGATCACCGGGTGGATCGCGGTCGACGGCGGCAGCACGACGCTGGGCGCCGCCGACGGCGACACCTGCCTCGACGACGAGACGCCGCGGCACACGGTGCACGTCGAGCCATTCCGCATCGCCGACCGGCCGGTCGCCTGCGGCGACTACCTCGACTTCATGGAGGACGGCGGCTACGAGGACCCGCGGCAGTGGCTGTCGGACGGCTGGCAGGTCCGCCGCGCGGAGGGTTGGCGGGCGCCGCAGTACTGGCTCAAGCGTGGCGGCCGCTGGCACGTCTTCACCCTCGGCGGGCTTCGCGCGCTCGACCGGGCCGAGCCTGTGTGCCACGTCAGCTGGTACGAGGCCGACGCCTTCGCGCGCTGGTCCGGCGCGCGGCTTCCCGGCGAGGCGGAGTGGGAGATGGTCGCGACCCGCTGCCAGCCGGTCGGCAACCTGCGCGACGGCGACGCGCTCCACCCCCGCGCCGGCCCCGCCGCGATCGACGGCCCGTGCCAGATGTTCGGCGACGTGTGGGAATGGACGCGCAGCGCCCACCTGCCCTACCCGCGCCACCGGCCTGGGCCCGGGCCGCTGGCGGCGCGGTTCATGGGCAACCGGATGGTGGCCCGCGGCGGATCGTGCCTGACAGCACCCGAACAGGCGCGCGCCACGTCCCGCCTGCCGCTGCCGCCTGCGACCCGCTGGCCGATGACCGGCATCCGTCTCGCCGCCGACGGCTGAGGACGCGCGCGACCGTCGACGGGCTTGCGCCCGTCCCGCCGCGGGGCCACCTTCGGGCCGGACGATCTCCGGGACGGGTCGAGGCGCAGCGTGCGGGAAACGATCGAAAATCTCTCCGACGGACAGCGCGCCTACGAGGCGCGGCGCGCGGCGAAGGCGGGCATGACGCTCGAACAGTGGCTCGCCCACAAGGCGAAGCAGCGCACCGTCGCGGCCGCCGCCGAGGCGTCGGGAACGGCGAAGGCGCCGGCCACGCCGGGGCTGATGTCCCGCCTTCTCGGCCGGCTGGGCGGGAAGCGCTGAGGGCGTCCCCCCGCCCGGTTGACAGCCGCCGCGCCCCCATGCCCCATGGCGGGCATCGACATTCGCGGCGGGCGGGCAGTTCATGACGGTTCGGATCGACGGGGCGGCGCTGACCATCGCCGACGTGGTGCGCGTGGCGCGGCCGGATACCGCGGGCGCCTTCGCGAAGGCCGTGCTGGACGAGGGGGCGCGGGGCCGGATCGCGGCGACGCGCGCGTTCATCGACGCCAACTGGATGAACGACGACGCGCCGCTCATGTACGCGTTCAACACGGGCGTCGGCCTGTTCAAGGACCAGCGCGTGCTGATGGCCGAAATGGCGGCCTATCAGCGCAAGACGGTCTACGCCCACGCGACCGGCATCGGCGAGCCGTTCGGCGAGGACGTGACCCGGGCGATGATGCTGCTGCGCGCCAACGCCTTCGCGGCCAACTATTCGGGCCCGAGCGTCGCGGTCGTCGACCGGCTGATCGACTTCCTCAACGCCGGCCTGCACCCGGTGATCCCGCAGAAGGGATCGGTCGGCGCGTCGGGCGACCTCGCGCCGCTGGCCCACCTCGCCGGTGCGATCTGCGGCTTCGCCGAGGCCGAGATGGTCTGGCGTGGCCGGCGGATGCCGGCGCGGGACGCGATCGCCGCCGCCGGCTTCGATCCCGACTTCACGATGGGCGCCAAGGACGCGTCGGCGCTGATCAACGGATCGACCGCCTCGCTGGCGCTGGCCGTCCTGGCGACGCACGACGCGCGGCGCCTGCTCAAGCACGCCGACGTGGCCGTCTGCCTGTCGCTGGAGGCGATGCGGGGCGAGCGGGCCGCCTTCGATCCGCGGCTTCAGCGCGCGCGGCCGCATCCCGGACAGATGCGCGTCGCCCGGAACATCCTGCGGATCCTCGACGGAACCGCCCGCTGCTCCCAGGCGGCGCGCGACGTGCGGTTTCCCGACGAGGTCGGCCGCGCCGAGGGGGCGCCCGCGAGCCCCCGGGTGCAGGACGTCTATTCGCTGCGCTGCGCGCCGCAGGTCCACGGGCCGGCGGTCGAGGCGGTCGAGTACGTCGAGCGCATCGTGGGCACCGAGGTGAATTCGGCCACCGACAACCCGCTCATCGTCGACGACGGCGCCGGCGGCTACGTCTCGCTCTCGGGCGGGCACTTCCACGGCCAGTACATGGCGCAGGCGTGCGACCTGCTGGCGATCGCGATCGCGGACCTCTCCGCCATCTCGGAGCGGCGGCTCGCCCGGCTGATCGACCCCACCCTTTCCTACGGCATCCCGCGCAACCTGCTGGCCGGCAAGCGCGGGCTGAACACCGGCTTCGCGACCGTGCAGTGCTCGATGTCGGCGCTGGTGATGGAGAACCGGCACCTCGCCGCCCCGGGATCGGTCGACTCGATCCCCGGCAAGGGCAACGCCGAGGACCACGTCTCGAATTCCACCTGGTGCGGGCGCAAGGCGCGGACCGTGGTCGAGAACGCGGAGCAGGTGGTCGCGGGCGAGATGCTGATGGCCGCGCAGGCGCTCACGCTGGTCGAACCGCTCGTCGCCCAATTCCCGCTCGGCACGGGCACGCGCGCGGCCCACGGCGCGATCCGGGCTGCGATCGCCCCGGCGCTCGACGGCGACCGCTGGTATGCGACGGAAATGGTCGAGGCGCTGGAACTGGTCCGCTCGGGGCGGGTGGTCGCGGCGGTCGAGGCGGCGGTCGGCGGACTGGAGTGATGCGGCCACGAGGGCCGCGCATGGGTCGACGGGGGTGACGCGGCCACGAGGGCCGCGTCGGGTCGGATCGCGTCAGCGGCTGCGCCGTGCTCCGGTCCCGGTCTCGCCGATGTCGGTCGGGTCCCAGACGGCGCCATAGCGGCGACGGGGGGCCGCGGCGGCCTCGGTCAGCCCCCCGCCGCCCTCGACGATCTCGACGACCTCGACGTCGGCGGGATCCCGGCAGACGGCGGCCAGGAGGCCGACCATCTGCTCGACGATCTCGCCCGGCGCCTGCCGGCTGAGCCGGAGGATGCGGGCCTCGCGACGCGTCAGGAGCGCGTCCCCCGCGTCGGTCGGCAGTGGCGCGCCGCCGGCGCCGCCCGGCAGCTCCTCGATCCCGTCGAAGAAGAAGCTGATCGGCACGTCGAGGATCTGCGCGAGACGGTAGAGCGTCCCCGCGGAGATTCGGTTCGCGCCGCGCTCGTACTTCTGCACCTGCTGGAACGTCAGGCCGAGCGCGTCCCCGAGACGCTCCTGGCTCATCCCGAGAAGCGTTCGCCGGAGCCTGACCCGTTGGCCGACATGGGCGTCGAACGCCCGGTTCCCCACCCGTCGGCGGCGGGTCTTTTTCACTGGTTCGGTCATCAGTCGGCCCACCATGGATCCCAATGCGCACTCTAAACCATAGAGATCGAAGCATTTACTGGCAACGATCGTCGGCGCAGGCCAATTCGTCATTCACTAGGAAAACTGGTCCGACCGCTGGCCCCGATACAATCAGCGGAGGCCACCAACGTGAGTTCGGATCGACGTTGACTGCCGATGGAACCTGTCCGCACCGCAGTACGGACCTCTGTTGGTCTGATCATTCGGTCTATGTCGACCGACGGCTCGATAGTTTGCCTTACCTATGACTATCGAAAGTAACCTGGACGGGTATCCGCCCTTCGGCGTGCTCCGATGGGATGAAACCACCGCCTTGTTGCGCGCAACGGGCCGGCCTATTCTCGGTCCTGCATCTCGGATCGAGGCGATGCCCCGGATCACGCAGCTCATCGAACGCGAGGCGTTTCCGGCCGGAACCGTGATCTTCCGTCAGGGCGACCCCGGCCATGTCGCCTATTACATCGAGACGGGAGCGGTCGAGATCAGCCGCGAGGTGAACGGGCGGCCCGTCGTGCTCGACACCGTGGGTGCCGGTCGCTTCTTCGGGGAGATCGCGCTGCTCGACGGCGGCGAGCGGGTGGCGTCTGCGGTCGCGGCCGAGGACACGGTCTGCATCCCGGTCACCAAGGACCAGCTCGATTCGCGCATCCAAAACGCAGACCCGCTGCTCCGGATCCTGCTGCAGATGCTGTGCGCCTACATCCGCAGCAACGCCGAACGGATCGCTTGATCCAGCAACCTCCGGTTCTCCGTTGGCCGCCGATACACCGCTCCGCGCCATCATGGCCGCACGGCGGGTCGCCCTCGCGTCGAGGGCCCGGATCATGAACGGACGTCACCCGAAGCGCCTGAACAGGTCCGGGTTTCCCGCCGATCGCGTGATCGTCCGGCAGGGGGACGCGGGCCGCGTGAACCATTTCGTCGAATCGGGCGCGGTGGAGATCCTGCGCTTGATCGACGGCCGGGCGCGATCCGACGGACGGTCGAGGTGCTCGCGCGCCGGACCAGGAACAACCCGGTCCTGAGCGGTCGACCTGATCGACGAGGCGGCGTCGCGAGTGCGGATCGCGATCGCCGCGGCGCCAGCCTCGACGCCGGCACCGGCGCGGGGGCCGAGCGTGTTGCACTGGGCGTCACATTGGACTGTTAATGGGAATGGGGCGGCCGATGGCCGCCCCGTTTTCGTCCGTTCGCGGAGAGCCCACCGATGGCCGATCGACCCGTCCCGCTCATGCTCACCGAGGCGCAGGAGGCACCGGACCGGGTGGCGGACCTGCTCGGCGCCGGAGCCGGGCCGATCGGGGCGCTCGCAGGCGCGGTCCGGGCGGCGGCGCCGCCGTTCGCCGTCACGGTCGCCCGCGGCAGTTCCGACCACGCCTCGGCCTTCGCGCGCTATCTGTTCGAGACCCGGCTCGGCCTCGTGACGGCGTCGGCCGCCCCCTCGGTCATCACCGTCTACGGCGCCGCCCTGCGGATGCGCGGCGCGCTCGCCCTCGCGGTCTCCCAGTCGGGGCAGAGCCCGGATCTCCTCGCGGTGATGCGGGCGGCGACGGACGCCGGCGCGCTCACCGCGGCGCTGGTCAACGACGCCGCCTCGCCGCTCGCGGGCCTCGTCACGCACCCGGTCCCGCTCCGTGCCGGG
>CANGXM010000254.1 GCA_947457845.1 Rhodospirillales bacterium | reverse complement strand
GCGCATGGCGCGCACGACCACGTCGCCGTCGGCCTCCGCGCGGCGCCGCAGGCCCGCCTCGCTCGGCGCGGGCTCGTCGCGAAGGCGCCAGGTGGCGGTGGCGTCGCGGATCAGCGTCGCGAGGTCGGGTGCCGCGTCGAGCCCCTCGATCCGCACGGCGTAGCGGGTGTCCTGGGCATCGGCCGGGTCGGGACCGAGCCCGCCGACGGCGCCGAGCGCCACGGCGACGGCGAGGCCCCTGGCCGCCCAGGGCCGTGCGCGCGACGGTCGATCCGCCATCCTCAAAGCCGCTCCGTCCCCTTCGCACGCGATCCCGACCCCCCGCGACAACGCCGCGCGATCGACGTCGGTTGCCGGGGATGCGTTCATCACCGGACATCAGCGGAAGCGGCGGTCGGAAACAAGGGGTCCCGCGCGTTCCGCCGGGGTGCAATGCGGTCGTCGCCCTTGCCAGACCCCCCGCCCGCGCATTACTTCAGTGCCGCCGGCGGGCTGCTGCATTGCAACATGAATGCAACATGCACGGGCCGGTGGCCGTGCGGCCCCGCGTCGGGACCGGACGGCGGACCGGAAACGTGCCACGGACCCGCCCCGGTCGGCACCAGCGAACAGGCGACAGACAATGGATATCCGCAACGTCGCGATTATCGCGCACGTCGACCACGGCAAGACGACGCTCGTGGACCAGATGCTGAAGCAGTCCGGCGCGTTCCGGGAGAATCAGCAGGTCATGGAACGCGTCATGGATTCGAACGACCTCGAGCGCGAGCGCGGGATCACCATCCTTGCGAAGTGCACGTCGGTGCACTGGAACGACCTGCGGATCAACATCGTCGACACCCCGGGCCACGCCGACTTCGGCGGCGAGGTCGAGCGCATCATGAGCATGGTCGACGGCGTGGTCCTCCTGGTCGATTCGGCCGAGGGCCCGCTGCCGCAGACGAAGTTCGTGCTGGGCAAGGCGCTGAAGCTGGGCCTGCGCCCGATCGTGCTGGTCAACAAGATCGACCGCCCCGACGCCCGCGCCCACCAGGTCCACGACGAGATCTTCGACCTGTTCGCCTCCCTCGACGCGACCGAGGAGCAGCTGGACTTCCCGACCCTCTTCGCCTCGGGGCGCCAGGGCTGGGCGACGATGGACATCGACGGCCCGCGCGAGAACCTGAACCCGCTGTTCGAGCTGATCCGCAACCACGTGCCGCCGCCGTCGGTGGACGAGGCGGGCCAGTTCGCCATGCTGGCGACGACGCTGGAGGCCAACCCCTATCTCGGCCGCCTGCTGACCGGGCGCATCCAGTCGGGCAAGGTGCGCCAGAACATGCAGGTGCGCGCGCTGAGCCGGGACGGCAGCGTGATCGAGACGACGCGGGTGACCAAGGTCCTCGCGTTCCGCGGCATCGAGCGGGTCGCGATCGAGGAGGCGTCGGCCGGCGACATCATCGCGCTGGCGGGCTTCACGAAGGCGACCGTCGCCGACACGCTGGCGGAGGTCGCGGTGGAGCGGCCGCTGCCCGCGCAGCCGATCGACCCGCCGACGATCGCCATGTCGTTCGTCGTCAACGACAGCCCGCTCGCGGGAACCGAGGGCGACAAGGTGACCAGCCGCGTCATCCGCGACCGGCTGCTGCGCGAGGGGGAGGGCAACGTCGCCATCCGCATCACCGAGAGCGAGGACAAGGATTCGTTCGAGGTCGCTGGCCGCGGCGAACTGCAGCTCGGCATCCTGATCGAGCAGATGCGCCGCGAGGGCTTCGAGCTGTCGATCTCGCGGCCCCGCGTGCTCATGAAGGCCGACCCGGTCACGGGCCAGCGCCTGGAGCCCGTGGAGGAGGTGACGGTCGACGTGGACGAGGAGTTCTCGGGCATCGTCGTGCAGAAGCTCCAGGAGCGTAAGGGCGAGATGACGGAGATGCGGCCGTCGGGCGGCGGCAAGCAGCGTCTCGTTTTCCTGATTCCGTCGCGCGGCCTCATCGGCTACCAGTCGGAGTTCCTGACCGACACGCGCGGCACCGGCGTGCTGAACCGGATCTTCCACTCCTACCAGCCGTACAAGGGCAACATCGCCGCCCGCCGGAACGGGATGCTGATCTCCAACGCCGACGGCGAGGCGGTGGCCTACGCGCTCTGGAACCTGGAGGACCGCGGCCCGATGATGATCGAGCCCGGCTGGAAGGTCTATCAGGGCATGATCGTGGGCGAGCACAGCCGCGGCAACGACCTCGAGGTCAACGTGCTGAAGGGCAAGCAGCTCACCAACATCCGCGCATCGGGCAAGGACGAGGCCGTGCGTCTCACCCCGCCGATCCGGATGACGCTGGAGAAGGCGCTGTCCTACATCGCCGACGACGAGCTCGTGGAAGTGACGCCGAAGTCGATCCGGCTCCGCAAGAAGCTGCTGGACCCGAACGAGCGCAAGAAGGCCGACCGGCAGGCGGTCAACGGCTGAACGCGAGGCCCGCCCCCACCGGGCGGGCCTTCGTCCGTCGGGCGGTGCGACATCGGGTCCGCGACGGCGCGGAATATTCGGTCGGCCGCCGGGTTCGTCTGGGTCAGGTGCAATGCAGAAAATTTCTGCGGGGAACCATGACCGACGGCCCTTGTGATTTTCGCGGATCGCGACATTTTACGGCAGATTGTGGCGCCGCCCAAATGCTGGGCAAACCGGCGGGCGGCCTCCAGGGACGAGGGTCGACAACCTAGTCGTCGAAAGCAACGGGGCGGGTACACGGGCGGCACGAAGGTGTCCGTGTGTCCGGCGCCGGTCGATCGGTGCGTGCGTGGCACGCCCGATCGGCCCCGGGCGGAGTGCGGCTTCAGCGAAAGACAGGCCATGCGTACGAAGGCGATCGCGGTCCTTCTCATCGTCATCCTCGGGAACGTCGCGTTCTGGACGGCCACGAACCGGCCGCAGCCCGAACGCCCCTGGGGCGGTCTCATCAACGGCGTCGCGCTCAGTCCCTATCAGGTGGACCAGAGCCCGCTGGCCAACCGGCATCCCGGCGCCGAGGACATCGAGAAGGACCTCTCGCTGCTGCGCACGAGCGTCGGCGGGGTCCGCACCTACTCGACGCTGAACGGCGCCGACCTCATCCCCGGCATCGCGCGGCGCTACGACCTGTCGGTCACGGCGGGCGCGTGGCTCCAGGGACGGTCCGAGATCGACGAGCCGGAGATCGCCAACCTCGTCCGCCTCACCCGCTCGAACCCGAACATCCGCCGCGTCCTTGTCGGCAACGAGGCGATCCTGCGCACGGACCTGACCGTGCCGCAGATGATCGACTACCTGAACCGGGTCCGCCGGCAGGTGAACGTGCCGATCTCCACCGCCGAGCCCTGGCACATCTGGCTCGACCATCCCGAGCTGGTCGCGGCCGTCGACTACATCGCCGTGCACATCCTGCCCTATTGGGAAGGCGTGCCGATCGAGGGTGCCGTCGACTATGCGATGTTCCGCTACAACGAACTCAAGCAGCGCTACCCCGGCAAGCACATCCTGATCAGCGAGATCGGGTGGCCGTCCGACGGCCCGTGGCGCCGCGGGGCCGAGGCCAGCGTCGTGAACCAGGCGAAGTTCCTGCGCCAGTGGTTCAACGTCGCCAGCCAGAATCGCATCGACTACTACATCATGGAAGCCTTCGACCAGCCGTGGAAGCGGACCCTCGAAGGCACCGCGGGCGTGTCCTGGGGCATCTGGGACGCCTGGCGCCAGCCGAAGTTCCCGATGGAGGGCGAGATCCTCGAGGTGGCGAACTGGCCCGCCCTCGCCGCCCTCGCCTCCGCCATCGCGGCCCTTCCGCTGCTTCTCGTCGTCTGGTTCCGTCGTGACCTGAAGGTCGGCGGGCTCGTCTTCTACGGAGTGCTGATCCAGTCGGCCGTCAACATGATGCTCTGGACCGTGTTCGAATGGTCGGTCCCGGGGCTCGCCGTCTCGACCCACGTGGTCTGGACAGTGATGGTCGGCCTTCAGCTGATGCTGCTCACGCTGCTGCTGACCGACGGGATGGAGCTGACCGAAGTGGTCTGGTCGAACCGGTGGAAGCGGCGCTTCCATCCGGTGAAGGCCCCGGCCCCGCCGCACGCGGCCAAGGTGTCGATCCACGTGCCGTGCTGCAACGAGCCGCCGCACATGGTGATGCAGACGCTCGACGCGCTGGCGCGGCTGGACTATCCGAACTTCGAGGTCCTGGTCGTCGACAACAACACCAAGGACGAGGCGACCTGGCGGCCGGTGGAGGCCTACTGCGAGAAGCTCGGGGCCCGCTTCCGCTTCTTCCACCTGCCGAAGTGGCCGGGCTACAAGGCGGGCGCGCTGAACTTCGCGCTCGACCAGACCGCCGCCGACGCGGAGATCGTCGCCGTCATCGACAGCGACTATCAGGTCCGCCCGGACTGGCTGTCGAGCGTCGTGCCCTACTTCGACCGGCCCGAGGTCGGCTTCGTCCAGTCGCCCCAGGACTATCGCGAGTACGAGGGCGACCGGTTCAAGACGATGCTGAACTGGGAGTACGCCGGCTTCTTCCACATCGGCATGATCCAGCGCAACGAGGCCAACGCCATCATCCAGCACGGGACGATGACGCTGATCCGCAAGAAGTCGCTGATCGAGGTCGGCAAGTGGGCGGAGTGGTGCATCACCGAGGACGCCGAGCTGGGCCTGCGCCTGTTCGAGGCGGGCTACGAGGCCGTCTACATGCCCGACAGCTTCGGCAAGGGCGTGATCCCGGACGGGTTCGAGGCCTACAAGAAGCAGCGCTTCCGCTGGGCCTACGGTGCCGTGCAGATCATGAAGCGGCACTGGCGGGAGTTCCTGCCCGGCCGGAACAAGCTGAAGCCCGAGCAGAAGTATCACTTCATCGCCGGCTGGATGCCCTGGTTCGCCGACGCGGCGCACCTGATCTTCGCCTGCGCCGCGATCTTCTGGTCGATCGGCCTCGTCCTCCAGCCGATCGCGGTGGCGCTGGGCGAGATCTACGGCCGGGCGTGGGTAAACCAGATCGGGCTGGGCCCGCTGGCGGGGTCGTTCGAGTTCCCGCCCCAGGCCTTCATGATCCCGATGATGGCCGCATTCATCTTCAAGGTCGTGGCGTCCTTCTGGCTCTACGGGGCCCGCGTTCCCTGCGGCTTGCGCGACCGGTTCGGTGCGGCCATCGCCGGCATGGCGCTGACCCACACGGTCGGGCGCGCCATCTGGCAGGGTCTGTTCACCTCGGCCCGACCCTTCTTCCGGACGCCGAAGTGCGAGGACAAGCCGGCGCTGATCCAGGGCATCCTCGGCGCGCGGGAGGAGGTCCTTCTGATGGCGGGCCTCTGGATCGCGGCCGCGGCGCTCTTCGTCGGATACGGCCGCGAGAACCGGGACGCGTTCCTGTGGATCGCGCTCCTCCTGATCCAGTCGCTGCCCTATCTGGCCGCGCTGGTGACCTCAATGGCGGTCGCGATGCCCGACCTGCTGGCGCTCCGCCAGCGCCGGGCCCGCAGCGTGGGCGAGCCCGCGCAGGCGTCGGACTGACGGCCTGACGGTCCGACCCGGACGTCTTCGCAAGGCCCGTGCGGGAACGCCCCGCACGGGCCTTTCGCGTTCCGGCTCCTGCCCCCCATCGTACGCATCCGGTGAGCACCGCGGCGTTCCGTTACCGTGGTTTCGCCGGAGCTGGTGGGGGCCTTCGCGGCCGATCATCAGGCCGCGAGGGCCGGCGCGTGCCGCTGCTTCCATTCCCAGGGGAGCAGCTCGTGCAGGTGCTGCTGCGGCAGGTCGTTGATCCGCGCGAGCACGTCGGCCAGCCAAGCCTGCGGATCCACGTCGTTCAGCTTGGCGGAGACCACAAGGCTGTACATGAACGCGGCGCGCTG
>CANGXM010000253.1 GCA_947457845.1 Rhodospirillales bacterium | reverse complement strand
GGCGACGGCGACGGCGAGGGTCGCCGCCACCGGGACGCCCAGCGCGGCCGCCCCGGCGCGCGCCGCCTCGGACAGGTCGAAGCCGCGCACCGCGTGCCCGGCCTTCACGAGGTTCGCGGCCATCGGGCCGCCCATGTTCCCCAGACCGATGAAGCCGATCGTCGCCATCCTTCGTCCTCCCTCGGGGCCCCCGCGGCGATCGTGCCGCGACCGGGGCCGCATCGTCCCGTCCGGGATCCGCGCGCACGCAGCACCGGTCCCGGTCCCGCGGCCCACTCTGTCACGGACGTCCCGGCACGTCGAAGCCGCTCCGCGCGGCCGAAAGCCCCTGCGCGCGAAAGTGTCATTGGCCCCTCGGAGGCGCGGGGCCTCGGCCGCGTTCTCCTCGTCGACGCCGCCGTCTCGACCACCGGGCCGCGCGCCTTGACCAGCGAGCCGGCGAGCGGCGCGTGCCCGACGGCCGTGCCGGTGTCGGCGATGATCCGCAACTCGTCCGCACCGAGAGCGCATCGAGCCACCCGGCCGGATAGCCGGCGGCGCCCGCGCCCTCCCCGCCGAACCTCTGAACCGACATCGCCGGTCGGGACGCGCGACACGGATCCGTCGCCGGCTCTTCACGGAAGCGACGCGGACCCAACATGCGGACGTCACGGTCCGGCACCACCCTCGCGGCGAATGACCGGGAGGTGATCCATGCGTTTCGCGCAATCCGTTTCCGCCGTCGCCGTCGCGATGATGCTCGCCCTGCCCGCCGGCGCGTTCGAGCCGGTCGGTGCGTCGTCCTTCAACGTCCGCACGAACTTCGACCCGAAGGCGGTCACCCACCAGACCTTCGAGGCGACGCTCCTCGGGCCGGCACGGGCCGGCGGCCCGGTCGTGTTCTACGACCTCGCCGAGAGCTTCACGCCCCTGTTCACCGAGATCGTGATCCCGGCGTTCGAGCGCGCCACCGGGATCAAGGTCGAGTACCGGCAGGTCAACGGCGACCAGACGGTGCAGCAGCTGATCGCGGCCCAGCGGGCCGGGCAGCCGCTCCACGTCGACCTGATGTGGTATCCCAACGGGCAGGTGCGGCTGGGGACCGAGACCGGGATCATCGCGAACATCCCGTTGTCGTCGGTGCTGCCCAACGCCCGCGACCTCGATCCCTCGGCCGCGCGCGTTTCCCGCGGCTACGAACACGGCGGCACGGTGCTTCCCTGGCACCGCAACCTGACGGCCATCGGGTACGACACCCGCACGGTCCGTCCGGAGCGCGCGCCCCGCAGCTTCCCCGACCTCCTCGCCTTCGCCCGCGCGAACCCCGGAAAGGTGGCGATCACCAATCCGGCGCGCGGTGGCTCGGGCCAGGGCTTCCTCGAATCCGCGATCATGGCGATGACGACGGCCGAGTGTCAGGCCCGCCTGTTCGACTTCTCGTTCGGGCCGCAGGACGCCGAGGCCTGGGCGCAGGGTCCGTGCCTCGCGCCCGTCGTCGCCTATTTCCGTGAACTGAAGCCGCACGTCGAGTTCACCAACGGGAACACCGACACGCTGAACCTGATCGCCAACGGCGTCGCCCAGGTCGCGACGGTGTGGGAGGACCAGGTGTTCGACTTCATCGGCCGCGGCCTGCTGCCGCCGACCGTCCGTCTCGGGCTGCTCTCCAGCGGGCAGGTCGGCGACGGCGACGGCATGGTGATCCCCGCCGGGACCCGCAATCCGGCGGGCGCGCTCCTGTTCGCGAACTTCCTGATGTCCGACGACGTGCAGGTCCGCAAGCTCGGCCTCGTCGGCTCGCGGACGGCGCGGGTGGGGGTGAACGTCTCCGCGCTCGCCGCCGACGTCGCCGAACGCCTCGTCCCGCAGGACCAGGTGGTGACGCTGTCGCGCAAGCGCATCGTGGCGACCGCATCGGCCGAGGCGACGAAGCGGTTCGTCGCCGACGTCCTGCAGCGCTGAACGGAAGCGGCGCCGATCCGGGGGCAGCCATGGCCGACCTCGTCCTGTCGGGGCTCTCCCGGCGCTTCGGCGCCGACTTCGCGGTCTCCGGCGTCGATCTCGCCGTGACCGACGGCGAGGCGGTGGTCCTCCTCGGTCCGTCGGGATGCGGGAAGACGACGGTGATGCGGATGGTGGCCGGCATCGTCACGCCCGATTCCGGCACGGTCGCCATCGCCGGCCGCGACGTGACCGACCTCCCGCCCGAGCGGCGCAACGTCGGGCTCGTCTTCCAGTCCTACGCCCTGTTCCCGCACATGACCGTCGCGGGGAACGTCGGCTTCGGCCTCAAGATGCGCGGCGTGCGCGGCCGCGAGGCCGCCGACCGGGTCGCCCGGGTGCTCGACCTCGTGGAACTGTCGGCCCTCGCCGGCCGCCATCCCCGCCAGCTCTCGGGCGGCCAGCAGCAGCGGGTGGCACTCGCCCGCGCGCTGGTGACGGAACCCGACATCCTGCTGCTGGACGAGCCGCTGTCGAACCTCGACGCGCTCCTGCGCGAGCAGCTGCGCGAGGAGATCCGCGCCCTGCAGCGCCGGCTGGCCGTCACCATGCTCTACGTGACCCACGACCAGAAGGAGGCGATGGCGGTCGCCGACCGGGTGGTGGTCATGTCCGACGGCCGCATCAAGGAGGTGGGCCGCCCGGTCGATCTCTACCGCCGGCCGCGGGAACGCTTCACGGCGGAGTTCCTGGGCCAGACGAACATCGTCGCGGTCGTCGCCAGCGCCGGCCGGCTTACGACCGCCTGGGGCGAGCGCCTCGAGGCCGAGGCCGCGGTCGGCGACGGGCCGGCGCTCGTCTCCGTCCGCCCCGAGGACATCGTCGTCGTGCCCGATCCCGACGGTCCGGGCGAGATCCGCCACGTCGCCTTCCTGGGGGCGGAGGTCGAGTACCACGTGGCGCTGCCCGGCACGCGGCTGCGCGTGCGGCGGTCGGGGATCGCGGCCGGCCTCTTTGCCGAGGGCACCCGGGTCGCGGTGGCGATGCCCGAGCGCGTCCACGCGCTGGAGGCCCGGCCGTGAGGCGCCTGCCCCGTTCCCTCGCGGTCGCCCTTCTCCTCCTTCCGGGGGTGGGGTTCCTCGCCCTCTTCTTCGGAACCCCGCTCGTGCTGGCGCTCGTGGCGAGCGTCACGGCCGACGGGCCGGGCGCCAAGGGGTTCACGCTCGCCAACTACCGGTCGATCTTCACGAACCGGGTCCATCTCGAGGGGCTGGTCTTCTCGATGTACCTGTCGGTGGTGCCGACGCTGATCGCGCTCGCGATCAGCGTGCCGCTCGCCGTGGCGCTGCAGACGACGTTCCCCGGCCGGCGCCTGTTCCGGACGCTCTACCAGTTGCCGCTGGCGGTCCCGACCATCGTGGCGGCGTTCCTGGTTCTGGTCCTCCTCGACCGCGGCGGGATGATCTCCCGCCTCCTCGCCCCCGTCGGCCTGTCGCTGCCGCGGATGGTGCGCGACGAGTACGCGGTGGGGGTGATCGTGGCGATGGTCTGGAAGGCGGTGCCTTTCATGACGCTGATCATCGCGGGTGCGGTCGCCTCGATCCCGTCCGACGTGACGGCCGCGGCCCGCTCGCTGGGCGCCACGCGGGTCGCGGTCTTCTTCTGGATCGAACTGCCGATGGCGCTTCCGGGGATCACGGCGGCGACGCTCCTGGTCTTCGTCACCTCCACCGGGGCCTTCGCCATCCCCAGCCTGCTCGGACCGATCTATCCCGAACCGCTGTCGATCCAGATGTACAGTTACGCGTTCGTGGAGAACCGGTGGGGGATCGTGTCGGCCATGGGGTCGATCCTCTCCCTCGTGGCCTGCCTCGTGCTCCTCGCCTACTACCGGCTGACGGCCCGCGTCGGCGGGGGCGGGCGGTGATCGGGGCCGGACGCCGGGGCGGCTCGCGGGCCTTCCTGTCCGCCGGGCTCTTCGCGGCGCTCGCCCTCACGCTGCTCGTCCCCCTCGCGGTCGGGTTCCTCTGGTCGCTCGTCGATCCGCGCAGCGGCTGGTTCGCCCCGGCGCTCCTGCCCGGCGGTCTCGCGACCGTCCATTGGGAGCGCGCGTTGGCGAGCCCGCGGCTCGTCGGCGGCGTCCTCACCAGCCTGTTCATCTCCACCGTCGTCACCGCGCTCTCGGCCGCCATCGCGCTGCCGACCGCCTATGCGCTGGCGAAGCTGCCGTTCCGCTTCAAGCGGGCGGTGGAGATGTTCGTCCTGGCGCCGCTCATCGTGCCCGGCCTCGTGGTCGGGATCGGCGTCGGCATCCTCTTCTTCCGCCTGGGGCTGGCGCATTCGGTGCCGGGCGTGATCCTGGTGCAGACGGTGGGCACGCTGCCGCTGATGATCCGGATCGTGGCCGCGGCGATCGAGGCGATCCCCGACGACCTGATCCACGCGGCGCGCACGCTCGGCGCCGGCCCGGTCCGGGTGGGGCTGCTGGTCGTGGCGCCGCTCGCCTGGCCCGGTTACGTGGCCGGCGGGCTCCTGTCGTTCGTCACCAGCTTCGAGGAGTTCGAGAAGACGTTCATCGTCGGGTCGCCGGTGGTGCAGACGCTGACGATCCTCCTCTGGCAGAACCTCGGCGGTCAGGCGATCGTCTTCCCGAACGCCGCCGTCGTCACCTTCATCCTCCTCACCCCCGTCCTCCTCATCTTCGCGCTCGGGTCCTGGCTGCCCCGCGGCGAGGGGGCGCTCGCGGCCGGAATGGGAAAGCTCTGATGACCGGCATACCCCCCATCGTCGACGCCACCGCCGCCGTCATGCACGGTCCCGACCCCCGGCTCCGCGCCGAGGCCATCGAGGGGCCGGGCGGGCGCGAGCGGCACGATGCGCTCGCCGCCCGCATCGGCGCCCTCGGCACGGTCGAGGTGCGCCCGCCGCCGTCGCAGCCGGAGGCGACGCCGCCGGCCCGGTTCCGGGTGGCCGCCTGGAACATCGAACGGTGCAAGCACGTCGGCCCCACCGCCGCGCTCCTGGCGCGGACGGGTGCCGATCTGCTCCTCCTGTCGGAGATGGACCACGGCATGGCGCGGTCGGGGAACCGGCACACGACCGCCGAGGTCGCCGCCGCCCTTGGGCACGGCCACGCGTTCGCGACGGAGTTCGTCGAACTCGGCCTCGGCGACGACCGGGAGCGCGGCTGGCACGCCGGCGGGATCAACGTCGAGGGGCTGCACGGCAACGCGATCGCGTCGCGCCATCCGCTGCGCGCGGCCGCCCGCGTCGCGCTGGACGACGGCGGCCGCTGGTTCGCCGAAGGGGCGCCCCACGAACAGCGCCGCATCGGCGGGCGCTGCGCCGTGGTGGCGATCGTGGACACCGCGGCCGGTCCGCTCGCCGCCGCCTCGCTGCATCTGGAGAGCCACAGCGATCCGGCCGACCGCCTTGCCCAGGTCTCGCGGCTCCTGGCGGCCCTCGACCGTCTGGCGCCCGGCCTGCCGGCGGTGGTCGGCGGCGACTTCAACACGGCCGCGCTGCCGGCCGGCGTCGATCCGGCGGACCGCGACTCCGCCTGGTTCACGGCCCCCGGCACGCTCGAGCCGCTGTTCGACGCCTTCGCGGGCGCCGGCTTCGCGTGGCGGGAGGCGAACACGCCGGAGCCGACCTGCCGGACCCTTCCCGACGGCCACCCCCTGCCGCCGTTCCGGCGCATCGACTGGGTCTTCGTCCGCGGCGTGAGCGCGGCCGCGCCGCGGACGTGGGCCGCGGTCGACGATCACGGCTCGGCCATCTCGGACCACGAGCTGCTGACCGTGGACGTGACCATGGACGGGGGGACCGGGGCGGCCTGACCCGCCGCTAAGGGTTGCCGACGGCCGTCCGGAACCGGGCGGCCACCGCGGCCGCGTCGGGGAAGCGTCCGGCGCGCAGGTCGGCCATCGCGGCCGCCGTGCCGCCCAGCGCCGTGTCGAAGGCGG
>CANGXM010000252.1 GCA_947457845.1 Rhodospirillales bacterium | reverse complement strand
CGGGCCCGGCCGGGAGCCGCGACCTCGCGCTGGCGGCGCTGGCGGTCGTGGCCGCGCGGCCCGTCGACGTCGCCGACCCCTGGAGCCGGCCCGTCCCCTGGCGGCTCAACGAGCCGGCATGGGAGGAAATCGTCCTTCGCGACGGCGAGACGGAACGGCGCGTGACGGTCGTCCACGCGGCGGACGGCCTCCTCGTCCGCACCGACGCCGGCGAGCACCGCGTCGCCGGATCGGCGGAGCCCGACGGCACCCTCGTGGCGACCATCGACGGCCTGCGGGAGACGGTGGCCGTGATCCGTGCGGGCGACGCCCTCACCCTCTTCCGCCACGGCGGCGCGGTGCGCCTCGTCGTCGTCGACCCGCTGGCGGGCGGGGCCGCCGACGAGGCGGGCGGCGGCCGGCTCGCCTCGCCCATGCCGGGCAAGGTGGTGGCGGTGCTGGCCGAGGCGGGGCAGGCGGTGGTCCGCGGCCAGCCGCTTCTCGTGCTGGAGGCCATGAAGATGGAGCACACGATCCGCGCCCCCGCGGACGGCCGGGTTGTCGCCGTCTGCTACCGGCCCGGCGACCAGGTTTCGGAAGGCGAGGACCTGATCGGGTTCGAGGCGGGGGACGGCGCAACGACAATCTCCGGTGGTTGACAGGCGGCGACACTCCCGCCAACGTCGCCGATCCTCGTCGTCGATCCGCGGAGCGTTCGGGCCTTGTCACTGTCGCGCAACCCTCCGGGCTATTTCGAGCGCGGGCGGTTCGCCCTGCGCCTCGCCGGCAACCATCCGGTCTGGGCCATGGCGGCCTTCGCCCAGGCGTTCGAGCAGATCTACCTCAAGGCCTGCCTCGTCGAGGCCGTCTGTCACCTGACGGCCCAGGGCCTGGAGGACCGGCACCTCGGCGTCTCGACCGCGTCGTCGCCCCTCTACGGGACGGCGGACGAGGCGGTTAAGGTCTCGCAGAACGGCATCTGGACCGACGACGTCGCGCAATCCGCAGGCGCGCCGGTCGTGCCGCTGGCCGACGAGGGGGCCTTCTGGACGAACCTCCGCCGCCTGCGCCGGCCCCAGGTCCACGTCTGTGTCTGGGACCGGGCGATGCCGCTCTACTCGGACGAGAACCGCACCCGCCTCGCCCTGGTGGAGGGGGCGGCGGCCTCCCACCCGCTCCTCGTCTTCGAGGGGCAGGTGTCGCTGGCGATGGCGCTGCTCGACGTCCACGTCCGGGTCCGCGACCTCGCGCCCGGGGTGGAGGCCGAGACGGATCCGGTCGAGCGGTTCCGGCTGGAGACGGAACTGGCGGTCCTCAAGACCCACGCCGAGGCCGCGACCCGGCTGGAGAGCCTCACGCCCGGAGGGTCCTGGTACCGGCAGGCGCGGCCCGTGATGGACGGCCTGATCGTCCGCACCCGCAAGCTGACCGCGCGGGCGAACGCGGTGCTGGTGGTTTAGCGCCGGTTCCGGCTTGCCTCGACCTGCTCCAGGGCATGTCCACGGCGAAACCGAAAGGGACGATGCGCGGGGTCGTTGGCGGATCGCTCGCGAACGAGGTCCTGCGGATCGATGTGTCGCGGCTCGCACGGGGACCGACCGAGGAGGACCGTCGCGCGATACCGGCGGCGACGGACGAGGACCGGTCGGATGCGGTCGTCATGTATCCCCCGCCGGAGCCTCCGGGCGATCCGACTGGCTGCGATTGAGCCACGGTCGAACGGACCGGCGTCCGCACCCGCCTCGTCGCGCACGTCGAGGTCGAGCCGGCCTTCTTCGCCGCGATCCGACCGCGCGCCCCCCGCAATCTCCCCGCGCGCCCTTGTCGCTTGACTCGGGTCCCCGCCCGCGTCGATCGTTCCCGCCGCCGCGGGTCGCGCGGCTGTCACATCGGGACGTTGTCGTCATGTCGAAGCCGGTCATCGCCATCGTCGGAGCCACCGGAGCCGTCGGCGTCGAGCTGCTGAAATGCCTCGAGGGCCGCGGGTTTCCCGTGGGTGGTCTGCGTCTGCTCGCCTCCTCGCGCTCGGCGGGCAAAACCATGACCTTCAAAGGCGAGACCATCACCGTGGAGACCCTGACGCCGGACGCCTTCGCGGGCGTCGACATCGCGCTGTTCAGCGCGGGCGGGGCGATCAGCCGCGAGTTCGCGTCCCATGCCGTTCGGGCGGGCGCCGTCGTGGTCGACAATTCCTCGGCCTTCCGCATGGACGCCGACGTGCCGCTGGTCGTGCCGGAGATCAACCCGGAGGCGATCAAGGGCCACAAGGGCATCATCGCCAACCCCAACTGCTCCACCATCATCGCGCTGTTGCCGCTGTGGCCGATCCACCGCCGCTACAAGGTGAAGCGCCTGATCGCCGCCACCTACCAGGCGGCGTCGGGTGCGGGCCAGGCGGCGATGGACGAGCTGGTGGCGGGGACCCGCGCCGTCCTCGACGGCACGCCGTTCGAGCCGAAGGTCATCCCCTATCCCTACGCCTTCAACGTCTTCAGCCACAATTCCAAGGTCGACCCCGAGACCGGCTACAACGAGGAGGAGATCAAGCTCCTCAAGGAGAGCCGGAAGATCATGGGCGAGCCGGAACTGCGCGTGTCGGCCACCTGCGTGCGGGTGCCGGTGCTGCGGGCCCATTCGGAGGCGCTGACCGTGGAGTGCGAACGCCCGGTCACCCCGGCCGCGGTGCGGGAGCTTCTGTCGTCGGCACCCGGCGTGCGCGTGGTCGACGACCGGGCGGCCAACCGCTTCCCCATGCCGCTCGACGCGTCGGGCCGGGACGAGATCCTGGTCGGCCGCATCCGGGCGGACACGAGCGACCCGACGGGGCACTCCTTCGCGATGTTCGTGGCCGGCGACCAGCTCCTGAAAGGGGCGGCGCTGAACGCGGTGCAGATCGCGGAGCACCTCGTGGCACGCTGAGGACCGGGGCCCCACGGCCGGGGGCGGGCGGAATAAGGACGCGCCGATGACGTTCCATGTGGCGATGCTGCTGTTCCCCAGGGCGACGCAGCTCGACTTCACGGGTCCGTACGAGGTGTTCGCCCGCATGCCCGACGCGAGGGTCTCCGTCGTCTGGAAGGACAGGGCGCCGTTCGACGCCGGCTCGCCGCACACGGCGCCACCGGCGCTCGTGGCGTCGGTGCGGGACGAGATGGCGGGCTTCCTCGCCCGTCGGAGGGCGGCCACCGAAGCCGCCGCGAGAAACCTGTCGGGGGAGGCATCCGCATGAAGGCCCAGGGCGACCGCATCGACGTCGGTTTCCTGCTCTATCCGCGCCTCACCCAGCTCGACCTGACGGGCCCCTACGAGGTGCTGCGCCGCCTGCCGGATGTGCGGACGCACATGATCTGGAAGGACATGCTGCCCATCCCGGACCCGGCCGGGCTCGCCATCCTGCCCACCACCACCACCGCCGACGTCGCGCGCCTCGACGTCGTCGTGGTGCCGGGCGGTCCCGGCTGGCGCGACCTCGTCGAGGACGAGGAGGCGCTCGAATGGCTGGCGCGGATCGCCGGGACCGCGTCCTGGATCACGGCCGTCTCCACCGGCTCGCTCGTGCTGGGTGCGGCGGGGCTCCTGCGTGGCTACCGCGCCACCTCGCACTGGATGTCGGTCGATCTGCTGGCGGCGTTCGGCGCCGTCCCGACGCCCGAGCGCGTCGTCGTCGACCGCGACCGGATCACCGGCGGCGGGGTGACGGCGGGCATCGACTTCGCCCTCACGCTCGCCCGCCTCCTGCGGGGGGCGGACGTGGCCGAGGCGATCCAGCTCCAGATGGAGTACGACCCCGCACCGCCCTTCGTCTCCGGCACGCCGGAACAGGCCCGTCCCGAGGTGCTGGAGGCGGTGCTGGGCCGCGCCTCGGCCGACCGGGACCTCGCCGCCGCCGCGGTCCGACGGGCCGCCGACGCGCTCGCCGCACGCGCGGTCGAGCCGGCGACGTGACGGGCGACGCCGTCCGCATCGTCGAGATGGGCCCGCGCGACGGGCTGCAGAACGAACCCATGCCGGTGTCCGTCGCCGACCGGATCGACCTGGTCCGCCGCCTCGCCGACGCCGGTCTCGCGGCGATCGAGGCGGGCGCCTTCGTCTCCCCGCAATGGGTTCCGCAGATGGCGGGCAGCGACGCCGTGCTGGCCGGCGTGCGCGACCTTGCAGGCGTTCGCCTGCCCGTTCTGGTGCCGAACATGCACGGGTTCGGGGCGGCGGTGGCCGCCGGGGCGCGGGAGGTGGCGGTGTTCGCCGCGGCGTCGGAGACCTTCTCCCGGCGCAACGTCAACGCCTCGATCGCCGAGAGCCTCGAGCGGTTCCGCCCCGTCTGCGCGGCCGCCGTTGCGCGCGGCGTTCCGGTGCGCGGCTACGTCTCCTGCGCGCTGGGCTGCCCCTACGAGGGGCCGGTGGACCCGGGGCGGGTGGCGGCGGTGGCGGCCGATCTCGCGCGCCTCGGCTGTGCGGAGGTCTCGGTCGCCGACACGATCGGCGTGGGCACCCCGCGCGCCGCCCGGGACCTTCTGCGGCGCGTCGCCCGCGACGTGCCGACGGGCCGGCTCGCGGTCCACTTCCACGACACCTGGGGGCAGGCCCTGGCCAACGTGCTCGCCTGCCTGGAGGCGGGGGTGCGGACGGTCGACGCCGCGGTCGCCGGGCTCGGGGGGTGCCCCTACGCGAAGGGGGCGACCGGCAACCTCGCGACCGAGGACCTCGTCTACATGCTCGACGGGCTCGGCATGCGGACCGGCGTCGATCTCGACCGTCTGGCCGCGACCGGGAGCTGGATCGCCGGCCGCCTGGGCCGCCCGACGGCCAGCCGGGCCGGTCGGGCGCTCGCCGCCCGCTCAACCGTCGCGTGAGATTTCCTTAACACCTTCGGAATAGCGTAGGCTTCGCGGGCGGGGGTACGATCGGGCGGGTCATGGTGCGTGCGACCGACGAGGTCACGAACTGGATGCACATGTTCCGCTGGATCGTGAAGCTGATCCGGGACGAGTACGGCATCGACGAACGGGTTCTGGTGCGCGACGCGCGCCTCGACGGGGGGATCGGCCTCTCGATCGAGCAGGTGGAGCAGGTGCTGGACGACATCGCGGAGAGCTTCGCGATCCGGTTTCCGAAGGGGACGCTCGACGAGATCGTCAAGCTGGAGGAGCTCTGCATGCTCGCCGCCTGGCTGAAGGGCCTCTACAAGCAGCCGGAGTTCGTGTCCGCCGAGTTCGCCGCCGCGGCCCGCGCGGTCAATGCGGCCGCCGGCTGAGGCCGGACGCCGCGTGAGGCTGGACGGGGGCCGGCCGGCGGTCTAGCTCTCCCGTCATGGCACTGCACATGATCAAGCTCTGCGTCGGCATCGACGATCCCGAGCAACTGGCCCGCGTTCAGGCGGCCCGTCTCTTCCGCAAGGGCGGAACGGCGATGGTGCCCG
The DNA here is from genome assembly GCA_947457845.1 of Rhodospirillales bacterium. Lineage (GTDB taxonomy): Bacteria > Pseudomonadota > Alphaproteobacteria > Azospirillales > Azospirillaceae > CANGXM01. The sequence continues at coordinate 655 of CANGXM010000252.1, read as the reverse complement.
GCTGGACCCGCCGCGCTCCGGTGCGGACCGAGGAGCTGCTCGCCGGCGGATCCCTCTATTGGGTCGTGAAGGGACAGGTGCGGTGCCGGCAGCGGTTCCTCGGCTTCGAGGCCGACACCGACGACGGCGGCGCACCCTTCTGCCGCATGCTTCTCGATCCCGACCTCGTGCCGACGCTTCCGGTGGCGCGCAAGCCGTTCCAGGGCTGGCGCTACCTCAAGGCGTCCGAGGCGCCGCCCGACCTCGACGCGACGGGGACGGGGGCCGCGGACATGCCGCCCGCGCTGGCGGCCGAGCTGCGGTCGCTGGGGCTTCTCTGAGCGGCCCGAGAATCCGCTTTACAGCGTCGGGGGCGGGGCCTATACACCCGCTCCTCGCGACCGGATGGGTCGCCCGGGCCCCAGGGTTCGGGTCCTTCCGACCTCGCAGGACCGATGAAAAAAGGTCTTGCGGTGTTAGGTCTGGATCGCTAGATAACGCCTCCCGCCGCGGGGGCTGGCCGGTTAGACCGGTTGGTTCTGGTGGGGATGGCGACGGCAACGTCGCCCCGGCTCTTTGAGATTGTGAAGTGTCGTCTGTGTGCGAGAAGGGATATGCGGGCGGCGGTCTGTGTGCTGGTTTTGCTGGCGTACGGGTTGTCGTCGAGGATGTCCTT
>CANGXM010000251.1 GCA_947457845.1 Rhodospirillales bacterium | reverse complement strand
TGGCGGCGGCCGGCGCGCCCGCGGACACGCCGGTCGCGGGCGTGGAGGGCGGGCGTGAACTCCACCGCGTCCTGCTGGGCGACGGGACGGCGCTCGACACGGCCGCGGCGGCCGAGGACATGCGCGACGCCGTGGCCCGCCTCCTCGACCGGCACCCGGACGTGGGTGCCGTCGTGCTGGAGTGCACGAACATGCCGCCCTACGCCCCGATGCTGCGCCGGACGTTCGGCCTCCCGGTCCACGACGTCGTCACGGCCGTCCGCTGGCTGGTCGCCGGGGTGGTCGGGGAGGCCGCCGAAAACCCGTAGTCAGACCGCCCGGGAGTTGCGAATATCCCTGCCAACGATGCGGACGACGGTCTCCACGTCGCCGCGACCACGACAGGACGAGGTCTCACGATGAAGCTGCTCCGCACCGCGCTGTTCGGCGCCGGAATCGCCCTCTCGCTCGCGGCCGCCCCGGCCTCGGCCCAGGTGAAGTGGGACCTGCCGGCGGGCTACGCCGCGTCCAACTTCCACTCCGAGACGCTGGTGTCCTTCGCCGACGACGTGCGGCAGGCGACGAACGGCGCGCTCCAGATCACGGTCCACGCCAACGCCTCGCTGTTCAAGGTGCCGGAGATCAAGCGCGCGGTGCAGACCGGGCAGGCGCAGATCGGCGAGCTGCTGATGGTCGTGCTGGAGAACGAGGACGCCGTCTTCGGCGTGGACAACGTGCCCTTCCTCGCCACCAGCTTCGCCGACGCGAAGACGCTGGCCGACATCTCCAAGCCGCAGATCGAACGGCGCCTCCAGGCCCAGGGCATGCGGCTCCTCTACTGGGTGCCGTGGCCGCCGCAGGGCTTCTATTCCCCCAAGCCGCTGGCCTCGGGCGAGGATCTCCGCGGCCTGAGGTTCCGTTCCTACGGCGCGTCGGCGGCACGGCTGGGCGAACTGGCCGGCATGCAGGTGACCACCGTGCAGGCGGCCGAGCTGGCGCAGGCCTTCTCGACCGGCCGCGTCAACTCGATGATCTCGTCCGGCGCCACCGGCTTCGACACCAAGCTCTGGGAGCACGTGAAGCACTTCTACGACGTGCAGGCGTGGCTTCCGAAGAACATGATCTTCGTGAACGAGCGCGCGTGGCAGTCGCTGACCCCGCAGGTGCGGGACGCCGTGACCGCCGCCGCCGCCCGCGCCGAGGCGAAGGGCTGGGCGCGCAGCCAGGAGCTGACGAACTTCTACCTCGACGAGTTCAAGAAGAACGGCATGACCGTCGAGGCCCCCTCGCCGGCGCTCAAGGCCGCCTTCGCGAGGTTCGGCGAGGCGCTCGCGGCCGACTGGCTGCAGCGCGCGGGCGCCGACGGTCAGGCGATCGTCGAGGCGTTCCGGAAGTGACGGGACCGGGGCGGGCGGGCGACCGGCCCCCGCCCGCCCAGCCCCCCAGCGCCCCGAGGTGATCCCCATGCGCCGCGCCCTCGACGCGCTCTACGACGGCTGCCAATGGCTCGCCGCCGTCTGCCTGTTCATGATCTTCGCCACCATCCTCGCCCAGGTCATCGGCAGCGCGGCGGGGGTCTACATCCGCGGCACCGACGCCTACGCCGGCTATCTGATGGCGGGCGCCTCGTTCTTCGCGCTCGCCCACACGCTGACGCGGGGCGAGCACATCCGGGTGACGCTCGTCCTCGACCGATTCCGCGGCGGCGCCCGCAAGGCGCTCGAGGTCTGGTGCCATGTCGCGGCGATCGGGCTGGCGGCCGCCTTCGCGTGGTTCGCCTGGGACATGGTCTGGTGGAGCTGGGCCTACAACGACGTCTCGGCCGCCGAGGACCGGACGCCGCTCTGGATTCCGCAGATGTCCATGGCGCTGGGCACGACCGTTCTGACGGTCGCCTTCGTCGACGGGCTGGTGGGCGTCCTGACGGGCCGCGTCGTCGCGAAGGCCGGCGACGAGCCGGCGCACGTGGAGTGAGGGTGGGATGGAATCGCTCGCGATCGCCTGGCTGCTGATCGTCGCCCTCCTCGTCATCCTCGGCTCCGGCCTGTGGATCGGCATGTCGCTGCTGGCCGTCGGCTGGATCGCGATGGAACTGTTCACCAGCCGCCCCGCCGGCATGGCGATGGTCACGACGATCTGGGGCGCCAGCTCGTCCTGGACCCTGACCGCGCTGCCGATGTTCATCTGGATGGGCGAGATCCTGTTCCGCACGCGGCTGTCCTCGGACATGTTCCACGGACTGGCCCCCTGGATGACCCGGGTGCCCGGGCGGCTCCTGCACACCAACGTCGTGGGCTGCGCCATCTTCGCCGCGGTCAGCGGGTCGTCGGCGGCCACCTGCGCCACGATCGGCAAGATGACGATCCCGGAACTGCGCCGGCGCGGCTATCCCGAGGGGATGATCGTCGGCACGCTGGCCGGGGCGGGCACGCTCGGCCTGCTGATCCCGCCGTCGCTGATCATGATCGTCTACGGGGTGGCGGCGAACGTCTCGCTGGCCCAGCTGTTCATCGCCGGCATCTTCCCCGGGATCATGCTGGCGGCGCTGTTCAGCGGCTACATCGTCGTCTGGGCGCTCCTCAACAAGGGCAAGGTGCCCGACGAGGGCGCGCGTCCGTCGCTGCGGGAGAGGCTGGCCGCCTCGCGCTCCCTCATCCCGGTCGTCCTGCTGATCGCGGGCGTGCTCGGGTCGATCTACTCCGGCCTCGCCACCGCGACCGAGGCGGCGGCCGTCGGCGTGCTCGGCGCCATCCTCCTGTCGCTGGCGCAGGGAAGCCTCACCTGGGCGACGTTCCGGGAGAGCCTCCTGGGCGCCACGCGGCTTTCCTGCATGATCGCGCTGATCCTCGCCGGGGCCGCGTTCCTGACGCTGGCCATGGGCTTCACCGGCCTGCCGCGCGGACTGGCGGAATGGATCGACCGGCTGGACCTGTCGCCGGCCATGCTCATCCTCATGCTCACGATCTTCTTCGTGATCCTCGGCTGCTTCCTCGACGGCATCTCGATGGTGGTCCTCACCATGGCCGTCGTGCTGCCCACGATCGAGCGCGCGGGCCTCGACCTCGTCTGGTTCGGGATCTTCATCGTGCTGGTGGTGGAGATGGCCCAGATCACGCCGCCGGTCGGCTTCAACCTCTTCGTCCTCCAGGGGATGACGGGGCACCAGATCACCTACATCGCCAAGGTGACGCTCCCGCTGTTCCTTCTGATGTGCGTCGCCGTGATCCTGATCTACGTCTTCCCGGAGATCGCCATCTGGCTTCCGCGCCAGATGATGGGATCGTGACCGGCGGCCGGCGGCGCGACGCGGGCGGCGGCGCGGGCCTCGACCGCATCGACCGCCGCATCCTGGAGATCCTCGCGACCGACGGGCGCATCACCAACCAGGCCCTGTCCGAGGCCGTGGGCCTGTCGGCGCGCCCGACGCTGGAGCGGGTGCGGCGGCTGGAGGCGCTGGGGATCATCCAGGGCTATGCCGCGCGGATCGACCCGGCGCTGACCGGGCACGACGTCATCGCGCTGGCCCACGTCTTCATGCGCGATCCCGCCGCGGGCGCGCACCAGCGCGCCGAACGCGCGCTCGCCGCCCACCCCGCGGCGGTGGAGGTGACGGTGGTGTCGGGGGAGCCCGACTACCTCGTCCGCTTCGTGGCCCCCACCCTCGCCGCCTACGAGGCGATCGTCGCCGACCTGCTGGGGGATCCCGCGCTCGGCATCGGGCGGATCCAGACGACGTTCGTGCTCCGCACGCTCAAGCGGTTCGAGGGATATCCGCCGGGCGGCTGAGGCGCCCCTCCCCCCTGCCCTCCACCGCCCCGTCCGCGTTGTCCTGCGTCCCGCCGTCGGCTAGGGTCGCGACCCCACGCCCGACGAGGTCATCCGAGGTTCCCATGCCCGCCTATCGCTCCCGCACCACCACCCACGGCCGCAACATGGCGGGGGCCCGGGGGCTCTGGCGGGCGACGGGCATGAAGGACGGCGACTTCGGCAAGCCCATCATCGCCGTCGTCAACTCCTTCACCCAGTTCGTGCCGGGCCACGTCCACCTGAAGGACCTGGGCCAGCTGGTCGCGCGCGAGATCGAGGCGGCCGGCGGCGTGGCGAAGGAGTTCAACACCATCGCGGTCGACGACGGCATCGCGATGGGCCACGACGGGATGCTCTATTCGCTCCCCTCCCGCGACCTGATCGCCGACAGCGTCGAATACATGGTCAACGCGCACTGCGCCGACGCCATGGTCTGCATCTCCAATTGCGACAAGATCACGCCCGGCATGCTGATGGCCGCGATGCGGATCAACATTCCCGTCGTCTTCGTCTCGGGCGGGCCGATGGAGGCGGGCAAGGTCGTGATGGGCGGCAAGACCAAGGCGCTGGATCTCGTCGACGCCATGGTCGCCGCCGCCGACCCGGGCGTGAGCGACGAGGACGTGGCGGTCATCGAGCGGTCGGCCTGCCCCACCTGCGGCTCCTGCTCGGGCATGTTCACCGCCAACTCGATGAACTGCCTGACCGAGGCGCTGGGCCTGTCGCTGCCGGGCAACGGCACGGTGCTGGCGACCCACGCCGACCGCCGCCGCCTGTTCGTGGAGGCCGGGCACCTGATCGTCGACCTCGCGAAGCGCTGGTACGAGCGGGAGGACGCGCGCGTCCTGCCCCGCGCCATCGCGACGATGGCCGCGTTCGAGAACGCGATGACGCTCGACATCGCCATGGGCGGGTCGACCAACACGGTGCTGCACCTTCTGGCCGCCGCGCACGAGGCGGGCGTGCCCTTCACGATGGCGGACATCGACCGGCTGTCGCGCCGGGTGCCGGTCTTGTGCAAGGTCGCCCCCTCGGTCCCCGACGTGCACATCGAGGACGTGCACCGGGCGGGCGGCATCATGGGCATCCTGGGCGAACTCGACCGCGCGGGCCTGCTCGACACGTCGGTCCCCACCGTCCACGCCGCCTCGATGGCGGACGCGCTCGACCGCTGGGACCTCGTGCGCACGGGCAGCGAGGCGGTGCGGACCTTCTTCCTCGCCGCCCCCGGCGGCGTGCCGACGCAGACGGCCTTCAGCCAGGACCGGCGCTGGGACGACCTCGACCTCGACCGGGAGGGGGGCGTGATCCGCGGCGGCGCCCACGCCTTCTCCAAGGACGGCGGCCTCGCGGTCCTCTTCGGCAACCTCGCCGAGGAGGGCTGCATCGTGAAGACCGCGGGCGTGGACGCCTCGGTCCTCGCCTTCGCCGGCCCGGCCCGCATCTTCGAGAGCCAGGACGCCGCGGTGGACGGCATCCTGAACGGAAAGGTGAAGGCGGGCGAGGTGGTGCTGATCCGCTACGAGGGCCCGAAGGGCGGCCCGGGGATGCAGGAGATGCTCTACCCCACGAGCTATCTGAAGTCGAAGGGGCTGGGCAAGGCGTGCGCGCTGGTGACCGACGGGCGGTTCTCGGGCGGCACGTCGGGCCTGTCGATCGGCCACGTCTCGCCGGAGGCGGCGGAGGGCGGGACGATCGCGCTTGTCGAGGACGGCGACCGGATCGAGATCGACATCCCCGGCCGCACGATCCACCTCGCGGTGTCGGACGACGAACTCGCCCGCCGCCGCGCGGCGCAGGCGGCGAAGGGCTGGCGCCCCGCCAAGGCGCGCAAGCGCGCGGTGAGCGCCGCGCTCAAGGCCTATGCGGCGCTGACCACGAGTGCGGCCAAGGGGGCGGTGCGGGACGTGTCGCAGATCGGGGCGGAGTGAGGGGGGGGAAGCATGGCAAACGCGACGACCAAGAAACCCAAGTCCACGCCTTCGACGCCGTTTCCGGCTGATCGGGAGAAGCTGCATCAGGAAGGCTGCTGGCTTTGGATACCCCTCCGCTCGGACTGGCGCGACGTGACGGCCAAGCCGGAGGAAATCGTCCGCCAGAACTATATCCGTCACCTTGTCGAACACCTCGGATACTCGCCCGGATTATGCACCAAGGTGGCTTTGAGGGGTGGCGGGTGTAGCATAAGTCCTTGATCGGGTTTAGGATTCAGTCGCCAAACACAAATCCGCCCGACCCGAAGAGGCCCCACCCGCCATGCGCGAGACTACGCCGTTGCTGCCCGG
>CANGXM010000250.1 GCA_947457845.1 Rhodospirillales bacterium | reverse complement strand
GCCGTGAGGCTGCGGCAGGTGCCGGGATAGTGCGGGCCCTCGGGCCCGTGGGGCGCGCCGCCCGCCCGCGCGATCTCCGCCTCCACGGCCCGGCGGGAGCAGAAGCACGGATAGGCGAGGCCCGCCGCCGCGAGACGGCGCAGTGCGGCCGCGTGGTCGTCGAGATGCTCGGACTGGCGGCGCACCGGGCCGTCCCGGTGGAGCCCCAGCCAGTCGAGATCCTCGACCAGCGCCGTCTCGAACGCGGGCCGGCAGCGTTGCGGGTCGATGTCCTCGACGCGGAGGAGGAACCGCCCCCCGGCCTCCCGCGCGGCGCGCCAACCGGCGAGCGCGGAATGCACGTGGCCCAGGTGCAGGTGGCCCGTCGGGCTGGGAGCGAAGCGGGTGACGATCATGGCGGCCCCGAGGGTGGGGCCGCCGGCGCCGACGATCAAGCGGCGGGGCCGGGCGCGAACGGGCGCAGGTCCGCCTCGCCCTCCACCACCTCGTCGGCGAAGGCGTCCGGCGCGTAGGGGTTGTCGGGGATCGGCTGGGCGGGGATCGGCTGACCCGCGAGGAGCGCCCGCAGGCGGCGGACGATCTCCTGGTCGAAGGCGTCCTCGCGGGCCCGTGCGAGGCGCTCGTCACGGCGGGCGCGATGGGCGGCGAGGTCGATGATGGTCGCGGACATGGGGGGCGTCCCGTCGAACGGCTCGGGCCAGTGTCCACCCATCCATGTTAATGGATGCCTAATTGTACGAAGGGTCGCAGGCCGAGCGGCCCGCCTTGACAGGGCGGGCGGCCCCGTCGAGTGTCGGACGATGACGAACCTTTTCGCACTGGACGGTCCGCGGGTCGGCCCCGCCGCCGGCGGCGCACCCGACCGTCTGGTCGTCCTGCTGCACGGCCTCGGTGCCGACGGCGACGACCTGATCGGGCTGGCGCCCTATTGGACCGCCCGCCTTCCGACGGCCGTCTTCGTCTCCCCCCACGCGCCGTTCCCCTGCGACATGGCCCCCTACGGACGGCAGTGGTTCAGCCTTCAGGACCGGACGCCGGCGCGCGTGCTCGCGGGTGTCCAGGCCGCGGCCCCGATCCTCGACGCCTTCCTCGATGCGGAGCTGGCGCGATGGGGCCTCGGGCCCGAGCGCCTCGCCCTCGTCGGCTTCTCCCAGGGCACGATGATGGCGCTCCACGTCGCGCCGCGGCGGGCGCGGGCGATCGCCGGGGTCGTCGGCTATTCCGGCGCGCTCGTCGGGGCGGAGCGCCTCGGCGCGGAGATCCGGTCCCGGCCGCCGGTTCTGCTCGTCCATGGCGACGCCGACACCATCGTCCCGGCGGAGGCGTCGCGCCTCGCCGAGCGGCAGCTCGCGGCGGAGGGCGTGGCGGTCCGATTCGTCCGCCGGCCGGGCCTTCCCCATTCGATCGACGACGTCGGCCTGACCGAGGGCGGCGCCTTTCTCGCGGACGTCCTGGGTCGCGGCGGTGCGCCGGCATGACGGTCCGGTGAAACCTCGCCCCTGCGGTGACCCGGCCTGTTGTGGCCCAACACCTTATGGTCTATCTAGCTCCTGAGCGTCCCCTGGATGCGATCCGGCGGACGCTGCGGCCCCACACGGTCGAGGGAGCGTTCGTTGTCGCCACCCGATCACTGCCCGGCCCTCGTGCTGAACGCGGACTTCCGTCCGCTCAGCTACTTTCCGCTGTCCCTCTGGCCCTGGCAGGAGGTGGTGAAGGCCGTCTTCCTCGACCGCGTGAACATCCTGGCCGAGTACGACCGCGTCGTCCGCTCCCCGAACTTCGAGATGCGGCTGCCCAGCGTCATCTCGCTCAAGGACTACGTGCCGACGGCCCGGCGCCCCGCCTTCACGCGCTTCAACGTGTTCCTGCGCGACCGCTTCGTCTGCCAGTACTGCGGCCAGCAGTTCCCGACCCCCGAATTGACCTTCGACCACGTCGTCCCGCGCTCGCGCGGGGGCAAGACGACGTGGCAGAACGTCGTGACCGCCTGCTCGGCCTGCAACCTGCGCAAGGGAAGCCGCCTGCCGGACCAGTGCGGGATGATGCCGCTGCGCCGGCCGCACCAGCCGTCCTCGCTGCTCCTGCAGGAGCACGGGCGCGCCTTCCCGCCCAACTTCCTGCACGAGAGCTGGCGCGACTTCCTCTATTGGGACACCGAGCTGGACCCGTTCTGACCGGTCCGTCGGACGAGCGCCGCGAGCGCCGCCGCCAACCACGCCTCCGCCTCCGCGGGATCGTCGAAATGCAGGTTCGCGCGGCGGCGCACCCGGTCCGCCACCGCGTCCGCCCCCGCCGCGCGAAGGCCCTCCGCGGCCGCTATGAGGCGGCGCGCGCGTTCGGCCGCCATCGGCCCGGCGCCGATCTCGGCCGCGCAGACGGCGTCGGGGTCGAACTCGCCCTCCGCCGCCGCCACGGCGAACAGCGTCAGGAAATCGTCGAGCGCCCGGTCGTCGTCGCCGTCCATCGTGCGCCCTCAATCGTCGGGATAGGCGGTAAGGATCACCCAGGGGCGCCCGTCGACCTTGCGCAGGACGACCGTCGCCTCCCGCGCCTCGCGGACCAGACCGTCCCGGCCCATGATCCGGCCGACGGTCTCCCGGCCGCGCCAGCGGAGCACGAGCGTCCGGTCGTCCGCGTCGGCCAGCCAACGGTCGATCCGTCGGCGGCTGTCCGCGAGCGCCAGCGTCCGGTCGATCACGCACTGCGCGGTCGCGAGGTCGGGGAAGGTCGAGGCGGCCGAGATCCGCGGCTCGCGGTCGAGCCGGGCGCGAAGCTGCGCGTCGGTCCGGCCCACGTGGCGTTCGATCGTGTGCCCGAGCGGCGGCCGGCCCTCGTTCGCCGGAAGGGCGTGCTGCGCCGGGCGTTCGGCGGGGCAGGCGCCGGGGGCGAACTGGGCCGCCGCCGGGAAGGCCCCGGCCAGCGTCCAGACCAGCACCCAGGCCAGCGCGAGGAGGATGGCGCGCACGCGGTCGACCCCGCTCAGACCCGCTCGGAGATCCAGATCGCCGCCCGGCTGCCCGCCTTGATCGCGGCCGACAGGAACTCGTAGGCCGGCGCCTTCTCCGCCTCGTGGGCGAGGCCGATGTCGCGGTGCTCCAGCTCCTCCTGCCGGAACCGCTCGACCGTGCCCTGGAGGGGCTGGTCCTGCGGGCCGAGGCCCTCGGCCTGCCGGGCGTAGTGCTCGTCGATCACCTCCTCGACCGCGACGGTGCAGGCCATCGCCGCCCGGCTCCCGAGCAGAGCCGTGCCCGCGCCGAGCGCGAAACCGGCCACGTGCCAGAGCGGACGGAGGAGGGTGGGGCGGACGCCGCGCTCGGCGATCAGCCGCTCGAACGTCTCGAGGTGGACGCGCTCCTGCTCGGCCATGTGGCGCAGGACGGGCCCCTTGTCGGTCCGGCCGAGGACGGCCAGCTGCCCCTCGTAGATCCGTTTCGCCCCGTACTCGCCGGCGTGGTCGACGCGGATCATCCGCGCCATGCGGCGGTCGTAGCTGGGGTCGCCCGGCAGCGGGCGGCGGGGGCCGGGGGTCATCGGCGTTCTCCGAGCAGAGTGCGCAGGCCGGCGGCGACCGCGAAGGCGCCGAGGCCGAGGGAGATCAGGAAGTTCCATCCGGCCATCGAGAGGCCGAGGAAGGACCACGCCACCTCGTCGCAGCGGGTCACCGGGGCGGCCATCACCATCCGGCGGAGATCCTCCAGCGAGGTCGGCGCCGCGCCGGTCGTGCCGCACTGGGCCGTTCCGGCCCACCAGTGCTGCTCCACCCCGACGTGATAGGCGGCGATGCCCGCGCTGGTCCACAGCGCGACGCCGCCCAGCGCGAGCAGGCCCGCCCCGGCGACGCGGGAGCGGGGGAGGGCGAGGAGCGCGAGCCCGGCGAGCGCGATGGCGGCCACGTGCGGCCAGCGCTGCCAGATGCACAGCACGCAGGGGGCGAGCCCGCCGACGTACTGCGACAGGAGGGCCGCGCCGAGGGTCGCGGCGCTGCCCGCGGCGACGAGGAGGGCCGGCAGGCCCGGCCGGGCGTGGAGCGATGTCGCGGTCATGGGACAGGAGTATGGGCTCTCCCGGCCCGGAGGTGGAGTGCCGTCGCGGTCGCACGGGCGATGCCCGCCGGGATGTTGACCCGCCCGGCGCGGCGGTGCAGTCTCCCAGCCGTCGCCGCGGGCCCTCGTCGCCCGCGGTCGCCGCGGGCGTGGCGGAATTGGCAGACGCGACGGACTCAAAATCCGTTTCTGGCGACAGAGTGTCGGTTCGACCCCGACCGCCCGCACCATCCTCTCCCTCCCGAGACCGTCCTGTGGCCGCCACGGGCGGTGCGGAACGGTCGGTTTTGATCAACCGAAGAAACCTGTGACGATTCGCTTCGGGTTGATTTTTTCCCAGTCTCGATCGGTGCAACGGAGCCGTGCCCGAAAGGGCCGCCGGCACGGACCGCTCCGGCGGTCGCGGAACGCAGGTCCCGCCGGAATCGAGGGGCGAGGTCGCCTGTTCCTCGGATTCCCGTCCAACGACGCCAACGACGATCACGCGAAGCTGGAGGCGATCTGGCGGTCGACCCGCGACGTGAAGACCGCGGCCGCGGCCATGACCGGCTGACGCGCCCGCTTGCGGCGGGGCGGCGGCGGGCGCCATCATCGGGTCCTGTGCGGGACGACCGTCCCGGACCGACCTCCTGGAGAACACGGCCCCCCGCATGCCCCTGATCCGCATCACCGAGCCGCGGAGCGGCCTCGACGTCCGCGCGCGCCTGCTCGACGACCGCGCCCCGGCGAACGCCGCCTTCCTGCGGCGCTATGCCGAAGGGGCGCGCGCCGTCCCCTCGATCCACGCGATGTGGACGGGACCGGAAATCTCGTGCCCGGTGCCGGACGTCCATCTCGACGACGCGGACCGCGCGGCCGGCCTGCCGCTCGAGAACGCGACGCTGAACCCGCTTCCGGGCGACGTGGTGCTCGCCTACGTGCCGCCTCGGGTCTGGGGCGGATCGCCGACGGCGATCTTCGACATCGGCCTGTTCTACGGCCCCGGCGGGCGCATGCTGTTCCCGATCGGCTGGCACGCCGGCAGCGTGACGGCCAAGGTCCTGCCGGAGGACCTCGATCCCTTCGCCGCCGCGTGCGGCGCCATCCGCCGGACGGGCGCCTGCGAGGTCACCTTCTCGCTCGTCGAGGGCTGAGGCGTGGCCGCGCCGTCTGGCGGGCTGGGCGCCGCCGCCGTCCGCGACGTCGTGGATCTCCATGCCGTCTTCGTCGCGTGGTTCGCCGGCCGGCGGGCCGACGACGGACGGGCCCGCATGGAGGCCTCGCTCGGCCCCGACTTCTTCCAGATCCCGCCGGACGGGCGCCCCCTCGACCGGGAGACCGTGGTGACGTGGCTCGCCGGGATGTTCGGACGCCGGCCGGACACGGGCATCGTCATCCGCGACCCCGTCGTCCTGTCCGAGACGGCGGAAACCGCGCTCGTCCTCTATGTCGAGCGGCACGAACCGGCCGGCGGCGCGCCGACCGAGCGCTGGTCGACGGCGCTGTTCGAGCGCTGGCCGGCGGCGCCGAACGGGGTGCGGTGGCGGTTCGTGCAGGAGACGTGGCGACCGGCGTGAGGGTCGTCAGCGCGTCCGCGTCACCTTCGACAGGTGCCGCGGCGCGTCGGGGTCCAGGCCGCGGGCGAGGCTGAGGCGGGCGGCGATCGGATAGAACGCCTGCACCGCCAGGATCGGGTCGAGCGCCGGGTGAAGCGGGGGCGGCAGGCGGACCGCGACGTCGGCGAGGGCGAGCACCTCGGCGACGTTGGAGAGCACCACCAGCCGCGCCCCGGCCGTCTTCAGCCGGCGCGCGGTCTCGACGACGCTGCCGGCGGCCGGATCCTCGATCGCGACGACCACGACCGGGAAGCCGGGCTCCACCAGCGTCACCGGCCCGTGCAGGAACTCGGCCGAGCTGAAGGGCTCCGCGTGGATGGCGCAGGTCTCCTTGAACTTGAGGGCCATCTCCTGCGCGATCGGGAAGGCGAGCCCCCGGGCCAGCGTCACGAGGCCGTCGACCCCCCGCAGCGCCGCGACGGCGGCCCCGCCGTCGACCTCGCCCGCCGCCCGGAGCGCGTCGG
>CANGXM010000249.1 GCA_947457845.1 Rhodospirillales bacterium | reverse complement strand
GCCGTCGCGGTGACCGGGATCGCAGGTCCCGGCGGCGGCACGCCGACCAAGCCGGTGGGCCTCGTCTGGTTCGGCCTGGCGACGCGGGACGGCCACCCCGTCACCGAGAGCCGCGTCTTCCCCGGCGACCGCGCGGCCGTCCGGCGCGCCACGGTCGACCACGCGCTGGATTTGCTCCGGACCGCGGCCGACGTCGGGCGCGGTTGACCACCCGCGCGCGATGCAATCCAATCCCGTTCCACCAACGGTATGACGAAACGAGAACGGACGGAGGGGAACCGATGACACCGACCAGACGCGACATTCTCATGGGCCTTGCGGGCGGCATCGCCGCCGCCGCCATCGCCGCACCCGTCCGGGCGCAGCCGTTCTCGGGCGTGTCCCGCCTTCTTTGCGGATTTCCCGCCGGCGGCACCGCCGACCTCACCTCACGCCTGTTCGCCGAGGCGTGGCGCGGAAAGCTGGCGGACAACGTGATCGTCGAGAACCGGGTCGGCGCCGGTGGGCGCCTCGCGGTCACCGGACTCAAGGAAGCCGCGGCCGACGGCAGGACGCTGCTGCTCACGCCGGATTCGGTGTTCACCATCTACACCAGCGTCTACCGCCGTCTCGGCTACGATCCGTCGCTGGACTTCTCGCCCGTCTCCCCGGTCTGCACCTTCGCCTTCGCGCTCGGTGTCGGTCCGCGGGTGCCGGACACGGTCCGCACGCTGGCGGACTTCGTCGCCTGGGTGAAGGCCGACCCGGGCCGGGCGCAGTTCGGCGTGCCGGCAGCGGGCTCGGCGCCGCACTTCCTCGGCGACGTCTTCTATCGCGCGATCGGCGTGACCCCGGCCCACGTGCCCTATCGCGGCTCGGCCCCGGCGATCCAGGACCTCGTCGGCGGTCACATTCCCGCCGTGGTGACGGTGCTGGGCGACTTCCTGCCCCATCGCACCCAGCCCGGCATGCGGATGCTGGCGGTGACCAGTGCGACGCGCTCGCGCTTCATGCCGGACGTCCCGACCTTCACCGAACAGGGCTACGCCGCGGTCACCGGCATCGAAAACTACGGCATCTTCCTGCCGTCCCGCGCGCCGGCGGCGATGGTCGACGGCGTCGCACGCCTCGTGCGCGAGGCGGTCGCGGTGCCGGCGGTCGTCGAGGGGCTGTCGCGCGTCGGCATGGATCCCTTCGCGCAGACCCCCCAGGCCTATGCGCAGTTCCTCGACAAGGAGCGGGTGCAGTGGCGCCCGATCGTGGCGGCGTCCGGCTTCGCGCTCGACGAGTGACGATGGTCCGCCCCGGCCTCAGATCGCCTGCGGCCGGGGCGGGACCGTCGCGGTCCCCGCATAGAGCTGTCGCGCCCGGCTCTCGAAGGCGGCCACCATGCGCTTCACGGCCTCGGTGAAGACGACGCCGATGACCTTCTGGAGCACGAGGTTGCGGAATTCGAAATCGACGTAGAAGTCGACCTCGCACCCCTCCTCCTTCGGCGTGAAGGCCCAGTGATTGCGCAGATAGCGGAACGGGCCCTCGGCGTACTCCACGTCGATGCGCCCCGGCGACGACAGGACGACCTTCGACGTGAAGCGTTCCCGGAACACGTTGAAGCCGATGACGAGGTCCGCATGGACGGTGTCCCCCTCGCGCCGACGGATCCGCGCGCCGACGCACCAGGGCAGGAACTCCGGATAGCGCTCGATGTCGGCCACCAGCGCGAACATCTGCTCGGGGCGGTAAGGAAGCCGCCGCCGTTCCGAATGCTTGGGCATGGATCCCTCAGGCCACCGGATCGACGGCGGTGGGTGCGCCGGACAGACGGGCCTCCCGCGCCGCGCGCAGGCGGGCGAAATCGGCGCCCGCATGATAGCTCGACCGCGTGAGCGGGGAGGAGGCGACCATCAGGAAGCCCTTGCCCCGCGCGGTTCGGGCGTACTGGTCGAACTCCGCCGGCGGCACGAACCGGTCGACCGCCGCGTGCTTGGCCGTCGGCTGGAGGTACTGGCCGAGCGTGATGAAGTCGACGTCCGCGGCCCGCAGGTCGTCCATCACCTGCCCGATCTCGGCCGCCGTCTCTCCCAGCCCGACCATCAGGCCCGACTTGGTGAAGATCGACGGGTCGACCTGCTTCACCCGGGCCAGCAGCGCCAGCGAGGTGAAGTAGCGGGCGCCCGGCCGGATGGTCGGATAGAGCCGCGGCACGGTCTCCAGATTGTGGTTGAAGACGTCGGGCCTGGCGGCCGCCACCCGTTCCACCGCCCCGTCCTTGCGCATGAAGTCGGGCGTCAGGATCTCGATCGTCGTGGCCGGCGCCGCGGACCGGATCGCCCGGATGGTGCGGGCGAAGTGCTCCGCCCCGCCGTCGTCCAGGTCGTCGCGATCCACCGACGTGATGACCACATGCTCCAGCGCCAGCTTGCCGACCGCGTCCGCCACCTTCTCGGGCTCGTGCGGGTCGAGGCGGTCTGGCTTGCCGGTGGCGACGTTGCAGAAGGCGCAGGCGCGCGTGCAGATCGCACCCAGGATCATGAAGGTCGCGTGCTTCTTCTTCCAGCACTCCCCGATGTTCGGGCAGGCCGCCTCCTCGCAGACCGTGTGCAGCTTGAGGCCGCGCATCAGCTGCTTCGTCTCCATGTACTCCGGCGAGGTCGGCGCCTTGACGCGGATCCACTCCGGCTTGCGCTGGATGGGATTGTCCGGCCGGTGGGCCTTCTCGGGGTGGCGCGGCTTGACGGGCGCGTCGGTCATGGCGGGGATCCGGATGACGGTCTGATGGCAGAGGTGGCACGGGACCGGGAACCGATCAACCCCGCGGGACGGAAGGGCGCACCCGACGGGAACGCGGGCTCAGCCGTCGTCGCGGACGTCGGGCGGGAAGAGGTCGGGCGGGAAGGCGTCGTCGAGGGCTTCGGCAAAAGAGATAGCGGGATCGCGCGGGAAGCACGTGATGGGCACCTCCGCCTCGATCGCGGCCTGACGGCGCGCATCGCGCAGCGCACGGGACCAGCGCTCCGCCGCGGCTTTGCGCAAGCTGGGACTGAAGTCGAACTCGCCGGCGATCTCCTTGCGCTGCTCGACGATCGTCAGCCGCCACTGGCGAGCGCACCGGTCGAGCAGTTCCGGACAGTGCAGCCATTTCAAAAGATGGACCGCGAGCACGTCGAGCCGACTGTAGAGCGCGCGACGGTCCGACTTCCCCATGTCCTCGACCTCCTCGGCGACGTTCACCCAGTCGACGTCCACGTTCAGGCGGGCATCGGCGGCGCGACGCAGGGCGGCGGCCTGTTCCTGGGTCCAGGCGTAGAAGTCATCGTCGTAGCGGGTCGCTCGCTCCATGGATGCCCCCCGGTCGGGGCCGCGCCCCCCTCAGTAGTGGACGGCGCGGCCGTAGGCGTCGAGAACGCTCTCGTGCATCATCTCCGACAAGGTCGGGTGCGGGAAGACCGTGTGCATGATCTCGGCTTCCGTCAGCTCGCTCGTCTTGGCGATGACGTAGCCCTGGATCAGCTCGGTGACCTCGGCGCCGATCATGTGGGCGCCGAGAAGTTCGCCCGTCTTCGCGTCGAAGATCGTCTTCACCATGCCCTCGGGCTCGCCCAGGGCGATCGCCTTGCCGTTGCCGACGAAGGGGAAGCGCCCGACCTTCAACTCGTATCCCGCCGCCTTCGCCTTGCTTTCCGACAGACCGACCGAGGCGATCTGCGGCTGGCAGTAGGTGCAGCCGGGGATGTTGCGGACATCGAGCGGGTGGACGCCCTTCACGCCCGCGATCTTCTCCACGCACAGCACGCCCTCGTGGCTGGCCTTGTGGGCGAGCCAGGGAGGGCCGACCACGTCGCCGATGGCGTAGAAGCCGGGCTCGTCGGTGCGGCAGTACTCGTCGACCTGGATGTGGTTCTTCTCGACCCGGATCTTCGTCTTCTCCAGGCCGATGCTCTCCACGTTGCCGACGATGCCGACGGCGAGGATCACGCGGTCCACGGTCAGGGACTGGACCTTGCCGCCCGCCTCCACCGTCACGGTCGCGGCGGTGGCGCCCTTGTCCAGCTTCTGGATCTTCGCCCCGGTCAGGATCTTCAGCCCCTGCTTCTCGAACTGCTTCCTGGCGAAGGCGCTGATCTCCTCGTCCTCGGCCGGCAGGATGCGGTCCATCACCTCGATCACCGTGACCTCGGCGCCCATCGCCCGATAGAAGCTCGCGAACTCGATCCCGATGGCGCCGGACCCGATCACGACAAGCGACTTCGGCATGGCGTCGGGTACCATCGCCTCGCGGTAGGTCCACACGACCTTGCCGTCCGGCTCAAGCCCTGGAAGGGTCCGGGCCCGCGCGCCGGTTGCGATGATGACGTGCTTCGCCGTGAACTCGCCGACCGGCGCCCCGCCCTTCGTGACCGAAAGGCGACCGGGCCCCGCGATGGTGGCGGCACCGTCGACCACCGTCACCTTGTGCTTCTTCAACAGGAACGCGACGCCCTGTGAAAGCTGCTTGGCGACCTTGCGCGACCGCTCGACCACCTTCTTCAGGTCGAACGACACGTTGTCGGCGGAGAAGCCGTAGTCCGGCAGGTGCTTGAGGATGCCGGCGATCTCCGACGACCGCAGCAGCGCCTTGGTCGGGATGCAGCCCCAGTTGAGGCAGATGCCGCCGAGGTGCTCGCGTTCGATCACGCACGCCTTCATGCCGAGCTGTGCGGCCCGGATGGCGGCGACGTAGCCGCCGGGACCGCCGCCGATCACGATCAGGTCGAAGTTCTGGTCCGCCATGGCCCCCTCGCCGCTCCTACTGCGCCGCCGCCGCGAGCGCCCGGAGCGCCTCGCCGGTCAGCCGTTCCCGATGCCACCCGTCGATCGGCTCCGCGCCGATCGAGCGGTAGAACGAAATCGCCGGCTCGTTCCAGTCGAGCACAGACCACTCCATCCGCCCCCAGCCCTCGCGCACCGCGCGGGCGGCCAGATGGCGGAAGATCGCCCCGCCGATGCCCCGCCCCCGGTGGGCCGGGTCGACGAACACGTCCTCGACATAGATCCCGTGTCGGCCCTGGAACGTCGAGAAGGTGAGGAACCAGACGCAGAAACCGACCGCCTGCCCGTCGCTCTCGCAGATCAGGGCGAAGACCTTCGGATCCGGGGCGAAGAGTGCTGCCGCGAAATCCGCCGGCGTCGCCTCGACCTCGTGCTCCAGCCGCTCGTAGCGGGCGAGTTCGCGCACGAACCTGTCGATCGTCGCGGCGTCGGCGGGGACGGCGTCGCGGATGATCAGCGTCATGGCGTCACTCCCGACCGCGGCAAAGGATCCCCGCGATTGCGAGGATCCATCCGTCTCGCGCCGATACAGGCCTCACAGCAGCAGCGACAGCGGATCCTCGACGATCGTCTTGAACGCCTGCAGGTACTCCGCACCCACCGCCCCGTCGACCGCCCGGTGGTCGACCGACAGGGTGCAGGACATGACGGTCGCGATGGCCAGCGCCCCATTCTTCACCACCGGCCGCTGCTCGCTGGCGCCCACCGCCAGGATGCAGGCCTGGGGCGGGTTGATGACCGCGCCGAAGTCCTTGATCCCGAACATGCCGAGGTTGGAGACCGAGAAGGTGCCGCCCTGGAACTCCTCGGGCTTCAGCTTCCCTTCTCGCGCCCGCGCGGCGAGATCCTTCATCTCGGCCGAGATCTGCGACAGGCCCTTGGCTTCCGCCGCCTTGATGATCGGCGTGATCAGCCCGCCCGGCGTCGCCACGGCGACCGAGATGTCCGCCTGCTCGTAGAGCAGGGTCGCATCGTCGGTCCACGACGCGTTCGCCGCTGGCACCCGCTTCAACGCGACGGCCGCCGCCTTGATCACGAAGTCGTTGACCGAGAGGCGATAGGCGCCCTTGCCGTCCTTGGGCGAGCGGCCGTTCAGCTCCTCCCGGATCTTCAGGAGCGCGTCCACCTCGCAGTCGATCGTCAGGTAGAAGTGCGGGATCGTCTGCTTCGACTCGGTCAGGCGGCGGGCGATCGTCTTGCGCATCGTCGTGTTGGCGACGGCGCGGTACCGCATGCCGAGACGGTCGGCGAGATCCTTCGCGTCGAGACCCGCCTTCGCGGCCGGGGCGGCGGCGGCCGGCGCGGCCGGCTTCGTCGGGGGCGCGGG
>CANGXM010000248.1 GCA_947457845.1 Rhodospirillales bacterium | reverse complement strand
GCGCCCAGCGCACCGCGCGGGTCGAACAGCGCGTCGAGTTCGGCGGGCGCGAGCCGGTCGGCCACCGCAGCCGTCTCCCCCGCGACGTCGCGGAGCGGCCGGCCGTCGGCGACGGCGCGGCGGGTCAGGGTTTCGACGAGTGCGTGAGCCTCGCCCTTGCCGAGGCGGGAGGCCAGCGCGAGCGCAAGCCGCTCCGACAGGACCACGCCGTTCAGCGCCGCGAGGTTCCGCGACATCCGCGCGTCGTCCACCCGCAGCCCTTCGAGCGTCTCAACCGTCGCCGCGGCGGCGCCGGCCGCGACCTCCATCAGGGCGGGCCAGACGGCCCACTCCGCCTGCCAGCCACCGACCGCGCGCTCCTGCTCGTGGTCCATCGTCGCCGTCAACGTCGCGAGCAGGCCGCTCGCCCGCGCCGCCGCCGCGCGCGCGATCATGGAGGCCGTCGGGTTCCGCTTGTGCGGCATGGCCGACGAGCCGCCGCGTCCGCCGCCCCCGGGCTCCGCCGCCTCGGAGACCTCGTACTGCATCAGGAGCGATACGTCCCGCCCCACCTTGGCCAGCGTGCCCGTGCCGATCGTCACCGCCGCCGCGAGGGCGGCGAGGTCGTCGCGCCGGGAATGCCAGGGCAGGGGCGGGCAGGGGAGGCCGAGGTCGCCGGCCAGCGCCTCGGCCACCGCGATCCCCGCGCCCTCCAGCGACCCGAGCGTGCCGACCGCGCCGCCGAACTGAAGCACGAGCGCGTCCCCTGCGGCCCGACGCATGCGCAGGCGGGCGGCGTCGATCGCCGCCATCCAGCCCGCGGCCTTGAGGCCGAACGTCGTGGGCCCGCCCGGCTGGAGCAGGGTGCGGCCGAGCATGAGCGTCGATCGGTGCGTCGTCACGAGGACGGCCGCGGCGTCGGCCGCCCGGGCGAGGTCGCGGTCGAGGACCGCGACCGCGTCGCGCAGCTGGAGGACGAGGCCCGTGTCGATCGCGTCCTGGCTGGTGGCGCCGCGATGGACGTGGGCGGCCGCGTCGGGCGCCGCCGCGGCGACCCGCCCCGTCAGGGCCTTCACCAGCGGGATCACGACGGTCCCGGCGCGTGCGCCTTCCTCCGCGAGGCGGTCGGCATCGTAGAGGTCGGCGTCGCAGGCGGCGGCGATCACGGCCGCCTCGTCGGCGCCGCACAGGCCGGCTGCGGCGAGCGCCCGCGCCAGCGCCGCCTCGAAGTCGAGAATGCGCCCGATCGTCGCGTGGTCGGAGAACAGGGCCGCCATCTCGGCGGTCGTGATCATCCGCTCGCCCAGTCGCGCCGTGCCACCCATCGATCCGGTCCCCCTCCCCGAGCGGCGGGCAGGGTCGGGGGCTGCGGGGCGCCTGTCAATCGTCGGCGATCTTGACGCGCCCCCCGCATTCGGGATCGATCATGCCGAACCGCCGGAAACCGGAGCGAGGACGGCATGAAGTACGCGAAGGCCGACGCCAAGGCGCATGCGCGGGCGACCATGCGCGGGGTCTGGGCGGCGGCCCTGACGCCGTTCCGCCCCGATCTCTCGCTGGACGAGGACGGGTTCCGGCGCAACGTCCGCCACTGGGTCGACGACCTCGGCATCGCCGGCCTGTTCATCGCCGGCAAGCAGGGCGAGTTCTTCGCCATGTCGGTCGCCGAGCGCAAGCGGACGTTCGAGCTGGCGGTGGAGGCCACGGCGGGGCGGGCACAGACGATCATGTCCTGCTCGGACCAGAACCTCGACACGGTGATCGAGCTGGCCCGCCACGCGCAGGCGGTGGGTGCGGACTGGATCGTGGTCCACGCGCCCGTGCTCCACTTCGTCCACCGGCCGGACGCGGTCGTGGAGGAGTACTACCGCCACGTCGCCGCGCAGGTGGACATCGGCATCGCGATGTGGAGCCACCCCGACAGCGGCTATCTGATGTCGCCGGAACTCTGCGCCCGCATCGCCGACATCCCCAACGTCGTCGCCATCAAGTACAGCGTGCCGCGTGATATGTATGCGACGCTGACGCGCCTCGCGGGGGACCGGCTTCTCGTCTCCTCCGCGTCCGAGGACGAGTGGTTCGACAACATCGTCGAACTGGGCTGGCGTCTCTATCTCTGCTCCAACCCGCCCTTCCTCTACCAGACGCGCGTCGACCGGCGGATCGCGGACTACACCGACCTCGCCTTCCGGGGCGAGGTGGAGGCCGCGCGCAGGGTTCGCGACAGCCTCGACCCCGTCCGACACGCCTTCAAGTCGACCCGCCCGCCGGACAAGCCGCACGCCCACGCGAAATACTGGATGGATCTGCTTGGGCAGGTGGGCGGGCCGGTCCGCCGGCCGAGCCTCGCGCTCACCGCGGCCGAGAAGGCCGCGATCCGGGCCGCGTTCGAAGGCTGCGGCCTGCGGACCGACGCGCCGGCCGCCGCCGCCGACTGACCCGACGCCAGGACGAGGACCCCGCCGATGCCCGCTCTCCCGAAGCCCTTCAACTTCCAGGCCTGGATCGACGCCCACGCGCACCTGCTGAAGCCGCCGGTCGGCAACAAGCTGGTGTTCGAGGATTCAGGGATGATCGTCCAGGTCGTCGGCGGTCCGAACCAGCGCGTCGACTTCCACGACGATCCGGTGGAGGAGTTCTTCTACCAGCTCAAGGGCGACATGATCCTGAAGGTCGTCGTCGACGGCCGGATCGAGGACGTCCGCATCCGCGAGGGCGACGTGTTTATGCTTCCCGCCCACGTCCGCCATTCGCCGCAGCGGCCCGTCGCGGGCTCGGTCGGCCTCGTGGTGGAGGGCGCCCGCACGCCGGACGCGAAGGACGGGTTCGAATGGTTCTGCTTCTCGTGCGGCGGCCTCGTCCACCGCATCGAGGTGGCGGTGAAGAACATCGTGGCCGACCTGCCGCCCCTCTACACGGCTTTCTACGCCGACGAGAAGGCGCGCACCTGCCCGTCCTGCGGCACGGTCCACCCGGGCAAGCAGCCGCCGCCGGGATGGGTTTCGCTGTGAGCGGACCGGTCGTCTGGCGGGGCCTGACGCAGGCCGAACTCGACCGCGCCTATTCGCCGAGCTCGATGATCGAGGACATCGGCGTCTTTCTCGACGCCTACCGCGACCGCAGCGCGGCGGTCCGCGCCGCGCTCGCCCCGGGGGCCCGCCTCGGCCTCGCCTACGGGCCGGGGGCGGCGCAGACGCTCGACTGGTTCCCGGCGGCCGGGTCGGACAGGCCGGTCATGGTCTTCGTCCACGGCGGCTACTGGCAGGCGCTCCACAAGGACGACAGCACCTATCCCGCCGCCGCCTTCGTCGAGCGCGGCGTGGACTTCGTCGCGGTCAACTACACCCTCGCCCCGCACGCGACGCTCGACGACATCGTCGCCGAGGTCAGGGCGGCCGTCGCCTGGATCCATCGGAACGCGGCGACGTTCGGCGCCGACCCCGAGCGGGTGGTCGTCGCCGGTCATTCCGCCGGGGCGCAGCTCTCGGCCATGCTCGCCGCGCCGGGTGCGGCGGACGACGCGGTCCCCGCGGCCCTGGTCCTGATCGGCGGGGTCTACGACCTCGAACCGATCCGCCTCAGCTACGTGAATGCGCCGCTCGGGCTCGATTCGGCCGCGGTGGCACGCAACAGCCCCCTTCTCCTGCCACGCGAACGGGTCGTTCCGACCCTCGTGGTCTGCGCCGAGTGCGAGACGCCGGAGTTCGTCCGCCAGTCGCGCGCTTTCGCGCGGACGTGGGGCGAGCAGGGCGGATCGCTCGACGCGTGGGAACAGGCGGGGCGCCACCATTTCGATTCGCCGCTCGAGCTGGCGGACCCCGGGTCGCGCCTCTTCGGGGCGTGCCTGCGGCTGCTGGGCGCCGGGTGAGGGGGAACCCCCGCGCTAAAGCCTCCCTCACACCACCGTCCGCGGCGCCTCCACGAAGGCGCCCGTTTCGCCTTCCAGCCGGTCCGACTGGGTCGACAGATCGGCCGCGGCCGCGAGGACCTCGCGCGAGGCGTCGCCGGTCTCGTTCGCCTCTCCCGTGACGAGGCCCATGCGGCTCGTCACCGCCGACGTGCCGGCGGACGCCGGCTCGACGTTCCGCGCGATCTCGATCGTGGCGGCGCTCTGCGCCTCCACCGCGGCGGAGATGGCGACCAGCGTCGTGTTGGCGTCTGTCATCTCTCTGCGTCCCCCCGGACGAAGCCACGGGACGTCGTTGGGAGACGGAACGTTGATTTTTCGTCCCTCGATCGGAGGCGGATGCATAGAGTGCGGGCGGATCCAGCCGGAGCACCGCCGTGACGCCCCCCACCCCCGCCCTCGCCGAGACGCCCTATCCGTCGCGCCGCCCGCCGGTCTACGGCGACGCGATGGTCTGCACGACGCAGCCGCTCGCGGCGCAGGCCGGTCTCTGGGCCTTGCGCGAGGGCGGAAGCGCCGCCGACGCGGCGATCGCCACCGCCATCGCGCTCACGGTGGTCGAGCCGACCATGAACGGGATCGGCAGCGACGCCTACGCCATCGTCTGGGACGGCGAGGGCCTTCACGGCCTCAACAGTTCCGGCCGGGCGCCTTCGGCCCTGACCCGTGCGAGGTTCGACGGACAGTCGCGGCTGCCGCAGCGCGGGTGGGACGTGGCGACGGTTCCCGGCGCCGTGGCCGCATGGCGGGCGCTGTCGGACCGGTTCGGCCGGCTCCCCTTCGCCCGCCTGTTCGAGCCCGCGATCGAGCACGCGCGGCGTGGGTTCCTCGTGTCGCCGACGATCGCGCGGCAGTGGGCGAACGCGGTGCCGAACCTCAAGGATCTGCCCGGCTTCGCCGAATGCTTCCTGCCGGGCGGCCGTGCGCCCGGCGTCGGGGAGCGGTTCCGCAGCGAGGCGCACGCGACGACGCTGGAGCGCATCGCGGCCACCGGCGGCGACGACTTCTACCGCGGCGACATCGCCGGCCGGATCGCCGCCTTCGCCCGCGCGTGCGGCGCGCTGATGACCGAGGCCGATCTGGCCGCCCACACGGCCGACTGGGTCGATCCGATCGCCGTCCGCTACCGCGACACCACGGTGCACGAGATCCCGCCGAACGGGCAGGGGATCGCCGCGCTGATGGCGCTGGGCATCCTCGACGCGCTGGGCGTGCCGCCCGGCGGCGCCGACGATCCGGCGACGCTGCACCTCCAGATCGAGGCGCTGAAGCTCGCCATGGCGGATCTCTATCGCCACGTGAGCGATCCCGCGCACATGCGGCTGCCGCCCGCGGCGCTGATCGACCCCGCCTATCTGCGGCGTCGTGCCGCGACGATCGACCCCCGCCGGGCCGGGGAGGCGACGCCGGGCGACCCGGCCGGGGCCAGCACCGTCTATCTCTGCGCCGCCGATCCGTCCGGCATGATGGTGTCCTACATCCAGTCGAACTACATGGGCTTCGGCTCGGGCGTCGTGATCCCGGGCACCGGGATCGCGCTCAACAACCGTGGAGCCTTCTTCACCCTCGAACCGGGGCATCCGAACGAGGTCGCGGGCGGCAAGCGTCCGCTCAACACCATCATCCCCGGTTTCATCACCCGCGCCGGACGGCCGCTCGCCGCCTTCGGGGTGATGGGCGGCACGATGCAGGCGCAGGGGCACCTGCAGATGGTCGCCCGCATGGTCGACCACGGACAGGGACCGCAGACGGCCCTCGACGCGCCACGCTGGCGGGTCGCCGACGACAACCGGTCGGTCACGGTGGAGCACGAGACGCCGGAGGCCACCCTCGCCGCCCTGGCGGAGCGCGGGCATCCCGTCGCCCGCTCGCCCCTCGGGAGCACCGAGTTCGGCGCGGGGCAGATCATCGCCCGCCTGGCGGATGGCTACGTCGGCGGATCGGAGAGCCGTCGGGACGGGCAGGTCGCGGCGTTCTGAGGCGAACGCCGGCCCGCCCCGGGTCCGGCGGCGGCGACCTCAGCCGGTCGCGGCCAGCGCGTCGCCGCCCGCCCCGGCGTCGCCGGGTGCTGTCTCCCACGCGAGGCCGGCGATCGCGATGATCCGGCCGTCGCGGGCCTCGCGCATGACGATGTGTCCGCGCTGTTCCATGTAGGCGAGGAGGCGGCGCGCCCGGCCGGCGGACCGGCTTCCGCACGCCCGCGCCACGTCGGCGTCCGACGGGCAGGGCAG
>CANGXM010000247.1 GCA_947457845.1 Rhodospirillales bacterium | reverse complement strand
GGCGCTGGGTGCGGCGGACGACGACGATCGGGCGGCCGCGGCCCTCGCGCGGCTCGCCGACGACCCGGATGCGGCGGTGCGCGTCGCCGCCCGTCGCCATCTCCGCTTGCGCGGCGAGGGCTGGTGACCGGCGGGGTGCGGTATCGCGCCCTCGTTCCGCGGAAAACCTGACCAGAAGTGTGGGTTGTCGCTCCGGGAAGGATTTGATCTGGCTCAATCCTTGGGATCTCACGGTCCCGTGCTCTTGACCTCAGGATCGCAGCGCCCGTAAAGACCCTCTTGTCGTCTCGGAAATCCGGTCTTTCGAGCGCGGCTTCGACGGGTGCCGGTCCGCCGCACCCGTCCGGGCCGACGCCGCCGTGCGGATGTCAGGAGGACGAGTTGCCCGCCAAACGGGCGCAAGCGGAGAGGGAGGCGTGGCTCAAGTCGCGGTAGACGGCGTCGACGTGCGAAAGCGTCCGATGACGCGGGAACTGAAGCGCGTGATCCTCGCCTCGTCGGCGGGAACCGTTTTCGATTGGTATGGTTTCTATCTCTATGGCTCGCTCGCCGCGATCATCGGTGCGCAATTCTTCTCGTCCTTCCCCGAGGCCACCCGCGACGTGTTCGCGCTGCTCGCCTTCGCGGCGGGCTTCCTCGTCCGTCCGTTCGGCGCGCTGGTGTTCGGGCGTCTGGGCGACCTTGTCGGGGCAAGTACACCTTCCTGATCACGATCCTGATCATGGGCGCGTCGACGTTCGTCGTCGGCCTGCTGCCCGGATACGAGACGATCGGCTGGGCCGCGCCCGTCATCCTGATCGTGCTCCGCCTGCAGATGGAGGAGAGCCCCGCCTTCAAGAAGATGAACGAGGAGGGCACCCACTCCAAGGCCCCGATCTCCGAAGCGTTCGTCCAGTGGAAGAATGCGAAGGTCGCGGTCCTCGCGCTGTTCGGCCCCGTCGACGGTCAGGCTGTCGTCTGGTATACAGGCCAATTATACGCGCTGTTCTTCATCCAGAACATCCTGTGCATCGACATGTTCACCTCGAAAATGCTGATCGCGTGGTCGCTGATCCTGGGCACCGGCGGCTTCGTGATCTTCGGCTCGCTGTCGGATCGGATCGGCCGAAAGCCGATCATCCTCGCCGGCTGCGCGCTCGCCATGGTCACCGACTTCCCGGTCTTAGTTCATCACCGAGACCGCGAACCCGGCCCTCTACCGCGCCCAGCAGAACACCAAGGTGGTCGTGGTCGCGAACCCGGACGACTGCTCGTTCCAGTTCAATCCGACGGGCACGTCCAAATCGGCAACGGCTGGTTCGGCGGTCTGCTGCCCGCGACGTCGTTCGCCATCATCGCGACGACGGGCAACACCTACAGCGGCCTCTGGTACCCGATCATCATCGCGGGCATGACCGTCGTGATCGGTGCGCTGTTCGTGCCGAACACGCACAAGAAGGACATCTTCGCCGACGAGGCGCGCTGATCGTCCGGTCCCGCCGCCACGGCGGCGGGACCCCTCGAACGGAACGGCCGGCCCGGGGCGACCCGGTGCCGGCCGTTTTGCGTCGGTGGTCCCTCCCGGTCGCCCGCGGCCGCCTCAGCCGAGAAGGCGGACGAGCGTCAGCGCGACCGTGACGGCCCAAAGCGCGCCGGCGCCCCAAAGGGCCAGCGTGCCGTGCCGGCGATAGCTGTCCTGAAGCGCGTTGCCGACGAGCCGCTGCGCATGGGATGCCGGCACGCCCAGCTTCCGGTCGAGGATCGCGTAGACCTCGGTGGTCTTGAAGGGCCGCTTGGGGGCCTGCTCGGCGCGGGCGTGGAGGACGGCCGCCATCAGCGACGTCAGGATGGCGCCGGACTTGGCCGCCAGCAGCGCGTCGAAGCTGAGCGCGGCCATCACCGATCCGATACCCAGGACGGCGAACCCGCAGGCCCGTGCGACGCTCTCGTCTGCGGCCTTGCGGATGCGTTCGAGGCTGTCCATCGCCGCCCGTCCGTCAGAGCCCGCCCGCCAGACGGGCGAACGCCGGGATCGAGAGGAAGAGCGCGCCCCCCAGCCAGATCGACGCCGAGGTCCGCGAGCTTCCGCCGTCGCCGACGAGGCGCTCGTAAAGGGCGGCGGGCACGCCGCTCGCCATCAGCGTCAGCGTCGACAGGATCAGGGACGAGAAATAGGCGATCATGCCCGGTTCCGTCGCGAGGAAGCCCGGCACCCAGAGCGGTGCCAGCCCGAGGACGTAGATGATGAAAGGCGAGAAGATTCCGTTGATCAAGCAGACGATCATCACGCCGACGAAGATGTCGCGGTCCGACATGCGCACCTCCCCTCCCTTCAACCCGCCGACCGCAGCATCGGCACCATGCCGACCTGCAGCAGCATGATCGCGACGAACGCCCGCAGCACGAAGACCCAGACGAAGGCGAGGACCGGAATGGCGAGGCCCGGGATCATCGCAGGCGTCACGAAGCGGGTGGTCAGGACGATCCAGTCGGTGAGGATGCGGAACCCGCGCCAGATGTAGTTCCGGCTGTCGTGGCTCACGAAGAAACCGAGAAGGAAGCGGGCGAGGCAGGTCCAGGCGACCGCCGACAGGACGTACATGGAGATCCAGAAGGGCAGGTATCCCCAGAGGAAATCGGGGGCGTCGGTCATGGCGCCTCGCGGAAACGGCGATCGAAAAAGAAAGGGCGGGGCCCGTCTCCGGACCCCGCCCGTTAGATGCGACAGATCAGGCGGTCATTCCACCGCGCTGTTGTCGGCCAGCTTCACGTTGCCGCGCGGAACGCGGATCGAGTCGATGAAGTCCTTCATCGCCTGCGTCGGCTGCGTCGTGAACTTGCTCACCGCGTAGGTCACGATGAAGGCAAGAGGCACGCCGAAGATGCCGCCCGCGATGTTGGCGATGCCACAGAAGCGCGCCACCACGCGGCCGCGGACGAGCTGGCTGTCCGCCCACATGCCGAGCACGCCGTGCAGCGGGCCGGCCTCGATCGTGGCCGGGATCGCCATCCTCGCTTGCGTGTAGGCCGCCCGGATCGCGTCCGCCGAGCCGAAGGTCTCGACGAAGCCGACGCCCCCGAACTCCGTCCACAGAAGGAGGCCGAAGGTCACGACGTAGCCGACGATCATGCCGACGAGGGCACCGGTGTTCGTCGTGCCCTTGTACCAGACGCCCATAACCAGCGCCGCGAACAGGCCGGCGGCGGCGATGGAGAAGGCCCAGGCGACGAGGAACAGGATGTCCGCACCGGCCGACGCCGCGAACCACGCCGACAGGCCCGCCACGATGACGAGGAGCACGCGCGAGATGAGCATGCGCTTCTCGGTCGGGGCGTTCCGGTCGATCATGCGGTAGTAGACGTCGTGGCTGAGCGCGTTGGCGATGGCCAGGAGCAGGCCGTCGGCGGTCGACAGCGCGGCCGCGAGGCCGCCCGCCGCCACGAGGCCGGCGATGACGTACGGCAGGCCCGCGATCTCCGGGGTCGCGATGACGATCGCGTCCGGGTTGATGCGGAACTCGTTGAACTGGAGGATGCCGTCGTTGTTGCCCACGACGCCGGCGCAGATCGAGTAGATCGTCGCGGCGTTGGGCGCGTCGCACGCGCCGACGAGGCCGATGCCGCCCCAGGTCTTGAGCCAACCCGGGAGCGAGGCGATCGGCTGGCCGATCACGTTGGTGTAGACCTCAAGCTTCGCGAAGGCGGCGTAGGCCGGCGCCGTGAAGTAGAGCAGGAAGATGAAGAACAGGCTCCACGCCACCGACTTGCGCGCGTCACGCACGGACGGGGTCGTGAAGTAGCGCATCAGGATGTGCGGCAGCGAGGCGGTGCCGACCATCAGGCAGAAGATCAGCGCGAAGAAGTTGAGCGCCAGGTTCATGTTGAACTGGCCGTTCGCGCCGACGAACGCGGAGGAGTGCGGAGCCACGGCCACGCCGGCCGCTCGCCACGTGTTCTCGATCTGCTCGATCTGCTCGAGCGCCTGACCGTACATGAGCTGCGGGATCGGGACGCCGGTCACCTCGACCGACATCAGGACCGCGGGGATGAGGTAGGCGATGATGAGGATGATGTACTGCGCCACCTGGGTCCAGGTGACGGCGCGCATGCCGCCCATCATCGAGCAGACGAGGATGCCGCCGAGGCCGACGAAGCAGGCCACCTCGAAGCTCAGGTTCAGGAAGCGCGAGGCGATCTGGCCGACGCCGACGATCTGCGCCGTGACGTAGACGAACGACGCGGTGATCAGCACGACCACGCCCATCAGGCGCGCCGCGTTGCCGCCGAACCGGGCGCCAAGGAAGTCCGGCACCGTGTACTGGCCGAACTTGCGCAGGTACGGCGCCAGCAGGATCGCGACGAGAAGATAGCCGCCCGTCCACCCGAGGATGAAGGCGAGGCCCTGATAGCCCTGGAGGTAGAGCGTGCCCGCCATGCCGATGAACGACGCGGCGCTCATCCAGTCGGAACCGGTGGCCATGCCGTTGTAGATCGCGGGGACGCGACGCCCGGCGACGTAGTATTCGGAGAGTTGCTGCGTGCGCGAGATGATGCCGATGAAGGCATACACGCCGATCGTCAGGAACAGGAACAGGTAGCCGATCACGCGATCGGGCACGCCCATCTGCTCGAGGATGGCAAGGATGATGACGAAGCCGGCGAAGCCTCCGGTGTAGTAACCGTAGATCTTGCCGAGATTGCTGATGAAATCGCTCTTCTCGTTCATGGCGTCCTCCTCAATCCTCGGCGACGCCGAATTCCTCGTCGATCTCATTCTGGCGCTTGGAGAACCAGAAGAGCGCGACGACGTACACGATCAGCGATCCCTGCGCGGCCATGTAGAAGCCGAAGGGGAAGCCGAGGATGTGGATCACGTTGAGCGAGGGCGCGAACAGGTGAATCGCGAAGCTGAACACGAACCAGATTGCCAGCATGATCCACATGAGGCCGGACGTCCTGGCCCAGTACTGCTGGGCCTTTTCCGGCGTGATGTCGGGTTGAGACATGTCGTACCGAACCTCCCCTTTTCCTTGGGCCCCCCGCCGAGCCGCCCCCCAAGCGAACCAGCAGACGAGACGCACGCACAACCGGTCTGCGACGCGGGGTCGCGTGCAGCCGTCAAGACGTGCAATATCACCCGGCTGACTCCCTTGACAAGGCGAATGGCATGACACGGGTCCGAAATGACAATTACCATACGAATTGTGTGGATGTGTCATCTTGATCAGGAACCTGATCAACCGAATGGTCCGGGGGGCGGATCGCGCAAAGACCATTTCTGAATTGCGGATAATGGTCGAGAAGCGCGCGGCTTTCGCGGCGCAGCGGACCGTCGTCGCCTATTGCGAGGTCAAGGCCGGCGTTAACAAGGACCGGCTGTTCGCCGATCCGGGGTTCCAGACGGCGCTCGCCTTCTGCCGCTGGGAGACCTTCGCCGTCGTCCTCGCGGACGCGGTGCTCGCGCTGGAATCGCACCTCCGGCCCCGTCTGGCCGATCACCTGGACGCGTTCCACGCGGTGCTGCGGACCGTCTACCGCGACGCGCTCGCCTCGCAGGGCGTGCCGGCGCACCGGACCGACTGGTCGGACGCCGTCGCGACGTTCGACACCCGCCTCGACCAGACCCGCCTCGCGGCCCCGCGGTCGCCGACCGACGTCGCCCGGGCGAGCGTGAAGGCCGTGTTCGACACCCTGCCTGTCCATCCCGACGACCGCCGTTTCGACGGGGTCGCGATCAAGGGCGGCGTCCTCTTCAACTTCCTCGCGCTCTGGGAGGCGGTGACCAAGGGCATGGACGAGGACGCCATCGTCGCCGCGATCGCCGCGCATCCCCCCGGCGCGCCCTGACGCGCGGCCGGCCGTCCGCCACTGGAATCCCCACCACCGTTGGGCCACACTCGGACGCGAGGCATGCGCCGGCCACGATGGCGGCGCGGCCGAGGGGAGGGGCGGGAAGAGGTGACGGGCCGGCCGCGTTCGATGCCGCCTGATGTGCTCGCGACGGCCGGCGCGCTGGTCGTGGCGGCGCTGGTCGCCGTCGCGACCGCTCTCCTGTGGCCGCAGGCGCCCCAGGCGCTTGCGGCGGCGGTGGTCGCCGTGGTCGCCGTCGCCTGGCTGTTCGTCTCGGTCCTCGCCGCCCGTT
>CANGXM010000246.1 GCA_947457845.1 Rhodospirillales bacterium | reverse complement strand
TCGACCCGCGGCTCGCGGCGCTCGGCGCGCGGCTGCTGCTGCCGGCCGAAACGGCCGACGCGACGCTCGCCGCCCTCGGCCTGCCACGCCTCGACGCCGACGTGTATCGCGACCTGCGCCTTCGGCTGGGCGTGCCGGAGGACGCGGCCGATCTCGCGCTCGAGAAGGCGATCCTGCTGGAGAACGGGTTCGACGAGATGAACGCCGTCTCCTGGACCAAGGGCTGCTGGATGGGCCAGGAACTCACCGCCCGCACCCGGTACCGCGGTCTCGTGAAGAAGCGGCTGCTGCCGGTCCGCATCGAGGGCGCGGCGCCGCCGCCGGGGACGCCGCTGACCCTCGGGCCGGACGGACCCGACGCGGGCGAGATGCGGTCGAGCCTCGGCGACCGCGGGCTGGCGCTCGTCCGGCTGGAGGCGCTGGCGGCGGTCGGGTCCGGCGCCGCCACGATCCGGGCCGGCGAGGCGGTCATTCACCCGACCGTGCCCGGCTGGGTGCGGCTTTCCGGCACGGCGGCCTGAGGGCGTCGGGTACCCGCCGCCCTGTCCGTCGGAGCGCCTCGGCATTGCCCGTGGCGGGCGGCCCGCCCGCCGCCTATGGTGGTCCGCGATGAGGATCTGGATCTATCTCTTCCGCCAGCTGGCGACGAGCTGCCTGCTCGTCACCGCCGTCCTGTGCGGGGCCATCTGGCTCGTGCTGTCGCTGCGCGTGATCGAGTTCGCGTTGACGGCCGGCGCGTCGTTCGGCCTGTTCGCGCAGGTCATGGCGTCGATGCTGCCGACCTTCCTGCCGATGATCCTGCCGCTCGGCGTGCTTGTCGGCCTCCTGTTCACCTACAACCGGCTGATCCAGGAGAGCGAGCTGATCGTCATGCGGGCCGCCGGCATCGGGCCGGTCTCGCTGGCGGGGCCGGCGCTGGCCGTCGTCGCGGTCTTCACCGCCGTCGGCCTGTTCCTGACGATGGTGATCTCCCCCATCGCGAACCGCGAGGTCGTGCGCCTCCAGCAGATCATGCGGGCGGGGCTTTCGAACGTCGTCCTGCGCGAAGGGCAGTTCACCGAGATCGGGTCGGGCCTCACGGTCTACGTCCGCGACCGCGCCGGCACGAACGAACTGGCGGGCCTCGTGGTCCACGACCTCCGCACGCCAGAGCGGCCGTCGACCCTGGTGGCGGCGCGCGGCAGCGTGCTGGCGTCGGGCGACGTGCTGCGGCTTCTCGTGCGCGACGGCACCCGCCAGGAGCTGGACCGGGCGACGGGCCGGGTCTCCGAACTCACCTTCGAGCGGTACGCGATCGAGTTCGAGCTGCCGCGCCCCGCCGTGGGGGCCCGCGTTCCCGACGCGCGCGAGCGTGCGACCTGGAGCCTCCTGACCCCCACGTCCGACGACCTCGCCAGCGAACGGTCGCGCAACCGGCTCGTCGTCGAGTTCAACCAGCGGCTTGCGATGCCGCTGCTGATCCCGGCGATGGCGCTCGTGGCGCTGATCTTGCTGTTGAACGAGGAGCACAACCGGCGCGGACGCACCCGGCGCCTCGTGGCGGCGACGGCGATCGCGGTGGGGCTGCAGGTCACGCTTCTGGCGATGCTGAACCTCAGCGTGCGGGACGCGCGGCTCGTCCCGCTGATCTACCTGCCGGTGCTGGCGCCGGTCGCGGTCGCCATCGTGGGGAGCGTCCTGTCCGGACGGACCCGTGCCGCGCGCGCGGCCTCCTGACGCTCAGCGCCCCGGTGCCGCCCGCGCGCTCGCGGCGAAGAGGAAGGCCGCGAAGGCGAACATCCCCAGCATCGCCTCGCTCCACACCTCGAAGCCGGACATCACCGTGACCAGCGCCGCGACCCAGGCCGCCGCGGCGAAGGGCACGGCGGCGGCGTCGAGGCGGCGCGACAGGAGGAGGAGGCGGAGCGCCAGGGCGAACGCGACCGCCGCGCCCACGAATCCCAGGTCGAGCCAGACCTGCAGCAGCACGTTGTGGAGGTGGGTGTAGGCCGACATGACCGGCGGCAGCGGCGCCACGTCGCGCATCATCCGAAGCCCGTGCCCGGTCCAGGGCGCGCCGGCGATGACGGTCGTCGCCTCGCGCCAGATGTCCAGCCGCTCGATCCACGAGGCGGGGATCTCGCGCGTCAGCGGCATCACCCACTCGATCCCGTGGAACACGACCGGTGCGGCGAGGAGGAGGAGCCCGCTGCCGGCGGCGACCGCGGCGACCGTGACCCGCGGCAGGACGAGGGCCGCGAGCGCCACCACCGATCCCACGGCGAAGGCGAGGCGGGCGGTCGCGGATTCGCTCGCCCCCGCCATGAAGCCCACCGCCACCAGGAGCGGCAGGGCGAGGCGCGGGCCCGCCGCCGCGGCGAGCGGCCAGACGAGGATCACGAGGCAGGCGAGGCCGCGGTTGTAGCGCGTCGCGTTCTGGGACCAGAGCGCCTGCGCGACCGGGGCGTCGAGGAGCAGTTCGAGGCCGAGCACCGCAGCGACGATGGCCGCCACGGCGGCGACGGCCCCGATCAGGCGCCGGACGGTCCGTTCCGCTGGCCCCGCGAGCGGGAGAAGGAGGAGGAGGGGGAGGAGGACCGTGGCCATCTGGCCCACCCGCCCCAGCCCGCGCGACCCGCGGCCGGCGAGCGCCGTCGACGCCGCCATCCACAGGAGGAAGAGGAGGACGAGCGCCACGGTCCACCGGTCGACCGGTCCGAGCGGCACGCGCGCCACGACGGCGAGCGCGAGGCCGAGGACGGCGTAGGCGGGGACGATCGCCCCCATCGAGGATCCGTCGATCGCGCCGAGGCTGACGGCGAGCAGGAGCGCGAGACCGGTGAGCCAGCCGAACGCCGCGCCGCCGAGTGGGCGCCCGTTCGCCGCCGCGGCGGTCGGGACAAGCTGGACCATGGGCCTCCCGGCCCCGTGCGGGTCCGGATCGATGGAAGGACGCCGGACACTAGGTCGCGGCGCGGCGCGCGCGCAAGGGCGAGCGTCACCCCGTCCGCAGCGACCGAAGCCCCTCGTCCATCGTGTGGGGTGGCGTCCAGCCGAGCGTTTCGCGCAGCGGTCCGGCGTCGACGAAGGCATCGCCGGTCAGCCGCTCGATCCACCCCTCCCGCCCGGCGAGGCGCAGGAGGCGCGCCAGCACGGGCGGCGGGACGGCCGGCATCCACGGCGCGCGCCGCCCGAGCGCACGGGCGAGGCGGCGGACGAGTTCGGGCGTCGAGACGTCGTCGTCGTCGCTGACGGCGAACACGTGCCCCGGGGCCGCCGGATGGTCGATCGCCGCCTCGATCGCGGCGGCGAGGTTCCCGACGTAGACGAGGCTGCGCCGGTTGCGGACGGCGCCCAGCGGAAGCGGCACGCCCCAGCGTACCGCCTTCAGCAGTGCCGCGATGTTCGCGACCGCACCCGGCCCGTAGACGAGCGGCGGGCGGAGCACGACAGCGGGCAGGCCCGTCGCGGCGCGCACGCGCAGCACCGCGGCCTCGGCCTCCACCTTGCTCATGCCGTAGGGGTGCTCGGCCCAGGCCGCCGCCTCGGTCGTGCGGCCGAGGCCGATCGCCTCCACCAGCGGGACCACGTGGGCGGTCGAGACGAGGACGAAACGGCCCACGCCCGCCACGGCGGCGGCCTCGGCGAGGGCGCGGGTGGCGTCGGTGTTGTCGCGGCGATAGGCGTCCGCGGCGGCCGCCCCGGTCTCGCCCGCCCGGTGGACGCGCGCGGCGAGATGGACGACCGCGTCGGACCCGGCGACGAGCGCCGGCCAGTCCGCCGCGGCCATGTCGGCCACCGCGACGGTCTCACATGCCGCCGGGGCCGGGCGACCGCCGGCGCGGACCAGGGCACGGACCCGGTCGCCGCGGTCGAGGAGGCGGGGCACCAGCGCCCGCCCCACGAACCCGCCGGCACCGGTGACGAGAACGGTCCGTCCGCCGCCGCTATTCGGCTGCATCCGGCTGAACTTCCAGCGTCTCGTCGTAGCGGACGATGTCGTCCTCGCCGAGATAGGGGCCCGACTGCACCTCGATGAGGTTCAGCATCACCTTGCCGGGATTCGCGAGGCGGTGGCGTGCGGCCAGCGGGATGTAGACGCTCTCGTTCTCGCCGACGAGCGTCTTCTTCTCCCCGCATTCCACCAGCGCCGTGCCGTTGACGACGACCCAGTGCTCGGCGCGGTGGAAATGGCGCTGGAGGGACAGCTGGCGGCCCGGATAGACGGTCAGGCGCTTGACCTGGAACCGTTCTCCGCGCTCCAGCGTCTGATAGAAGCCCCAGGGGCGATAGACGCGGCGGTGGACGGTCGGCTCCTCCCGCCCGGCGGCCTTGAGGCGCTCCACGACCTTCTTCACGTCCTGCGCCTTGTCGCGGGCGCAGACGAGGACCGCGTCCTCGGTCGTCACCACGACGACGTCGTCGAGCCCGACGACGGCGGTCAGGAGGCCGCTGTCGGAGCGGACGTAGCTGTTCCGCGTCCCCTCGAACACCGCGTCGCCGACGACGGCGTTCCCGGCCGCGTCCTTCTCCGCGACGTCCCAAAGCGCCGCCCAGCTGCCGATGTCCGACCATTCGACATCCATCGGCACGACGGCCGCGCGGTCGGTCTTTTCCATCACCGCATAGTCGATGGAGATGTCGGGGGAGGCGGCGAAGGCGGTCGCGTCGAGGCGCAGGAAGTCGATGTCGCGTCGCGCCGCCGCCACGCCGGCCCGTGCCGCCGCGACCACCGCCGGCGCCAGCCGCTCCATCTCCTCGATCAGCGTCCGGGCGGGGAAGAGGAAGAGGCCGCCGTTCCAGAGGTGGCGGCCGTCGGCGACCATCCGCTCGGCATCGGCGAGGGGCGGCTTCTCGACGAAGCGGTCGACCCGCGAGGCCCCGTCGCCCACCGGGGCGCCCTTGCGGATGTAGCCGTAGCCCGTGGCCGGCCCGGTCGGCGTGATGCCGAAGGCGACCAGATGGCCGGCGGCCGCGACCGGCACCGCGGCCGCGACCGCCGCGCGGAACGCGGCCACGTCGCCGATGCGGTGGTCGGCGGCCAGCACGAGGATCAGCGGGTCCGCGAACCGCTCGAGCGCGCGCAGCGCACCGACCGCGATGGCCGGCGCGCTGTTGCGGGCGACCGGCTCCAGCACGATCTCGCCAGGCGTCACGCCCATCTGGCGCATCTGCTCGGCGATGATGAAGCGGTGCGAATCGTTGCAGACGACCATCGGCGCCTCGAAGGCGGGGCCGGACACGCGCTCCACCGTCTCCTGCAGCATCGTCCGCGTGCCGAGCAGCGCCTGCAACTGCTTGGGGAACAGTTCCCGCGACATGGGCCACAGGCGCGATCCGCTCCCGCCCGAGAGGATGACGGGCAGCACCGCAGTCCCGACCTTACCGTCCATACCGCGTCTCCTCCTGTCCGGCCCCGCGGACCCGGGACCGTCGCATGTGCGTCCGAAGCCTATATTTCGAAGTCGGGCGGATGTCACCCGCTCCGACGCGTGGAACCATGGCACGGCACGACCGAACGCGGCACGCGCGCCGTCGGGGTGTCCCCGATCAGGCGGATCGGCGCGCACCGCCCGCGTCGGAGGTAAGCCACCGGCGCTCCCATGCCCGGAGCATCAGCACCGGCCAGAGGGCGTAGGCGCGGTTCCGGCGCCCGGACAGGTGTTCCGCCCAGGCCGCCCCGACCGCCGCGCCATCGAGCGGCACGGTTCCGTCCCCCGGTGCCAGCAGGTCGGACGCCCAGTCCCGCAGCGGACCCCGCAGCCACCCGTCCAGCGGCACGCCGAACCCGGTCTTCGGCCGCTCGAACAGGGCCGGCGGGACGTGCCGTGCCAGAACCCGGCGCAGGATCCATTTGCCGCGCCCGTCGCGGACCTTCTGGCGCATCGGCAGGCGCCAGGCGAAGGCCACCACCTCCGGGTCGAGCAGCGGAACGCGCGCCTCGAGCGCCACCGCCATGCTGGCCCGGTCGACCTTCGCGAGGATGTCGTCGGGAAGGTAGGAGAGGGTGTCGCAGAGCTGCATCCGCGCCGCTCCCTCGGGCACGCCGGCCATCGCGGGATCGTCGATGCGGAAGCCGGGCTCGACCGCGCCGCGGATCGGCAGCGGGCCGGTCCATTGCGAGACGAGGCGCCGGTAGAGTTCCGCTCCATCCGCCGCGGCGACCAGCGCGGCCGCCTTGTGCAGCTTGTCCCCCGCCCGCGCGACGCGCAGGCGCCCGGGGGCGAGGCCCGCGACGCGGTCGAGGGCGCC